>JALGSW010000051.1 GCA_029821635.1 Candidatus Zipacnadia bacterium
GGCTGCGGCCTCGTGCGGGCATCCGCGCACCACTCACCGCTCATTTTTTTCGCACACCGAGCCCGCAACCCATCCATACTCCCTCGCATCTCCGAACGCATAATGTAAGTGGAAAGCCTGTCCCACGTGAACGACGTGAACGACGAGCACGACGCAAGGCCCTCCCCGCCCTCCCGTCGAACCTCCCCTCGCCGCCAGCCTGCCGCCGGAGGTCCGTCTCATGCGCTACTGTCTGGTCGCCATCATCGCCGCCGCGCTCCTCTCCCCCACTCCCTGCCGCGCTCAGGAGTTCGCGACTCACCAGCGCATCCTGTCCGGCTACACCGGTGCGTTCCGCGACGACGAGACGGACGGCTGGCGCGATTACCTCCCGCTGCTCAGCGAGCACGGGTTCACCGCGATCGACCTCAAGCTCCACCCGAAGAACTTCGACCTCGACGACGACGCGTCGATGCGTGAGTTCGTGCACGAGATCGCGACCGCGATCGACGAGGCCGGGCTCGACTTCTACGTCTACCTCTACGACCGCGGCGCCGAGCGCGACCCGGTGGCCGACGCGCATCTCCCCGCCTTCGTCGCCACCGACGGCTCCACGAACCCGGAGATGTTCTGCCTCTACGCGCCGGAGGTCTGGCTCGCACTCTTCGAGCGCGTCTTCTGGATGGCCGCGCGCTCGACCGAGGTGCCCATCACGGGCGTGAAGATCGACATCGAGCACCTGCAGAACTACCTGCCCTGCATTTGCGACACGTGCTTCTCGTCCTTCGAGCGCGCGCTCGGGGCCAACGAGCAGATCGCCCCCGGGCAGCGCTGGGCGTGGATCGCCGACCACGGTGGTGAGGAAGCGTATCTCGCGCACCTCGAGTCACGCCTTGACGAGGCCGCGCGGCAGTATGAGCGGCGCGCGCACACGATCAACCCCGACCTGCGTCTCGGCATCATGCCCGTGCGCGACTCGCGGGTGCACCGTCCGTGGCTGCGCCACCTCGCGACCGAGCGCGCGCCGGCGGTGATGGACTCGTGGGCGATGTATGGCGGCCTCGGCTGGACGGACGGAGCCGCCGAGGCGCAGGCGTTCATCAAGTCGCTCAATCCGCACAACCTCTTCGTGCCGTGGTTCCGGCCGAACAGCTATCGCCCGGAGGACATGGGCGCGCACGCGTTCGTCGCGGCGGTAATGGCCGACGGGTACAACCTCTGGCAGCTCAACATGCTGCATCCCGAGCAGATCGCCGCGCGCCGCGCGTCCTACGCGCTGCCCACGGACTTCCCTGACCCGATGGCCTACTGGCAGGCGCTGGGCGAGGCGAACGCGCGCATGGAGGCATGGCTGGGCGAGCCGCGGGAGATCGCCTGGGAGCCGATCGACCTGCTCGCCGAGCGCGCGGACACCGGAGGCGTGACGATCCCAGACCTGCGGCCCGTGGCGCCCGATGCGCCGGCCCTCGATGAGGCGCCCGCGCCGACCAGCCTGCGCGGCGTGAACACGATCTACGTCTACGTGAGCGACCCGGCGGTTCCGGTCGAGGCGACGATCCGGCACTCCGCGGGCAACCGCCGGCCGAAGCCGATCGCGTGGGCGCTGGCGAAGGGCCCGGACCAGCCGATTGCCGAGGGGCGCATCGAGCCGGGCGAGACGGCCGAGCTGTCGCTGACCATGCCCGTGGCGGGCGTCTATGCGTTGGTGATTCAGGCGCAGTCGGGCGGCGGCCCGTGGTACTCGGCTCAGGTGCAATCGCACCCGCACGGGCTGGACGCCTCGGGGCGAGCCTACTTCTTCCGCGGGAACCCGCGGCGGTTCTTCTGGGTGCCCGAGGGCCTGGCGAGCTTCCGCCTGCGCGCGGAGACGGGCAACCGCAACCAGGAGATGCGCGTGCAGGTCTGGCGGCCCGACGGCGAACCGGCGCTGGACCACGTGGTGAACTCGGACGTGGCGCATCGCGAGACGCTGGAGGTGGCGGCGCCGGAGGGCATGTCCGGGGCGGTGTGGTCGGTGTGGGTGGGCAAGCCCGAGGAGATGGAGGCGACGCACTACTCGGAGAACTACTGGCTGCGGGTGCTGGACGCCTCGCCCTACCTGGCCGACCGCCCGGAGGCGGTGCTGGCGGAGTAGCGCCGTCTATTGCCTCGAACGAATGTTTCACGTGAAACATTGGCGGGCCATTATGCAGGCAAAACGTTATGCCTGCGAACTCGGCCCGAGAGGCCGCGCAGGCAGGCGCTCATCGTTATCCCCCGCGCGTCAGTTGAGGATCAGGTAACCGGTGACGATGCTGGTAACGGCGCTGAGCACGCGCTCCAGCGCGCCGGGCTCGTTGACGTTGCGGAAGATGTAGTCGGACGGCACAAGGATGATGTCGCCCGGCTTGATCTCGGTGTGCAGCGCCTGCGGAGTGACCTCACCGTTGGCGCGGATGACGACCGTGCGGCGCTTGCGCGCGTCCTGGGTGAACTCTCCGGACTTGGCGATGTAGTCCAACGGCTCAAAGCCCAACTGGTATGGGACCGCGCCGGGCCTGACCACCGCACCCATGACGGTCACGGTCGTGGGTGTTTCCGGCACCACTACTACGTCGCCAGGCGCGAGCGGGAAGTCCTCCCGAGCGCCTCCGCTGGCGATGAGGGCCTCGCCATCGATCGGCACCGCGCGCGCCCACTGGTACTTGCTCAGCCGCCGTGGCGGGATGATCACGGCCGAGCCACCCTCCGACAGCGCGGCCTCGAGGCCCTGCGTGATCTGAGCCGCGGTGCCCATCGTGCGCTGTTCCTCCCCCTCAACGGTGCCGGCCGCCAGCTCGCGGTTGAAGTGTGCGATCACCTGCTCGAGGTCACCCTCCTGCTCGTCGCCGATGATTTCCTGGCGCAGCCGGTAGAGCACGATGCCGTTGGGGTTGGCGCTGGGCAGCAGTCCACCGGCACGCCGGATGAGGTCGTAGACGGTGTCGGGATCCTCCGTGGTGGACAGCAGCGCGTAGGAGCCGGGGGTCGCGACTCGACCACGGATGGTGACGACAGGCGGCGTGGCGATCAGCCTGCCTGTGCCGAGGACCGCGACGAGGTCGTTGTCGCGCACGATCGGGTCAGGCTCGACGACGAAGGCCTCATCTTCGCGGCGCAGAGAGAGGTAGATCGGTTCCACCTGGCCGACGACTCCTCCGGCGGTGTACTCAACCTGATCACCGGCCGAGGATGCAAGGCCGCCCGCGGCGAGGATCGCGTCGGAGACGCGCATCCCCTGGGAGCGTGGGAACCAGCCCACGTTCGGCACCAGGCCGGTGACGTGTATGCGGCTGTCCTCGGCGACCTCTGCCCGCGCGAGCACGGTGAGCGTGTCGCCGCGTTGCAGCTCGAGGTTGGCGCCGGGATCGCTCGCGAGCGCCGCAGCGAGGTCCACCGGGATCAGCTCGCGCCGCTGGTCGTCACCGAGGCGCATCAGGTTCGCGCGCCGAGTGTAGGCGCCCTCCAGTAGCCCGCCCGCCTGCTTGACAAGGTCCGAGACGCGCATGCCCCGCACCCAGTCGTAGGTGTCGGGTTCGCGGATCGCGCCTTCGACCGTGACTTCCATCGGCGCCTCGACGTCTCCCTCGGCGAAGACAGTCACCAGGTCGCCCTGCGTCAGGGCGATGTTATGCGCGGGGTCGCCGGCGAGCGCGGCGGCGAGGTCGAAGTGTATCAAGTCGCGGTCGAGGTCGTCGCCGAGGCGTTCGACGACGGCTTCCTCCGTGTGCGCGGTCTCCTCCAGCCCGTTCGCGAGGGCGATGAGGTCGCGGACGGTCATGTCCTCGAGCACCTGATACGTGCCGGGGCGGCGGACGGCGCCCTCGAGCTCAACTACATTCTGCGCCTCCTCAAGCACCGGCGGGATGACGACCAGGTCGCCGCTCTGCAGGCTGAGCTGGGCGTCGGCGGTGCGGAGGTTGACGTTCAGCAGCTCGCGAGTGCCGCTCTCCCCCACCCGCCACAACTCCGCGCCCTGCCCGTAGCCGGTGGCGGACACGCCCGCGGCCATCTGCAGCGCCTCGGCGAGCGTCACCGGATCGGTCATCTCGTAACGCGCGGGACGGCGCACCTCGCCGTCGATGCCGAACTCGGCCAGCAGCGGCGGGACGAAGATCGTGTCATTGGGCTCGAGAGGCACGTCGGCGTCAATCTCGCCGCGCAGCAGGTAGTCGTACAGATCGATCACCAGCGGCTCCTCGCCGCGGCGGACGAGCCTGATCGCACGGAAGCTGCCGACATCGTTCGGGCCACGCGCGGCGTTGAGTGCGGAGAAGAGCGTGGCGGCGCCCGAGAGCAGGTGGGTGCCGGGCCGGCGCACGTCGCCGGTCACGCGCACCTCGATCACGCGCGTGCGTGTGAGTCCTACGCTCACCTCGGCGCGATTGAAGAAGGTGTGGTAGCGCCGCGTGATCATCTCACGAGCGCTGGAGAGTCGCTCCCCCGCGACCGTGACCTCGCCGAGCAGTTCGAGGTAGATCTGCCCCTCGGCGTCGATCACGGGGGTGGCGGCGACGTGCTCGATGGCGTCGGTCCAGACGCGCACGGCAAGCTGGTCGCCGGGCCCCAGCACGTAGGTCGGCGGGACGGGCTCGGAGGCGAGCACGGCACGCGGTCCGCGGGGCGGCACGGGCGTCTGCGGTACGGTCGCCAGGGCGCGCTCCGCGTCGGCCTCCTCAGCCGAGCGCTGCTCGTCGCCTGTCACAGTGGTGTCAGGCTCGTCCGCCGGCCCGAAGATGTTCATGCCGAAGCGCTTCAGTTCGGCGAAGCGCTCGGCCGCGGTACGCGGCTCCTCGACAGCCGCCACGGGCGCGGTCTCCAACTCCTCGGATTGCCCCGGCCCGATTTCTTCGGGCTCGACAGGTGGCACGACTCCCTGAGGCACGGTGGGCGGCACGGGCGTAGGCGTCGCGCTGGGATAGGGAGTCACCGGGGGGGCGGTGGGAGCCGTCTGCCCGAGGGCAGGCCCGATGGGTGCGCACAGGATCAGGCACGTGAGCGCCAGAAGCGTCGAGGTTGCTCTGAGCACGGTTCAGACACCTTTCGGGCAGCGCCGCGTGTGCGGCTTCCGCCGAGGCGGTCAGCGATGGGAACAAAGCGGATTCTAACAAACCCGGCCCCTGAGCGCAACGCGCAGCCGCGACGGCGTCAGTCGCGCCGCAGGTCATCGGCCGCGGCCTGCAGGTCGCGCAGACCGTTGCGCACCGCGAAGTCGGCGATCGCGGACTTGCTGGTGCGCACATCGTATTCCGTCAAGAGCAGGAACTTGACCTCCTCGAGCATGTGCGCAACCGGCTCGGTGAGGTAGAGCGTGACCGCGACCTTCGGCCCCTCCTGCGCCGGAGGCCTGCCCACGCGCGCGGGCTCGGAAGCCGGCTCGGGCTGTGGTTCGCGACGCTTGCGCGCGTCGGAGAGGCGCGTGTATGACCGCGGGCCCGAGCTCTTCTCCCCCATCGACTTCTCCAGCACCTCGTCAGCCGGCTCGGTCTGCAGCTCGGGCTCCTCGCCGGGCACGATCGGCTCACCCGACGGCTCATCAGCGGCGGGCGCGACGTTGAAGAAGACGTCCTCTGGGATCTCAGGGCGCTTACGCACGGTCGATCACCTCGCGAGCCAGCGCTCGGTAGGCCTCAGCGCCGGGACTGTCGGGTCGGAAGTGCACCAGCGGCGTGGCGGCGACGGTCGCGTAGTCGAAGGCGACGGTGCGCGGGACGATCGTCCCGAACACGCGGTCGCCGAAGTGCTCCTGCAGCCTGCGCTTCACCTCTTCAGCGTGCGCGGTGCGGGCGTCATACATCGTCAGCAGCAGGCCGAGGATATCCAGCTCAGAGTTCGCGTGCTGGCGGACGCCCTCGATGGTGCGCAGGAGCTGTTGGAGGCCCTTCATCGCGAGGTACGCGCACTGGACCGGGATCAGCACCTCATCGGCGCCGGTGAGCGCGTTGATCGTCAAGAAGCCGAGGCTCGGTGGTGTGTCGATCAGGACGATGATGCCCTCGGCGAGCGTGCCGAGCTTGTCCTTGAGGCGGAACTGCGCGCGGTCGGCATCGGCGTCGGCGAGTTGGGCTTCGGCGGCGGCGAGGGCATACTCCGACGGAGCGACCAGCAGGTTCGCGATGGGAGTGGGCTGAACGATCTCGCGCAGGTCCACGTCGGCCGAGAGGAGCAGGTCGTGGGTGGTGAGCTCGGCCTCGTCGGCGGCGGAGATGGCGGTGAGGTTGGCCTGGGGGTCGAGGTCAATGAGCACGACCCTCTCCCCCATCTCGGCGAGCGCGGCACCGAGGTTGAGGACGGTGGCGGTCTTGCCAACGCCGCCCTTCTGGTTGGCGACGGCAATGACGCGCATCGGCGTCTCCTCCTTCGATGGCGCCGGTGATCGCCCTGCGGCGGCCGGCGTGCTGCGAGCAATGCTGCGATGCGTACGGTGTCAGGGTCATCTTAGCGGCAAGCGGGCATGAGGTCAAGCGCGCAAGGCAGGATAACGGCCTAACGCTAAACAGTAACAGCAGCACAGCGGCATAACAGGAAGCTGGCAGAACGGTAGCCCAAGCTGCGCTCTCGATCGCTGGAGCGGGATCGTGATGATTGACATTATGCCAGCATAAGCCTCGACGCGCGACGCGGCCCTACAGGGCGGCAGCAGTGCAGCGGCGCGAGGCGGTATGCTGGCTGGGCGGCACACGTCTCGTGATGCTGGGGTAATGGCATAACAGGGAAGCCGCGATCCGTCAGTGCCAGGTCGTGGCGGAGCGTACCGGGATGGTGGGGTAATGGTATAACAGGAAGACGGCGAAAAGGACCACGCAAAGCCGTTATGCCAGCTTACTGGCATGACGGCCTACAGGTGGCGCGGGAGCCCCTATGGCGTTGCGGCGGATGAAGGGCCTGCGGGGTGGCGAGGGGAACCGGGCGGAACAATGTGGTGGAGGCGATCTGCGTGTGTGTGAAGGCTGGTGAGTTTCGTGAAAGTGGACAGAATCCTCTCGCTCGCGAACGCGGTCGCATATCCCGGCAGGCCGGCAATCGACATGGTGCTGTTCGTCGGGTGCTTTCGGGGTGAGGTCGTGCGGCTGTGGCTGTTGACGGGCGCCGAGCAGCCGGTCGTGCGTATCGACGAGCATGAGTTCGTGGCCGGGGCCGAGGTGGGGCAGAGCGAGGGCGCGCTGCGCTGGCTGGACCTGGGCGTGACGAACTCGCTGGCGGCGCGTTTCGCGCAACTACGCATCGAGGGCATGACGATCGCGGAGGCGCGGGCGTCGAGGCTCGTCATCACTCGCGATCTTGACTACCGGGCGAAGGGGCCGCTCGAGGACGTTGAGCAGGCGATCTTCGGGATCAGCCGCAAGAACGCGGGCAGCACGACGCTGAGCCCGTCGCGCGGGAGGGTGGGGGAGAGCACGGCGTTCGAGGCGACCTACACCGCCGGGGCGCACGGCCTGCCCGGTGGCGCGCGGGTGCGCTTCGCCGTGCCGCGCGCGTTCTCCCGGCCGCAGACCGGCGACCATGAGGCGCCCGGCTACACGCAGGCGCAGGCGTGGGAGCGCGATGGCACGCAGGCGCCGGTCGCGATTGAGTCGGCGGAGCTGTCCGAGGACACGCACGAGCAGATCGACGTGATCTGCGCGCTGAGCGAGGGGCTGCAGCCGGGCGGGCGGATTGTGCTGAGCTACCGTACCGAGGAGATGTACATTTTCCCGTGGAAGCGCGACGCGGTCGAGCGGCCGTTGTGGTTCGCGCATCTCGCGCCGCTCGCGGCGGCGGTAGCGGTCGATGAGCGGCGGCGCTGGATCGAGCTGCTGCCCGAAAACAGCCACTCGTTCGAGACGATCGCGGGGCCGGCGGAGCGGCTGCACCTGATACTGCCGGGCCGCGTGCACGAGGACGAGGAGGTGTCGCTGCACGGCATCTTCAGCGATCGCTTCCGCAACGTGCCGGCGGCGCGCGGCATCCCCTCGCACATGCGCCTGACGATCGTGGACAAGGCGGGGGAGAGGGACCTCGGGACGCCGCGCGGGAGGTTCGGGGCGGCCCATCGCTTTGTGATGCCGCTCGGGCGCGTGGAGAAGGGCCTGTACCGGATCCGCGCCTGGGATGCCGACACCGGCGAGCTGATGGCGCAGAGCAATCCGATGCGGGTGTTGGCGAAGGGCGACAAACGTCCGAACGTCTACTGGGGCGAGATCCACGGGCACACGGAGATGAGCGACGGTTCCGGCGGCTTCGAGGAGATGTTCCGCTGGGCCCGCGACGAGGGCGTCCAGGACTTCGCGGCGGCGGCCGACCACGCCTGCTACTTCACCGACAACGAGTGGGGCTGGATGCAGGACGTGGTGAACGACTACAACGAGCGCGGGAGCTTCGTCACGCTGCTGGGCTACGAGTGGGCGGGGCGGCAGGGCCATCGCTGCATCTACGCCCGCGGGCGCAAGCTCCAGCTCTTCCGCGGCATGTGCGCGGGCGAGGACACGCTCGACGTGGTCTACGAGCACTTCCACGGTGACGAGGACGTTGTCGTCGGCCCGCATCACACCGGCGCGAACGGGCGGATGGAGTTCCACGACCCGAGCATTGAGCGCTTCATCGAGATCTACTCGATGTGGGGCGCGAGTGACCGCCTCGGCTCACCGAAGGCCCCACTCTTCCCCGGCGCCAACCCGCTGCCCGCCGACGCGTGGCTCAACGCCGGCGCGATGGTCGGCTTCACCGGCGGCGGCGACTGCCATGAGGGGAAGAGTGGCTGGACGCCCGACGACCCCTCCGGCCAGGGCAGCTCGCTGCACGGCTTCGCCCACCAACTCCGCTACCGCTGCGGGCTGACGGCCGCGCTCATGCCGGAGCTGCGCCGGCGGTATCTGATTGACGCGCTGCGCGAGCGCCAGACGTGGGCCACCACCGGCGCGCGCATTCTGCTGGAGTTCGAAGCGTCCGGCGTAGCGATGGGCGACGAGGGCGAGGCGGACGAGATCGAGGTGCGCGCACGGGTGCACGGGGTGCAGGAGCTGTGGCGCCTGGAGATCGTGCGCGACGGTGAGGTCGTCTGGACCGAGGAGGCCGAGGGCCTCGACGCCGACCTTGAGTGGACCGACCCGACGCCGGTGGGGGAGAGGACGTGGCTCTATCTGCACGTGATCCAGCGGGACGGGGAAGAGGCGTGGTCGTCGCCCGTCTGGCTGAACGGCGGGGAGAAGTGAAGAGCGGAAAGTGAGAAGGGAACGGCGTGGCGGCGGCCCGTCGCTGTCGTGAGCTATCGTTCACGAGGGAACAACAGACGCGCCACGTGGCGTTAAGACCCAAGGACGTGAACCTCCGGTCCGGAGCCGTGCGCTCCGGGCCCAGCCGGCATTTGAGGTGCAGCCGATGAGCATGAAGATGAAGACCGTTCTGATCGTCGTGGGCCTGCTCGTGATAGTGGCTCTGTTCAACCGCTTCATCATCAGAATGGACCCCACCCAGCTTGCCGCCCGCGGCGTGGGCAAGGACGCGCACTCGCACGGCGATGAGGCGGTGGAGGAGGGCAAGCCGGGCGAGGTGGACCTCAGGCAGCCGATGGGCCCTGAGGGCGCCCCCGTGCTCATTCAGGTGCTCGCGACCGGCATGACCGAGCTGGAGATGCCCCTGCGTCCGATGATGTCTTCGCTCTCAGGGGTGTATCCGCAGTTCGTCCGCATTGAGTTCCCTGCGCCCGCCTCCGAGGAGTTCAAGAAGCTCGTCGAGCAGGCGCAGGGCATGACCACGGGCCTGATGATCAACGGTGAGATGATCAAGGAGATCCCGGAGGCGAAGCTGGGCTTCATCACATTCCAGGGCACACCGACCTTCGACGAGTGGACCGAGCAGGACCTGCGGCTGGCGGTCGAGCACGAGCTGGAGAAGGCGGGCATCGAGTTCACGCCGCAGGTCGAGCACGCTGACCCGGCGGCGGACCCCCACGCGGGGGAGGCCGATCCGCACGCCGGCCATAGCCACTGAGAGATCGAGACGCTGAGGGGCAGATCATGCGGGCGGTGGCGGGCGGAGAAGCCAGCATGGGTAGTTCCCGAGCGGCGATATGGAACGCGGCGCTAGTACTTGGCGTCGCGTTCGCATGTACGGGAGGAATTGCGATGGCTGCGGAGCAGGCGTTCGAGTATGGCTTCCGTTACGACCCGATGGACTTCGTCCGGAACTCCGACACGCTGCAGGCGGCGCTGGTGCGACGTCATGTCTTCCACATGCCGAACCCGGGCGATGAGGCGCTCGTGCAGGCGCGTATTGAGGAGATCCTGGCCGAGCAGGGCGAGGACGGACTGCTGAGCGACGATGAGAATCATCGCGTCCAGTTCACCGCACAGGCACTCTCACAGCTTGCGGAACTGGGCGTGGACCCACAGAGGCCGGAGATCGTGCGAGCGGTGGAGGTCGTGCTGCACCGGAGCGATGACGGCGGCGCGGACCCGCTGGGCATCTACACCGTGCGCGCGCTGTGCCTGCTGGGTAGAGGGAACCTTCCGGAGGTGAAGGCCGGCCTGGAGGCACTTGTCGCGCGCGAGGGCGACTGGAACGGTCCCTACGAGGGGTGCCCATGGACGCCGGTCGAGCATCTCACGACGCTCTGGCATGGTCGAGATGTCGTTGATGCCACAGACCTGATCGGCAGTGCTCTGAGCTGGATACGCGACGGCCTCAACGATGCCGGATGCCTGAGCTATAAGGACCCCTGGGGGTTCGTGGGCGTAGCGGGAGCTGTAGACCTGCCCGTGGCTCGGGAGATCGCGGAACGCGAAGTGCCCATCATCCTCCGCGGGCAGCAGGAGGACGGCGGCTGGGGCGACCGGAGCCTGGGCACCTTCCGAGCACTGGTCAAGCACGGGCTGTTCGAGCCCTTGCGCGCCCTGCCGCCTCTGCCGCCGGACTGGCGTGTCGTGCGGGAGATCCCGGCGCCCGATGGGAGGCTGGAGACGCTGACCTATGATGGCCAGCGCCTCTGGGTGAACGATCGCGACGGCAGCGAGGCCATCGCTGTCTCGGCGGCCGACGGCAGCGTATTGAGGCGCCTGAAGCTGCCTGAGGGGATATGCGCGGGCATCGGCTGGTGGGACGGCGGACTGGGTGTGACGCAGCACGATGACAAGCTCCTGCTGCGCCTTGATGCCGAGACCGGCGAGGTCACGCGCACTGTACCGATCGAGCGTGGCGAATGGCTCAACGGCCTCGCGCAGGTGGACGGGGAGGTGTGGGTGGCGGACGGGTTCATGGGCTGCGTATGGCGAGTCGACGCGCAGGAACCCGGCGATCCCCAGACTCTGGTGCTGGCCGGGCCCATCCCGATGGACCTGGCCGCGACCCCGGACGGCGTGTGGCACACCGACATCTTCGCGCCGCTGATCATCAAGAGCGATGACGAGGGCACGCTCCTTGACTGGGGCGAGAGGCCCTTCGATGGCCAATGCGCCGGCATCGCCTGGGATGGCGAGAACCTGTGGGCGCTGGACGGCGGGAGCAAGCGCATCTGCATCATCGAGAAGGCGGAGTGAGGCCCGGATAACAGGCGGGGTGACAGGCATGCACAGGGCTATCGGCACACAGTCGGGCGCACCTGGTCTTCGAGCGAAGATGCTGACCGCGGCGCTGACGGTTGGCGTCGCGCTCGCATGTACGGGAGGCAGTGCCATGGGCGACGACGCGGTGCTTCACGAAGTGCCCTACCTCGGCATGGACTGGCAGACCTACCTCGACGGTCCGCAAGACTTCTCGCTCCCGTCCGCGATGCGCTCGGTGATGTTCTACCTTGGCGGGCCGCAGGAGCGCGACTACCGCTTCTACCTCGCGGTCTCGGGTCAGGGCCTGCAGCAGCTCTGGGAGCCCGAGACTCTGCGCGTGGCCTTCGACCACCCGTGGCCGATCGACACCGATCCAAGGCATTCCGTGGACCGCATGTTCGCCGCCGCAGGCTACGACTACGAGATCATCGGCATCCCGGAGAAGTGTGAGGCGGCGGATATGCCGCTTGCGGCCCTCACCGAGCAGGTGGACGCCGACGGCCTGCGCGCGGCAATCTGCGCGAGTATCGACGCCGGCAAGCCGGTGATCCTGCTGGGCAAGATGCCCTGCGCGGTCGTCACCGGCTACGAGGACGATGGTGCGGCGCTCGTGGGCTGGTGCTACGTGTTCGATGAGGCGAACGCGCAGTATGACGAAAACGGCTACGTGCGCATGGGCGAATGGCCAGAGCGTGTCTGCGGGGCGATCATCGTCGGCGAGCAGGGCAGGCCGCAGCCGATGGGGGAGAGCTGGCGCGAGTCGCTGGTCTGGGCGGTGAAGGCCGCGCGCACCCCCGAGGTGGGGGAGTGGGTCGGCGGCCTAGACCGCAGCCGATGGGGGAGAGCTGGCGCGAGTCGCTGGTCTGGGCGGTGAAGGCCGCGCGCACCCCCGAGGTGGGGGAGTGGGTCGGCGGCCTAGAGGCGCTGAACGTCTGGGCTGCGGCGCTCACGCCCGCGCAGGAGCTGGACCCCACCGACACGGACCGCCTCGACACACTCTTCCACGCGAATGATGACACCGCGATGACGCTGGCCGAGGGTCGGGCCTTTGCCAACGACGTGCTCGGGCGCATCGCGGAGGTTGAGCCGGATGCCGCCCATGAGCTGCGGGAGGCGGCGCGCTGCTACGGGCTGATCCATGACCTGATGTGGCGCATCTGGCAGACGCCCGAGGGCTCATGGCCGGGCAACGCGTCGCGGGAGCGCTTCGCGGACCCCGAGGTGAGGCGCGAGCTGCGACGGATCGTGCTCACAGTGCGGGACCTTGACACGAAGGCGATCAACCACGTCGCAAATGCGCTGCTGGCGATGGGCGTGGACGCGGTCGAGATCGCCGAGCCGCTCGCCTGGGAGGCGGAGGTGCTGGCGCGGCTGCGCGCTGACAAGGCCGCGAGCGGCGCCGATCCGGCGTCGCGGGAGCCGCTGCACGCGGGCCTAGCGGTGGCGGGCGTGCCACGGCTCGCGTTCGGCCAGGGGAAGGACTGCACGTTCATCGGCGCGCTGGAGGCCGCGCTGGCGCCGACGGCACACCCGAGCAGCTACGAGCAACTGATGGGCTGGTCCGGGCTGGCCTTCCGCACGCGCTGGTTCAGCAATCCCGAGCGGGCGGAGACGCAGTGGGAGAGTGGACGCTGGCACCCCATCAGCCCGCATGGCGAGGGCCCGGAGGAGATCGCCGCACTTGCGCGCGCCACGGGCTGGCGGCTGCGAGTGGAGGATGTGCCGGAGGCGCCGCGCGCGCTCGGTCGCGAGCAACTCGCGACGGACGCGGTGCTGTCGATAGCGCGCCCGCTGCCGGCGGTCGTCGGGCTCAACACCGACATGGCATGCGTGATGGGCTACCGCATCCACAGCGTGAGCCTGATCGTGCGCGACTACCAGCGGCCGGATGAGGACGAGGTGCTCGTGAAGGCCTATGACGAGGCGCTGCACTCCCCCTTCGTGTTCCTCGACGGCTACGGAGAGCCGCTGCCCGGAAGCGAGGCGCTTAACGAGGCCCTGCGCGTCGCCGTGGCGAACTGGAGTCGTGAGGCGGACGAGCCGCTGCACTACGGTGCGGAGGCGCTCGATCTCTGGCGCGAGGCGCTCGGTGAGTATGACGCGCTGGACGGCGGCGACCGCGAGTTACTGGGGATGGTCAACTTCTGGACGCTGATGCACCTGCTGGACGCGCGCAGGGCGGCGGTGGCGTTCCTCGACGCAAACGCTCATCTGCTCGGCGAGGACGCGCTCCGTGGACTGGGGAGCTACCGCGAGGAAGTCGCGCTGCTCGAGGCGTTCGCGGAGGCCAACGGCGAGTTCATCACGTGGTGGGGAGGCGAGGCGCCCGCGGAGTGGGACGTCGCGACACGCGCGGAGCAGGCGGAGCTGCTTGAGCGGGTGCGAGGGCTGGAGGAAAGCGCGATGGAGGCGCTCACGGGGGCGGCGGGCGAATAAAGGCAACGACTGACAGGCTGGGAAGCCTGTCCTACGAACGGCGAACGGCCGACGCATCTAAACGGCAGATGCGTCGCTCCAAACGACAAACGACGAGCCACGAACGACAAGGTGCAACGAAGGAGAGATCGACGTGCGCAGGACAATCGCTCTGATCGTGCTGATGGCGACCGTGATCACCGCGAGCACATGCAGCGCCGAGCTGACGCGTCAGGACCTGGGCCGCACCGTTAAGTTCAAGGTCCTCGTTGACAAGGTCATGCAGCCCGAGCGCGGCTGGCACACCGAGCAGTGGATGGTCGATGAGGCTGCTGAGGCAGGCTTCAACGTCTGGAGCCCGCGGCACGCCAACGACATCGCTGAAGTCCGGCAGGTGACGGAGTGGTGCAAGGACGCCGGCATCCTGCATATCCCGTGGATGCGCGGGACGCTTGCAGCGGGCCTCGACGACGCGCAGGCCGACGGCAAGCGCATGGTCTGGTCGTCCGGCGTTGAGGACAAGCTCTGGAGCCCCAACTCCGACGAGTTCTGGCAGTGGACGAATGACCTGATCGTCGAGTACGCGAAGATCAGCGCGGAGATGCCCACGCTCTTCGGCGTCTTCCTCGACTACGAGAACTACTCGGGCATGGGCACGTCGAACGGCTACACGCTGTCGTATGATGACATAATCATGGGCAGCTTCGCGCAGTCGAAGGGCATGGAGCTGCCCGAGCTGGCGTTGGACGCGCGCTACCAGTGGCTCCTGGATCAGGGCCTGCACGATGAGTTCGAGGCCTTCCAGGTCGCGCACTGGCGCGAGCGCTGCCGGACGCTGCGCGAGGCCGTGGACGCGATCGATCCGACCTTCATGTTCATGATCTACCCCGCGCCGGGGACGAAGTTCATGGTTGACGCGTGCTACCCCGAGTGGGGGACCGAGCAGGCGCCGCTGATCCTCGCGGACGCGTGCACCTACGGCCGCGCCTCGATCCTCCCGCACGAGCAGGCGCTTGAGGCGAACCGCGACATGCTCGTCGAGCGGCAGGAGTCCGCGCTCGAGCTGGCCGACCACCTGCTCTACACCGGCGGGATCGACCCGGCGGTGAAGGGCGCCGACGCCGAGTTCTCCGGCCGCAATGCCGGGATGATCATGGAGGCCACCGACGGCTACTGGATCTTCTACGAGGGCCCGACCTACGAGGGCACACACGCGGACTACTTCAAGTGGTTCAAGCTGGCGCATGAGGCCGCCGACGCCGGGGAGTGGGACTGGGTGTGGGAGGCGCGCGAGACGCCCGACACCTACGGCCTGACGGAACTGGAGATCGAGCACCCCGAGCGCAAGCAGCTCATCGTTTACGGGGCGAAGCCGATCTTCCTCGAGATGCTTGCGGCGAACGAGGAGTATGAGGTCCACGACATGGCCGGGTCGGCGCTGAGCTACTTTGAGGGCGCGGACATGGTCATTTTGCAGAACTTCAACCAGTCGCTGAAGCGCAACGCACCCTTCGTGAAGATGCTGCGCAAGTACGTGGCGCAGGGCGGCGGCATCATGCTCGGGCACGACACGGGCTGGTTCATGGCGAGCCCGTGGCCGGAGATCGCGGTGCGCGACTATCCGACGCAGCGGGTCGAGGCGGAGCGGCACGTGGTGGAAACGGAGCTGGTGGTTGCGGACGTGCGCCATCCAGCACTGCGCGGGATCGAGGCCGGGACGCAGTTCCCGACGGAGTTCCGCGATCACATGATTTTCAAGCCGGGCGACGAGGGCACGGTGCTGGTGCGCAACGAGTTCGGCGACCCGGTCTACGTGGCGGGCGCGATGGGGGAGGGGCGCGTGATCTTCTCCGGCAGCTACTACAGCTACCACGGACCACTCACGGGCGACGAGGCGGAGGTCTTCTGGGCGAACGTGGACTGGCTGGCGGGGGATGGTCCGAGCTTTCGACGACCGATGATGATGCACGACGCCGGCCCGAATCCGGCGGCGAGGTGGAGCGATCGGCCGGGGTTTGAGTGAACGGCTGACCTCTCCCCCCCGACCCCCTCTCCGTTCCGGAAGAGGGGGAGAACGGCATAACGGCGCCGACCTGCAAGGGTCGGCGCCGTTGTCGTTTGTCGTTCGGAGCGACGCATCCTGTCGTTTGGATGCGTCGGCTGTTCTTCGCTCGAGATCCAAACGACTGGGCTCAGGAAGGTCCGTCCGTCCGCTTCGGCGCACAGACTCCCTCGAAGCCAACTCCCCGCCGAGAGGGGTTCGTGCGTCATGACTCGTTCCGCAATCATCGCCTCACTGCTCTGCTGCGCCGCACTGTGCTGCGCCCAGGACGCGCCTGAGGACGGCCTGCGCTTCCATCTTTCGTTCGACAAGCGCGACGTAGTGGCCGACTACGCGCGCGGGAATGCGCGGTCCACCACATTCACCGACAGCCTCGAGCTGCGCGGCATTGAGGGCGTCTCCGGCACCCCCGGCTTCCAGATCGCCGCCGATGAGCGCCTCGACTACGAGCTGGCCGACAACTTCTCGCTGACCAGCGGCACCGTCTCGATGTGGGTCAAGCCGGTCAACTGGGAGGGCCGCAACGACCGCTTCGAGGTCTTCTTCAACGCCCGCAGCCCGGAATACGTCCTGCACTTCTACAAGTACTCGCAGCCGAACCATCTCTATCTCTACGTCAACGTGGGCGGGACCAGCGTGGTGGCCCGCACCTCCGCCGAGCACTGGAAGCCCGGCGACTGGTATCACATCGCCGCCTCGTGGCAGCCGGGCGAACTGCGCCTCTACATGGACGGGGAGCTCAAGCACGCGAAGGCCATCGAGCCGCTGATGGACTTCCCCGAGGTGTCCGAGGGCCTGCTGACCATCACGCCGCCGCAGCTCTGGGAGAAGGGCTTCGACCCGAATGACCGCACGGTCGCGGATGAGCTGAAGGTCTGGGACCGCGTGCTCGATGATGCCGAGATCCGCCGCGAGTACCTCACACACGCCCCCGAGGACGCCGACACGCCGTCGCTGGACGTGCGCCGTGAGATCGATCCGACGCCCGGCTCGGTGCTGCTGGAGATCGACGCGTTCCGGCTGATGGCCGCTCGCGCGGGCGATGGGGGCGAGGAGCTGACGATCCGCGCCGCGCTGCGTGCGGGCGAGCCCGACGCCGCGGGCGAGGCGCTGGTCGAGCGGACCGCGCAGACCGAGGGCGGCGCAGCGAGCATCGAGCTGCCCTTCGGCGAACTCGCGCCGGGCGAGTACACCGTCACGGTCGCGGCCCTCGGACCCGATGGCGCGGAGAAGGCCTCGGTCAGTAGCAGCTTCGAGCGCCCGGTGGTCACCTGGGCGGACGCGCCGACCTTCGAGGGCGTAGTGCCCGAGCCGTGGACGCCGATCGAGCGCGACGGCGACGCGCTGCGGGTGTGGGGGAGAGCGCACAGATTCGGCGATGGGCCGCTGCCGACCGCGATCAGCTCGCAGGAACGGGACGTCCTCGCCGGCCCTGCGAAGCTGACGGTGAACTCCGAAGAACCCGCGTGGAGTGGGGGAGAGGTGGCCTCCGAGGCGCCCGACGCGGTGGAGCGCGCGGGCACCGGGCGGCAGGGCGAGGTCGCGCTGGAGTGGCGCACGCGCATGGAGTTCGACGGGATGCTGCGCTGCGACCTGACGCTGCGGCCGGTGGGGGAGAGGGCGAAGGTGCGATCGCTGGCGCTGGAACTGCCCGTGGCCGCCGAGCAGGGCGCGTACGTGCTCGCGCCGACGATGGTCAACTGGGAGGATGGGCGGATCGATCTGCCGTGGCGCGACATGGTCTGGCTGACCGGGCGCCAGGCGGGGGTGTGCTGGTTCGCCGAGAGCGACGCGAACTGGGTCACACCCGAGGACTCAAAGCCGATCACGATCGAGCGCGGCGAGGACGCGACCACGCTCACGCTGACGATGATCGGCGAGCCGGTGACCATCGATGGGCCGGTGAGCTACACCTTCGGCCTGCAGGCGACGCCTACGCGGCCGCTGCCGGAGGGCTGGCGGAACCTGAACCTGGGAAACCCGAACCAGGTGGAGGGCAGTCACGCGATGCTCGTCTGCCAGGGCGGCGGGGTGTTCCTGCGCAACGCGTACCTGCTGCCCGACCCGGAGCTGGACATGAACGAGGCACTGGCGCGCTGGGTGGACTGGGGGAGAACGCTGCCGTACTCGACGCCGACCTTCCTCGCCGACCACACGCCCGAATGGGACTTCTATCAACGCGAGTGGCGCAACTCCGAGCGCCACATCTACGTGGGCTACAAGACCCGCGAGGGCATGGAGTATGCGCTGCAGGCAACCTGCCCGCGCAGCGACTTCTCCGAACTGATGGTGCACTGGATGGACGATCTGCTGAGGGACTATCCGGCGATCGGCGGCGTCTACTACGACTGCTGCGACCCGAGCGAATGCCGCAACACCGAGCATGGCTGCGGCGGCGTGGACGCCTTCGGGCGGCCCTACACGACGCGACCGATCTTCGCCCTGCGCGACGTGCTGCGGCGCGTGATGACGATCGCGCACTCGCACGACGACATCGTCATGAACCACTCGCACAGCCGCTTCTATCCGCCGATCCACGGCTTCAGCGACTACTGGTTCCCCGGCGAGCAGTACACCACGCGACTGGGCGAGGATATCTGGTACTACACCGACCAGATCTCGCCGGAGGTGTGGCAGATCGAGCTGAACTCGCAGGTGCGGGGCGTGGGGATCAGCTTCCTGCCCGAGTTCGGGCGCGGGACGGACAAGCGCTATCAGTTCGAAGACCCGGCGCCGAGTCGGGCGCTGCTCGCGGCCTGCCTGCTGCACGACGTGCCTTCGTGCGGGTTCTACATCTTTGCGGCGGAAATTAACGCGGTCTGGGCGCTCTACGACAAGTATCAGCTCTCCGACGCGACCTTCCACGGCTACTGGGAGGCGGACTGCCCGGTGAGCGTGGACGCGCCGCTGAAGGCGAGCGTCTACGAGGCCCAGGACGCGAACATCATCGTGGTGAGCAACCTCACTCCCGAGGCCGCGACGGGCACGGTGCGCATGGGGGAGATGGAGCAGGCGGTCAGCGTCGGGGCGAGGGATTTCGTGGTGCTGGAAGTGAAGAGGGAAGAGTGAAAAGAGTCGTTCGTAGGACAGGCTTTCCAGCCTGTCAGTCGTCCACGTCTACAACGGATTGACAGGCTGGAAAGCCTGTCCTACAACTGCAGATCCTCAACAAACCGCGTGTCCGGTACGATGCGCTCGGCCGGGTAGACAAGCTCCTCCGCGATCACGCCGACCATGCGCTCCCAGATCGCCTGCGGGTAGACGCCGACGGCTGCTTGGCCGAACATGTGCGGATTGCGGCCGAGGGCGGTCTGGGTAAGCTCGCGCATCGTCTGGTCGGGCGGCAGGCCGTAGACGCGGTTGGCGCGCTGTTTGAGCGCGTAGAGCGGGACTATCACGGCTGCAGGAAGCAGCAGCGGCAGCCATGAGACCGTAACGGCGGCCAGGTAGAGCGCACCAATGGAGAGCAACACACCGAGGCAGGCGATAGGGCACTGCGCCAGTTCATCAGGGATGCCGGGGTAGGGGAGATCGATCGCCGCGGTCGCGGTCACCCGCTGCCAGTTCGCCCGCAGGCTGGGGATCGCCGTCGCTGCGGCGCGGGGTGACGCTGAGCTTTCGGCAGACGAGTTCGTGCATCTCCCAGATGGTCTCGATCGGCTGGACCTCGTCCTCTTCCAGTTCGATGCCGAACTCGTCCTCGATCGCCATAATCATCTCGACGACTGCGAGGCCCATCGCAACGCCCCCTTGTCGCGTCCTGCAACGACGGACGACTGACAGGCTGGAAAGCCTGTCCTACGAACGACCTATGGCAACGCTAGAGCGCCCAGCCCACGATGCCCTGGCTGCCCTCGATCGGGCCGTCGAAGATGTAGCGGTACTGGTAGAACAGGCCTCCGTTGGAGTGCTCGAAGTCGCCTGCGCCCACCCACCAGGTGAAGCTGTCGTCATCGTCCAGGGCGGGATCGTCGGGGCTGAAGCGGTAGCCGGCGACGCCCACCACGAACGACGTGCCCTGATACTCGGGCATGAACATGCTCGGGCCGATGCCGACCTCCAGCGCGTAGACGTCGCCATCGCCGAGCGTGCCGTAGTTCTGCGCGGTGAAGAAGCCCGCATCGATCACGAAGTCCGACTGGCCCAGCTCGAGGCGGTAGCCGTTGTCGCCGCCGCTGTAGGCCCAACTGGCGGCGATGCCGAGACTGCGGCCGGCGTCCCACTGCGCAGAAGCGCCGCAGGCGGCGAGTAGCAGCGCAAGCAGCGCGATGGTGAGCGTAAGGGTGGCGCGGCGGGCGGTCACGGTCATGACAATCAGCTCCCGATCAGTGCGGTGGCTCCCTGCCCGCGATTGTAGGACCGGCCTGCGGCGAAGTCAAGCTGAGGGGCGGGTGTGGGGAGCCGTCAGGCGGCGAACAGCAACAACAGTCGACGCATCCAAACGGCGGGATGCGTCGCTCCGAACGGCGAACGGCAACGGCCGCCTCCACATGCCATGTCTCGCAGAAACATGACATAAGATGTGTTATGCGAAGTCGCAGGCGGCCATCGGCAACTCCCCCCTACCGCTGCCAGCGCGGGCGCGGCTTCGGGGATGGCGGCGCCCACGCCCGCGCGGCGTCCGCTACCGTCTGCAAGTTGATCGTCGGGGTTGTCAGCGGCACTGCGCACTCAGGCGCCACGATCTCCACTCCCGCCGCCAGCGCCGCGTGCACCTCCGCCGCCACATCGTCCGGTGTCCCGCGCAGCAGCGTCCGCGGATTGTTGATGTTCCCCATCAGCGCGATCCGATCGCCCGCCGCCCAGCGCGCCTTCGACGCCGGCACCTTCGACTCGAAGTGGAAGCACGCCAGCCCGGTACGCGAGATCCACGGGATGCGGTCCATCGTGTCGCCGCAGATGTGCAGGATTACCGGCCCGGAGATCGCGCGCGCCAGCTCCTTGTGCAGCGGCCAGAGGAAGTCGCGGTACATCTCCGGCGCGACGAGGTCGCCGGTCGCGTGATCCGCCAGCGTCACCACGTCCGCGCCCGCCGCGAACTGCTCGTGCGCAAACAGCTCGGGCAGGGGCATCAGCGCGCGTAGGATGCGCTCAACCTCGTCCGGAGCGTCGAGCGTCATCATCAGGAACTCCTCAACCCCGAAGAGGTGATACGCGAGCGTCCACGGCCCGAAGACTTTGCCGACGATCGCCACCTCCGGGAAGCACGCGCGTAGCAGCGCCAGCGCCTCGAGCACCACCACGATCGCCGGGTGGCGGAGGATGTCCGCGGGCAGGCGGATGTTGGCGGCGCTCCGGCATGGGTGCACGGTCACGTCGGGCATCATATCCACGCGTCCCCAGTCCACCTCGCAGCCGAGCGCATCCGCCTCGTGCTGTACGCTGAAGACCGGCGCGATCGTGTCATAGCCGAGGATGTCGTAGCCCGCGGCGGCGAGCCCGGCCATCGCCTCGGCGTCCATGTGCGCGTCGGGAAAGAAGCAATCGGTGGCCGCCATCAGATCGACGGTGGCGATGGAGACAGCATTGCCAACCGGCGTAATGTCGGTCGGCCGGCGCTTCAGGGCGGTCAGAATGCGCTCGCGTGGTGTCATGGCAGGTCACCCGGTCTTCGTCAAAGGCTCTGCGGACGAGAGGGTAGTTCGACGCGCGTTGCGGGGAATCATTCGACCATTGCATTGACAGGCTGGAAAGCCTGTTCTACTCTCATTGACAGGCTGGAAAGCCTGTCCTACAGGAGCCGCTGCCGATGCCCGAGCGTACGCCGCTCACGGCCGTCATCATCACCCAGGACGAGCCCTTCGTCGTGCCGGTGCTGCTCGATGAGCTGCTGGCGCAGAAGGCCGACCGCATCGCGGGCGTCTTCGTCGCGGAGGACCCGCGCGCGGAAGGCATGCTCGCCACCATCCGGCGCTGGGGAGCGGTCTTCGATGCGCTGAGCTTCATCCGCTACGGCCTGCGCTACGCCGGCGCGAAGCTTTCTGGCGCAGGCCCGGCAAAGGTCGCGCGCGCACACGGCGTGCCCGTCGAGGGCGTTGCGGACATCAACGCGCCGGAGTTCCTCGCGCGCCTGCGGGAGATGGGCGTGGACCTCGCGATCAGCGTCTCCTGCCCGCAGATCTTCCGCAAGGAGCTGCTCGCGCTGCCGCCGATGGGCTGCATCAACGTGCATGCGGCCCCTCTACCGCGCTACCGGGGGATGCTGCCGACCTTCTGGGTGCTCTACGAGCGCGAGCCGGAGACCGCGGTGACCGTGCACTTCATGACCGAGCGGCTCGACGACGGCCCGATCATCCTGCAGGAGGCGGTACCGATCCCCGCGGGCGAGACGCAGGCGAACCTGATGCGCCGCTGCAAGGTCGTCGGCGCGCGGCTGCTGAGCCAGGCGATCGACCTGCTGGAGATGGGTGAGGCCCCGACGCGGGCGAACCCACGCGAGGAGGCGACGTACTACTCCTTCCCCACGCCCGCGCAGGCGCGGGAGTTCCGCAAGTCAGGCGGACGGTGGATGTAGCGGTCAATCACTCGCCGCGCTTGCGCCGGCGTTTGCGGGGGTCCAGAAGTTCTCCCGCGTGCCCATGACCACTTCGGCCATGCCGCGCGTGAAGGCGAAGACCACCACGCAGACGGACATGGGGATGCCGAATAGTGGGCACTTCGAGACGCGCGTGCCGTCGCCGATGAAGCCGATCAGCGCCGCGAGGTAGAGGGCTGCCTGAGCGTAGAAGAGCCATTGGTAAAGCGGAATATCGTGCGTGAGGTAGATGGCGAGGCCCGTGGCGAAGGCGCCGAACATCCAGACGCCCGTGAGCCAGCGCAGGATCTTGTGCGACCAGACCGCGAAGGCCAGGCCCGGCCGGTGGAATGGGTTCATCGCGCGGCCGTAGTGGCGGATGGCCGCCATGCCCCTGACCACGCGCCGGCGGCGGGAGCGGAGCTGGTTGCTGGTGTCACCGTCCATGAAGTCCTTCACGCCGAGGTTGAGCGCCTCGACGATGTGCCCGCCCTCGACCGCGATGGAGAGCCCTGCGCCGAGGTCCGCGGCGATGTCGGGCGGGAGCTTGGGGTAGACGCCGCGGCGGAAGCCCGTGCAGGCGCCCTGGCCGTGGAAGGCGATGCCCGCGCGCGCCTCGAGGGAGCGCAGGCGGTCCTCGAACTTCCGGTAGGCGCGCTCGCCGCGACTGTAGGGCGCCTCCGCGCTCGCCACGACCGTCCACGCGCCGACGGCGCAGTCAACGCTCTCATCCACGAAGTAGCTCATCAGTTTGCTGATGGTGTCGGGCTCGAAGACCGTGCCCGCATCGGTGATGACCATCACGTCGCCGGTGGCGGCCTCGAAGCCTGCGTCGAGTGCGGCTGTCTGCCCGCCACGCTGCAGGTCGAGCAGCTTGATGCGAGGATCCGACTGCGCGTGCCGCCGGACGACCTCGTTTGTCTCGTCGCTGGAGCCGTCGGAGGCGATGACGATCTCGATCAGCTCGGCGGGGTAGTCCTGCTCGTTGAGGTTGGAGATTCGGCCCTCGACGAAGCCGTCCTCATTCCAGCACGGGATGATGATGCTGACCCGCAGCGCCGTCTCGCCCCGCATCGGGCGCTTCCCGAACAGGCGCGTGTAGAGCCAGAGCAGCCCCGGATAGATGAAGAACGGATAGAGCGTCAGTCCGACGAAGACCCAGAAGAGCAATACCAGCCACATGCGTCCCCAACTCCCGTGGCGAAATGGCTCGATTTGCACTGTGATGGAGTGCGTTGATGGATTGCTGCCTGTATACGGGTCGGGATGAGACGTCCGCCTGCGCGCTTGCAGGCCCCCGCCAGCGGCTCATTCGCCGTCCGCCCGCCGGTCGTTACGGATCGGTCGTGTCGGCTTCGGCATTCGCGGCACTTCCGCCGGCGGCCCCGTTCGCTCGGCCCTGCCGCCAGAACGCGATCAGGACGGCGAACATGAACGAGACCGCCATCGCGATGGCGGCGGTCTTCTTGAGCGATGGCGCGCTGGACTTGATCGGGGCGACGGCGTGATCGATCACCGAGAAGGTCGTGGCGGCAGTGGCCTCCGCAAGCCGTGCGATCTCGTAGCTCTCGCTGAGCCGCTTCACGGCCTCGCCTCGCATGTCCACCTCGCGCTGCAGGCGCATGTAGGTGTTGGACTTCGCCGGGAGCTGCTGGATCTCGCCGAGCAGCGCGCTCTTCTCGTCGCGCACCACGCCGAGGCTGGCCTGGACCTCAGATACGCGCTGGCTGTTGAGCAGCGCCTCCTCGACCAGCCGCGACCAGCTCGGATCGACGGACATGTTCTGCTCCTGCACCCTCATGCTGGACCGCAGCAGTTCCTCGAGCTGCGCCTGCGCGCTGACGCGCGCGGACATCAGCGACGCCACGTCCGGGTGGTTCTCCGACTTCCCCTGGACGTCCATCTGCTCGGTGATCTGCTGGTCGAGGTCGAGGATCGTCTGGCGCAGCCGGTCGATCGTCGGGTCGCGTATCTCCGAGAGCGCGTTGACGGTCATGCGCTCCTGGACGCTCAGGCGCACTTGCGCGGCCGCCTGACGCGCCTGCGCTCCCTCCAGCTCGGCGCGCAGCGCGGCCTCCCGCTCCTGCAGCGTCCGCAGCTCGCCCACCGCGCCGCTCGCCTGGCTCGACGGGCTGACGATGTACTCGCTGGTCGCGTACTTGACCAGCTCATTCTCCGACTTGGTCAACTCTTCGATGGCCGTGCCCAGCAGGTCCTCGAGCATCCGGCGCTTCCGAGCGGCCTCGGTGTAGTCGGTCTTGCTGACCTCGAGCCCGAGGCTGGTGATGAGCTCTTCGGCGAGCGCAGCGGCCCTCTCCGGCGCATCCCCGGGGCCGTTTCGGGTGGTGAATCTGGGCGGGCCGGGCCAGCTCGTGTTGAGTATCAGAACGCGCGAGACGGGCAGGTTCACGTCGTAGAGGGAGCCGACCGTCTCGATCGCCTGCTGCTTGCTCGGCGCCTGGAGCGCTTCGACGAGCCCGAGATCGTCAACGACGCGCCCGCGAACGGCACGGCTGCGCAGCAGCACCTCGCAGAACTCCCCGCGGCCACCGGAGGTGAGCGCCGAGAGCGATGACAGGCGGCCGAGCATGCCCGACGGGTCGCTGCTGACTTCCTCGAAAACGATCGAGGTCTGCGCTTCCCAGATCGTGGGCACGTAGAAGTACACGTACGCGCAGGCCAATGCGGTGACTGCGAAGGCAAAGACGCCGATCATCACCAAGTACTTCCTGATGGCGCCAATCAGTTCTGCAAGCGAAAAATCTTCCATACTTCCCTATCCAGGTACGTAGTGCGATCAGTGACAGGCGGTACTGCTCTTCATGATCGTCCGCGTTGCCTTCTGAAGATGTCCGGTGCCGTGCAGTATTCGAGGCAGTGGCCACATCGACCTCCTGCCGCTCTCCCGGTCACGCGGCATCATCTGGCCGGTCTGCCGCCGAGGACCTCGGCCAGAGCGTCGGCGCCTGCCGCGGCAGCGTTACGCATCTCCGCGGACCGCTCCTCGAGATGCGCGCGTAGCTGCACACGCTGCTGGAGCAGTGCCCGCAGCGGCGCGACGATCTCAGACGGGTCGCTCATCCTCACGATATCGAGCAGCCAGTTGCGGTGGCCGAAGAGGTCGAGGTTGATGCCGTGCGACTTGCGGCTGTAGGCCAGTGAGATCGTCGGGATGCCACTCGAGAAGCCTCCTATCGTCGCGTGCGTGCGCGCCGCGACGAGCGCATCACAGCGCGAAACAACGTGTTTCGCCCCGGCACAGTCGAGTGTGCCGGGCGCGAGGCGCACGCGGCTGTCACCGCCAAAGCGCTGCAGGACGCGGCTCATGTAGGCGACGTCATCGTTGCCCGGCTTCCCCATCACGTGCGGGAGCAGCAACGCGCCCCAGCCGTCGCGCGCCAGCACCTCACGGATTGCGGCCTGCGCCACCTCCAGACCGAAGTCGATCTCTCCGTCCTCGCGGTACCTGCACGAAAGTGGGCTGACGTTCACCGCAAGCACGTGTTCGGTCGCGGGCCAGAAACCCGAGAGGTCCACGGGCTCAGGCTCCAGCAGCATCGCGGTGTCGGCGACCGGCACAACGTTGTCTACCACGCCATGCTCGCGCAGGTAGTCCCCGGAGATGCTCTCGCGCACGGTGATCAGCGCTGCACGGCGCATGTGACCGAGCACAAGTTCCTCTGTCTCCGGAGAGGCGAATGGGCCCACTGAGACGCCCCAGAAGACGAGCGGGCGGCTGTTTGCGAGCGCGAGCCTGTTCACCGCTATCAGGGGGCTCTCAGGCCCGAGCGCGTAGTCGGACGTGAAGTTGTCGCCGCCAATCTGCACGACCGCGTCCGCGCGACTGATCGCCTCGACTACCTGGCCACTCAGCCACAGGGAAGGTGCCGCCTCTCCGATGGCGCGGTACGTCTGCCGCACGACCCACCGGGGCGACCATCGTGGCACGCGAACATCGAGTACGTCGAGACCGGCCGCGGTCGAGTTGAGGCGATCGTTGTCTGCGTCGTTGGAGGACAGCGCAATCTCGCAATCCGCGAAACGCTCGCGTAGCAGCGGTGTCGTGGTGCGCACGATGGCCTCGCAGCCCCGGTTGTAGAAGCCCGCGTGTCCCGCCAGCAGGAAACGTCTCTTCTCGCTCATGCTCCCCTCTCCCGCTCCGTGTCCTTCCGACGCGCTGACAGCAGCCGCAAGGTCCTGCCCGCAAGGGCAATCGCGCGTCGCCGGAGCGTTCGCCCGGGGCGGTAGAGGACCAGCCACGCGCGGATCGCGGCAATGCCGACCGATCTCCCCGGTCCGGGCGTTGACGGCAGCCGATTACTCAGCCGCGCCCGCAGGCGCTCCCACCACAGCGTCAGGGCGACACCCACGGGCATCCTGGCGCCATTCTCCGCCCGTCGCAGCGCTGTTGCCATGCGACGGTTCACCAGTGGGCTGGACTGCGAACGGACCACCCGGTCAGGCTCGATCGGTTCGAGTAGCAGGCGCCCCGCGGCACTCTCGGCCTCAAGCAACTCGCGCATCGCCTCTGTCCGCACGACAGCCAACGATGTGCCCGCGCGGTCGGGGGTGTACTCGCGCAGCCACGCGTCCATCAGCGACAGGTCGGCGTCCACCGCAAACAGATCGGCGCAGCGGAAGCAGGCGGGCGGCGTGAACAGGCGAGCGCCCCAGACGGCGACCGGGATCCCCCCACCCGTCACGAAGGGCACCTCCCGTCCCTCGCGCCCGTCGGCGCCGGTGGCGGCGAAGATGAAGTCCGCCGCACTTCGCGGGCCGGGCTTGCGCCGGAACTCCGCTCCCGTCAGCTCTGCTGCGGGCACGCCGGAAATCTCGGCCAGAAAACCCGTGTAGCGCGTGCTCACCATGTGCCCGCAGGCGAGCCCGATAAGCGCCACACACTGCTTCCGCAACCACGGGAAGCGCTCTCTCCCGAGACGCAGGGCTGTCATCACACAGGGCACGCCTACCAGAGCAAACCGCTCACCGGAGGCGCGCAGTTCCTGCAACGGTCGAGAGAACTCGACCGGATAGTACTTCGAGCCGGCGGTGGCCTGTATTTCGCGGGGCGTGCGCAGTGCGGCCGTCTCGAAAAGCGGATCGCCGTGCCCGGTTGCCCGCACACCAACGGCAGCATCGATCTCGCCGCGCTCGAGCAGCGCCTTCAGCACGCGCGTTGCCAGCCCGCCTGAACTGCCGCGCAGGCGCTCATCCTCAAAAGTCGAGTAGCCGACGACGGTCGCAAGATGATTACCCAGGGGGGCAGCCGGATCGGGTACAGGTGACTCTCGCCCCGGGCAGGTGGCTGTGCACGCGCCGCAGGCGGTGCAGTTGGCGGCCGCGGGCTCCCAGAAGCCATCCCGGGTGAGCAGCATCTGCATCTGCCCGCAGATCGCCACGCCGGCACATACCCCGCAGCCGCAGCAGCGGCCCGCTGTGACGACGCTGTCAGGGCTTTCCGGCAGTGTCATATCCACTCCCGATGCACCCGGTGACGCTTTAGCGCCGCTTGATGTGCGACTTCCCGCGCTGGTAGAATGCACCGAACTCCCGCGTCGCCGCCCGCAGCTCAGGGAACGGAAGTCGCGTGGTCAGGAGCCAGGCGATCAGGGCCGGGGGGATGATCGTAGCGAGCAGCACCGGCACGGGGCCATAGCCCGCGGAGATCATTGCGGCGCGGATGAGCAGCGCCACGGCCGAGGCCCCGAAGGTTGTGAGCAGCGGGCCGCGGAAGGCTCGTATGTAGCTGGACAGTCCGAAGCCGATCGATGACCAGACGAGATGGCCGATGAGCGTGTAGTGGATGGCGTTCGCGACGACGACGGCCGCTGCGACGGCGGAGATGCCGTAGGGCGCGGCGAACCACGCGCCGACACCGATCATGGTGCCGTAGAGCAGTTGGCGCCACGCCTCCCCGTAGACGCGCCCGGCGGCCTTGATGACCGCGCCCGCGGGCGTCGCGGTGATGCTGCACAGGCCGATGAATGCGAGTACCTGAGCGGGCCGCACGCTGGGTTGCCACTGCTGGCCGAGCACCGTTGGGATGAACTCTGGCGCGGCCACGACGGCGATGGCGAGCACCGGGAAGAAGACCATCGACAGGAGCGTTATGATGTGACTGTACGCGTTGCGCATCCGTGCGTGGTCGGTCTGCATCCGCGAGAACGCGGGCAGGAAGATCGGGCCGACGGCGCGCGTCAGCAGGGATGGGTAGGTCACGAATGAGTAGGCGCGGGTGTAGAGCCCCAGGGCGTTCGCGTCGAGGCGGCGGCCGATCGCGAAGTAGTCGATCTTGACCGCGATGTAGTACCCCAGCGTCGCGAAGGTGGTGCCGATGCCGAAGCCGTAGAGATCGCGGATGCCGCGCAGGCTCGGAATAAGCGGCGGGACGTGGCGGGTGAGAATGCACAGCGCCAGCGACCGCACGAACGATGAGGCCAGTTGGGCGGCCACGAGGCTCCAGTAGCTGTAGCCCAGCAACGCCATCGTGATGCCGACGGCGCCGTACGCGACACTTGTCGGCACCTCGGCGAAGAAAGGCGTGCGGAAGTTAAGGTCCCTCTGCAACAGCGCGCGCGGCACGACGGCGAAGGGCGAGATGACGAACGAGAACGAGATCGCCTTCAGTACCGGGATCATGCGCGGCTCTTTGAAGTAGGCCCCGACCCACGGCGCGATGAAAATGAGCACACCGCAGATGAAGCTGCCCATGATCACGGTGCCCCAGAAGGCCGCGCGCGGGTGTTCGGGCTTGAGTTCCTCCCGCTGCACCAGTGCCTGCCCGAGGCCGAGGTCGCGGAAGGCCGTGGCAAGGCCGGTAACCAGCGTCGCCATGCCGACGATGCCGAAGTCCGTGGGCATCAGGAGCCGGGCCAGCACCAGCGAGGTGACCATCTGCAGGCTGAAGTTGCTACCCTTCGCCAATATCTGCCAGCCCGCGGCAGTCCGAGTGCGGGTACCCAGGTTATCGTCGACGGTGTGGTCGTCCATGGGTGATAGGCAGGGGGGCCAATGGAAAGCAATATGGCGCTCCAAACGGAGCGCCCAAAGTTGACTGCCAAACTGACGCCATGATACACTCGCGGTCAGCCACCGTCAAGGTGAGACGGGCGGTCGAAGTGGGTATGCTTCGGCCCATAGAGCGCACTATCGCACGACAGGAGACAGCTCCCGATGCCGGACAGCGAGCCCCGCGTGACCGTGGTCACGGCCGTCTACAACTGCGAGGATTTCATCGCCAGAACCATCGAATCGATCCAGGCGCAGAGCATCGACGACTGGGAGCACATCTGCATCGATGACGCCTCCAGCGACGACTCGGCCGCGATTGTCGAGCGCTATGCGGCAGAGGACCCGCGCGTGAAGCTGATCCGCGTGGAGCAGAACCAGGGCGCGCCCCACGCGCGCAACGTCGGCGTCCAGAACGCCCGCGGGGAGTTCATCGCGATCCTCGACTCCGACGACGCCTCTCCGCCCGATCGCCTCGAAATCTGCCTGGAGGCATTCGCCGCCGACCCCGAACTGGGCTTCCTCGGCGGCCGGCACGTCGTGATCGACACCGCCGACACGATCTCCGATCGAGTCGAGCGTCCGGCGCTCAACGACGAGCAGTTCAAGGCCGCGCTGAGCGAGGGTCGCGCGCCGATGCCGCACTCGTCCTTCATGATGCGCCGCGAGGTGGTCGAGTCCATCGGCGGCTACGACGAACGCCTGCCCTGCGTCGCCGACTACGACCTCACGCTACGCATCAGCCCGACCTGCAAGTGCGCGCGGCTGGACAGGTGCGTGTTGCACTACCGGCGCCGCTCGGGGCAGTTGTCCGAGACGCGCGCCTTCGCCAGCACGCTATACTCCGCCATGGTCCTGGCGCGAGCGCGTGCGCAGGCCGAGGGCCAGGAGTTCGACGAGGACGCGGCCTTCGAGCGCGTGCGCCGGCAGGTCGAGGGTCGCCAGGGCCTCTCCCGCAAGGCCGGGCTGAACCTGCGCGCCATCGCCCTGCGTGCCGTGCAGAGCGGCGAGCACGACCGTTTCCGCATGCTCATCAGGCGCTCGACGGGCTACTGGCCGTTCTCCCCGCACACGATCTTCTGGTGGCTGGTCGGCTTCATGCCCGACTCGGTGCAGACACGATGTGCCGGGCTCTGGAGCCGTCTGCGCACGAGCCGCTAGCGGCTCAACACCTTCCGCGCGCGACCGACGTACTGTCTTACGAGCAATTGGAGGCGCATCGATGGCGTCAGAGCTCTCCCACACCCGGCCAGGCGGGCTCTCCCCCGCCCCGATCCGCAAGGTGCTTCTGCTCGTCTCCAAGCGGGCGGACAAGATGGCCGACCCGCTCGCCGCCGTCGGCGTGAGCTGCGAGGTGATCGTCGGCAGCAAGTGGTCGATCGTGCCAAAGGTCCTGGCTCGGGAGGATGCGATCCGGACCGCGAACGTGGATGTGGTGATCTCCGATTGCTGCGGAACGCACGCATCGATGGCGATGATGCTGCGCGGACTGCTCGGGGTCCCCGCGGTCTTCCGCATGCGCGGGAACATGTGGCACGAGTACCAGGACAAGTTCGCGGATCGCGACGGCTTTTACGCGCACAGGCTCGTGGACGCGCTCACCGCCTACACGAACTACAACCTCCCGCGCCTCGACGCGATTCTGCCTCTCGCGCAGCACATGGCGGAGGCCGTCCACGCGCAACTGCCGGGCCTGCGAACGCCGGTCATGCCGGTGCCGATCGCGGTGAACTCACTGCCGGGGCCGCCGGACGATCTCGATGAGGTGCGCAGGCGCTGGGCGCCCGACGGCCGCGGGATCGTCGCCAGCATCACGAATTTCCGCTACTGGCAGAAGGCCGCGCCCATGCTCGCGGCGGCACCCGCTCTGGCGGAGGTGCTGCGCGAACGCGGCCTCGTCTGGGCGATCGCAGGCAAGGGTACATTCGCCGACAGATTCTTCGAGGAACTCTCGCGCCGTCTCCCATCTGACCTGTGGGCGCGCGTTGGCTTCATCAGCGATCCATGGTCTCTGCTCCATCCGGCGACCGCGTTCCTGCACCTGTCGAAGATGGACGGGATGCCCAACGTGGTGATGGAGGCGCAGCTTTGCGGCTGCCCGGTGATCGCGAACGACTATCCCGCGATGGCTGAGATGGTAGACCACGAACGCACGGGGCTGCTGATGGGCGAACCGACGCAGGCGGCCGAGGCGCTCGTGCGGCTGACCGGTGATGCGGCGCTGCGCGAGCGGGTGATCGCCGAGGCGCTGCGCGACCTGCAGGAGCGTCGCACCAACGAGGCGGTGGGGCGCAAGTTCGTCCGCGCGCTCAGCGAAGTGAAGGCTGCGTTCGACCGGGGAAGCTGACGGCGAGGGCGGGGGAGGTCCAACGAAGGGGAGGCTATCCCTCAACAGGAAAGCATTCAATCACTATGCGAGCTCTTGTCTTTGTCGCGACGAACCCATGGAACATCTGCGAGCCGCTCCGCCGCGCGGGGGTGGAGGTCGTGTCAATGCCGCTGCCCAGGGACGTCACCATGCCCAAGCTCCGCTGGGCGCTGAAGATCCTGAGCACGGACATGCGCGAGTTCGACGTCGTCATCTCACAGGGCGGCGGGCTGATCGGCCTGCTGGTCACACTCACCGCTCGCGGCTTCGGCTGCCTGACCGCAATCGTCCTGCGCGGCGACCCGTGGCAGGAGTATCAGGACCAGGCCAGGCGCGGGGGCAAGTCGCGGTTGAAGGCCGCCTTCGACGCGTGGGCGGCGGGCCGCAACGCGGAGCTCGTCGATCTGATGCTCCCGCTTTCCCGCACGCTGCGCAGGTGGGTCCTCGAGAAGATCGAGATCGATCCGCACAAGATGATCGCCGTGCCGCTCGCGGTCAACTGCGAGCCATTCGAGGACATGCCGTCCGATGAGCGCCCGCCCGAGTGGCAGCACGAGCACCTGATCTCACTTGCGACCATGTTCACCTTCCAGCAGAAGATCGCGGGCGTCGAGCTCTTCCTCCCGCTGCTGCGCGCGGTGGTCGAGAAGTATGACGCGGCCGTGGTCATCGCCGGCGACGGCCCGTTGCGCGAGCAATTTCTGCGCGACAACCGCGAGGTGCTCGATCACCCGAACATCCTCGTGCCCGGCTACGTGAGCAACATGCCGTCCCTCTACCACTGGAGCGACTTGGTCTGTCACTTCTCGCTGCTCGACGTGATGCCGAAGGTGCCGCTGGAGGCGTGGGCCTGCGGCCTGCCGGTGGTGGTCAACGACTACGAGCCGCTGACCGAGCACGTGAAGCCGGGCGTCAACGGCTACATTCTCCCCGGTGACGGCTCGGTCGAGGAGTGGATGCCGATCATTGACCGCCTGTTCGCCGACCCTGAGCACCGCCGGGAGCTGGGCGAGAACGGGCGGCGGATGGTGCAGGAGCAGTTTGTCCCCGAGGCGATCGGCGCGCAACTGCGCCGGGTGCTGGAGGAGGCGAGCAGACCGAGCGCGTGGCGAGGCGCCGGAGAGGCATGAGCGCACAGGTGCAGGACGCAGCCGCTCTCCCTGAGGAGAGCCCGAAGGCACAGGCCGGCAGAAGGCCCGGCCTGCGGGCGTCGATCGTGGTGCTGCTCATCACCATGCTCGGCGTAGGTGTGCGCGTCACGCGCCTGGGCACAGAGGGCGCCCCGAGCGTCTCCGAGATGCTGATGGTCCTTGCGGCCCTCCTCCTGCTCTGCCACGCCCTGCTCTACCCGAAGCGCTCGATCATCCGCATCGACAGCTCCCTCAAGTTCTTCGGCGCGTTCCTGCTCTGGGCGTCGGTGTCGTACTTCTGGGCCTTCCATCCGGAGGTCGTCGCATCCGAGGTGATTGCGGTCGGGCTTAAGGGGGTCACATACGCCCTGATCATCGCCTGCACGATCACCCGCAAACATGTGGACCACTGGGGTCACCTGTTCGTGTTGATGTCGCTGGGCTTCGCTCTGAGCGCGATTCAGGAGGGCGCCGGGGGCGGTCAATACAGCTTCCTGCTCGCCGCGCGGGAGGCGGGGGGTTGGACGTGGATCAATCAGTTCGGCAAGTGGACCTGCTTCCTGTTGCCCTTCAACATCCACTACATCGCGTTCGCGAACAGCCGGCTGATGAAGTTCCTCGCGGGCCTGGGCCTCGTGGGGAACCTCGTTACCGTCTACCTCATCAGCCGCCGCGCCCCGCTGCTGGTGATCGCCCTCGAGCTCATCATCTTCGCGGTGCTCTTCCGGCGTTACCGCAAGACTTTCGTAGGCTTTGCGATCCTGATGATGCTGGCCCTCCCGCTGCTCGTGGTCGGCAACAGGGAGTTTGCCGAGCGGATCGCCATGACGGCCGTGGAGATCAGCGCGCGGACGCAGGGCGAGGACATCACCTTCGGCTCGGTGCGCTTCATGCAGTACCAGGCGGGTCTCGCCGCGGTCAAGGTGCACTATCTGGTGGGGCTGGGTATCGGGAGTCTGCGGTTCTGGACGCACGAGGTCTACGGCTTCCGCATGGTATTCTGGCCGCACAACCTCACGCTGCAGCTCCTCGGCGAGTTGGGCATCCCCGGCGCGCTGCTCTACGCGGGCTTTGTTCTGACCGCGCTCAGCAGGGGCTGGCGGACGTGGAAGTACCTCATGCGCCGGAACGAGTTCCGCGAGGCCTCGCTGGTCACGGCCATGATCTGCGGCGTGATAGGCCTGGTGGTCTACGGCCAGTTCCAGCCGATCCTCACCGAGATGCACCTTTATCTTGCGCTGAGCGTGCTCTCCGTGGCCGCAGTGATCTACCGCACTCCCGCGCCGGAGCCCACGACCGACGATGAGGCCGCCACGTCGGAGTGAATGCCCACGGGTACGCCGCGGCCGGTGTGTCCGTTCGCTTGACAGCCCCCTGCGGGCGCGAATAGACTCGCCACATACCAGACCAGCGCTCGCATCCGCTCATACGTTCTCCATATACGTCGCCAGCATCTCAGCAGAGGAAGACAGTCATCGTGGTCATCTCCTACACAACCTACGCGCGCCTTGGACTGATAGGCAATCCCTCCGACGGCTTCGGAGGCAATACTCTCACCGTGCAGATCGCAGATTTCGGCACCCGTGCCACGATCTGGGAGACACCGCGGCTTCAGATCGTCCCCCATCCGGAGCATGACCCTTTCGAGTTCGACAGCCTCGAGCGGCTCCATGACATCGCCAAGCAGGACGGCTACTACGGCGGCACGCGGCTGATCTACGCGAGCTGCAAGCGCTTCTATCAGTACTGCCGCGAATCCGGCATCGAGCTGGCGCCGAAGAACTTCAAGCTTGAGTATGAGACCAACATCCCGCGCCAGGTGGGCCTGGGCGGCTCGAGCGCGATCGTGGTGGCGGCGCTGCGCGCGCTGATGGCCTTCTATGAGGTCACCGACGAGCAGATCCCGCTGCCGCTGCAGCCGGGCCTGGCGTTGTCGGTGGAGACGGAGGAGCTGGAGATCAAGGCGGGGCTGCAGGACCGTGTGGCGCAGATCTACGGCGGTCTGGTCTTCATGGACTTCGATCGCGATTATATGGCCGAGCACGGGCATGGGCGCTACCGCCGGATGCCGATCGCGCTGCTGCCGCCGCTGTATCTGGCGTGGATCCCTCATGCGACGACCACCTCGGGGAAGGCGCACAACGTGGTGCACTACCGCTTCGACAGCGGCGATCGCGAGGTGATCGATGCGATGCAGCAGTTCGCCGATTACGCCGAGGAGGCCGCGGAGGCGCTTGAGGCACAGGACATCGACCGGTTCTGCGCGCTGATGGACGCGAACTTCGACCTGCGGCGCCGGATCTACGGCGACGAGGTGATTGGTGCGGAGAATCTGGAGATGGTGCAGATCGCGCGCAGTTTCGGGATGCCCGCGAAGTTCACGGGCTCCGGTGGTGCGATCGCGGGGGTGTTACGCGACGAGGAGCGGCTCGCGGAAGTGCAGTCGGCCTTCGAGGCCCGTGGCTACGGCTTCCTGCGCGTGACGGCGGCAGGTGAGAATGGCGGGGGTTGCGCGTAGAATCAGGACCCCGACAGTCGTTGCCGTTCGCCTTTGGGAGGGACGGCCGGAGAGTGTCGTTGCCGTATGCCGTTGGAGGGGCCGCCCCGATCCCGCCCCCGGGCGGGAGAGGGGTGAGGAGGCACGAGTGTCGTCTACGAGTGCCGACGAAGCCGCTGTGCCGGCCCGCCGTTCGCCGTTCGGCAACCGAGACCAGCCATCACCGAAACCACGGGGGGGGGCTGCTGGATGCTTCTCGACGAAGGCTACACCAGGCGCCATCCCTGCCGACTCGATCCAGCGGCGTACCAGGTGCCCATGCAAGTCGTTGGCTTCGTGGTCTGCACGAAGGACTCGCGGCCCATCCTCACACTCCGCAACACCCCGTCTGTGATTGCCGAAGCTCTCCACTTCAACGCCGAACACAAGGGCGTGGAACTCGTCTGCTGGTGCGTGATGCCTGACCATCTCCACTTCCTTGCGCGTGTCGGCCGTGAGGGCGGCGATCTTCTCAAGTTCCTGCACGGCTTCAAGACGTGGACGGGGCGAGTATTGCCGGAGCAGGGCATCCCGGGGCCGATCTGGCAGAGGAGCTTCTGGGATCGGCACGTTCGTCAGAATGAGTCGCTGGACAAGCTCGTAGCATACATCGTGCGCAATCCGGTCGAGGAGGGGCTGTGTCGCGACTGGTGGCAGTGGCCGCACATGTGGCTCGAACGGTCGCCTGAGAACTATGGGCTGTGGCCGGGAGTTACGTAGGGGGCGTGAACGGCGGGCCGGCACAGCGGCTGAGGTCCCTACTCGCTACGCTCGCAGGTCCTCACCGCGCTTCGCGCGGCGGCCCCTCCAATGACACCGGCGAACGACATTGCCCGCCGTTAGCCGTCGCTTCTGTTGCTGCCGTTAGCCGTACGCCGTCATTTCCCCTTCGATGCGCATGCCCTCCAGCCGCGTGCCGCAGTACACCATGCTGTCGGTGATCGTGCAGTTCACCAGCTCGCCGGGGCCGAAGACCAGTGAGTTGCGGATCTCGCAGCCCTCGCAGGTTACCACGTCCACGCTCGACTCGCCCGCGGGGAGCGCCGACTCGTCCGCGTGCATCTGGCGCATCACGCGCAGCACGCCGTCAAGCATCTCGTGGTCGCCGAACTGCAGCCACGGGCCGGGCATCACGATCCCGCGCACGTCGTCGCCCTCGCGGATCATCGCGTCAATGCCCTGCAGGATGCGTAGTTCGCCACGCAGCGGCTCCATCGTCGCGAGCAACTCGCAGATGCGCGAGGTGGTGCGGATGACCCCTGCGTCCACCGTGTCCGCGTCCGTCCACAGGCCCAGCACCCGCCCGTCCGGGTCGATGTCCACGCCACCGTGGTTCTCCCGATCGTCCACACGGATCGTCGCGAGGACCGCGTCACCGGGGATCTCGGTCAGTTGGCGGATCGTCTCGCGCGGCGGGCATGTGTCGGCGAGCATGATCAGGAACGGGCTGCTCAGCAGATCGCAGGCCCGCAGCAGCGCGTCGCCGGTGCCGACGGGGTCGGGCTGGCTGACGTAGCGCAGGGGCAGGCCGCCGTGGCGGTCATCGTAGTGGTCGCCGAGGGTTTGTGCGATCTCCCCGTCCGCGCCGTCCACGATCACGACCTCGTCCACGAAGCCGTCGAGGCGTTCGAGAAGGTAGCTGATGAACGGTCGGCCCCAGAAGGGGATCAGCGGCTTGGGGACATGATGAGTCACGGGCTCGAGCCGGGAGCCCCGACCCGCGGCGAGAATCACTGCCTGCACAGCGGTCACCTCGAAGAGCGCGTCAGTGGAGACGACAGCACACGCCAGGCTTCCCGGCGGGCGGGCACGTTGACAGCGCCGCGCACGGGGGTTACAGTGGGCCACGTTCCCGCCGCGGGGCGCGCGCCATGCGCGCGCGGTGCGCACATATGCGCCCTGAGACGGTTCCGGGGAGGATAGCACAGGCATTTGCGCGGAGTCAACGCGCGGGCCTCCCCCACGCCCCGTACGGCGGTTTGTCCACCTACGCGTAACATCAGGAGCCCACTATGCTGTTGTACTGCTTCCGCGGGATCGTCGGTGAGGGCCTGACCCCGGAGATGATGGCGAAGCTCGGCGGCATCGCCGCCCGCCATTTCATCGACGAGGGTCATACTCAGATCTGCACCGCCGGCGACTACCGCGTCTCCACCCCCGGACTGCGCGCCGCGCTCATGGGCGGGCTGGCGTCCGGCGGGATGACGGTCCACGACTGCGGGGCGCTCCCCTCGGGAGCGATTGCCGCATGGACCAAGCATACCGGCATGCCCGGCTGCATGGTCACCGCGTCGCACAACCCGCCCGAGTGGAACGGCGTGCAGTTCATGGAGCCTGACTCGCATATCTGGTGGCCGGAGCTCGAGGACGCCGCCAAGGCGTCACTCGCGGAACCCTTCGCGTGGCCCGCGTGGGACCAGGGCGGGCAGATCGAGCCCCTCGACGGCATACTTGACGCGTACATCGACTGGCTCGTCGCGATGGCGACTCCGGCCGGGACGCTCAAGGTCGTCCTCGACCCCGGCGGCGGCGTGGCGATCCCCGCCGCGAAGATCGCACTCGAGCGGCTGGGGATGGAGGTCCACTCGATCAACGACGAGCCCGACGGGCACTTCAAAACGAGGCCGTCGGAGCCGCGTGAGGAGTACCTCAAGGATCTGCAGCGCGCTGTGGTCGAGAATGGAGCGGACATCGGCATCGCCTTCGACGGTGACGCCGACCGCATCGTCACCTTCGACGAGAAGGGCAACTACGTGCTGCCCGACTACACCATCGAACTGCTGTGCCGGACGCAGCGCGAGCCGGGACCGGCGGTGATCAACGTCGGCGTGAGCCTGCACACGATGGCGGCGATCGAGGAGATGGGCTTCGAGATCATCCCCTGCCGCTGGGGCCAGACCTTCATCGCGCAGCTCATCAAGGACAACAACGCGGTCTTCTCCGCCGAACCCGACGGACACTTCGGCTTCCCCGAGCTGTCACTGCGCGGCGACGCGGTCGCGAGCGCCGTGCTGCTCACCAGCGCGCTGACGCACGAGCAGCGCTCTTACAGCGAAGTCATCGGCGATATGCCGGCGATCAATATCATCAACGACAGGGTCGAGTGGGACGGCGACTTCATCAACTGCGCCGACGAGCTGCAGGCGTGGCTTGGGGAGCACTTCGACGACGTGCAGCGCCTCCACGACCGTCTGATCATGGCGATCCGCGCGGACGCAAAGCTGATCGCCCGCCAGAGCCCCTTCGATTCCACGCTGCGCCTCTCCGCCGAAAGCTACGGAGACGTGCCTCCCGAAGAGTGGTTGACGAGCATCAAGAAGATCGTCCTGGGCTGAGCGGACACCGGCTCGTTGTGCGCAACGCTCGGTGCACACAGGGAGGCGCTGTCAGCAGCCCGCCATATCATATCTTGACACATTGCGAACGGCGGGCCTATGATACGGGCCGTCGTACATAGTATGTTACTGTTGCATGCATGGAGGCTGACTGAACCATGACCAGGCGTACCGGTTTTACGTTGATCGAACTTCTGGTCGTTATCGCGATTATCGCGATCCTGGCCGCGATCCTGTTCCCGGTCTTTGCCCGGGCGCGGGAGAAGGCCCGCCAGACCTCATGTCTCTCGAACCTCAAGCAGATTGGCCTCGCTGAGAAGATGTACGAAGGCGACTACGACGAACTCACCGCCACCTACATCCAGGGCGCGCCCAACGGCGTCTCCGCGATGCCAAGCTGGATCGACCTGCTCGAGCCCTACACCAAGAACACCCAGCTCTTCTCCTGTCCGTCGAGCACCGTTGAGTACCGCAGCGGCGGCGTGGGGCACCTGGGCAGCTACGGCGCGAACATCACCGACGCCGGCGTACTCAGCGCATCGAATCTGACCTACCTTTTCTGCAACCGCAAGATCGCGTCCCTGCAGTACCCGGCCCAGACCGCCATCTTTGCCGACACGACCGGCGGGCACTACTGGCGCTACAGCGGTGGCACGATGCAGGCGATGGCCTTCATCCACAACGACGGCGCGAATATCGCCTACCTCGACGGCCACGCGAAGTCGCCAACTGGACCACCAGCGTCTTCCTGCGCGGACGCTGAAGTCACTGCTTCGCAGCAACCCAGGGCCCGCCGCTGATCTCAGTGGCGGGCCCTCTCCATTTCTCGAGTACATTGCAGAGATGTAACGAAATGTTAACGCTCTGCTTGTATTGACAGATTGGGCCACTTGACCGTATGCTCAAAAGGTGACGCAACAGCTTGCCTCAATGTTGCAACAGTTCCTGTGTATACGTTCGGCTCCTCAAGGAGGCCAGATCTCAATGTCAGGACGCCGTGGCTTCACTCTGATCGAACTCCTCGTCGTGATCGCGATCATCGCGATCCTGGCCGCGATCCTCTTCCCCGTCTTCGCGAGGGCGCGAGAAAAGGCGCGCCAGTCGAGCTGTCTCTCGAACATCAAGCAGATCGGACTGGCCGTCATGTCCTACTGCCAGGACTACGACGAAATGTATCCCTACTACAACCAGTACGGCGCGTACTGGCCCGGCCGCCTTGTGCCCTACATCAAGAACACCCAGATCTTCGCCTGCCCCAGTCGCCCCGCGCGGAACTGGAACGGCGACCCAACCAGCGCGACCTGCCCGTACGGCTGGAACTGCTCGGGGAATGGCTACGACCACATCACGCTGTCCCAGGCAGAGATCCCGTCTGAGACCATCGTCTTCGCTGAGAGCTACAACGTGCACAAGTACAACTACCTCTACGGCGCGACCTACGTCGGCGCAGAGTTCACGCAGAGGAGCAACGACAACGTTGCCGGCTCCGACGCCCCGCACAACGGCGGCGAGAACTGCGGCTTCGGCGACGGCCATGCCAAGTGGATCAGCACGCAGGAGCTGGGCAAGCCCTCCACGGCCTACTGGGACCCGAGCCCGTAGGCTGACTCCCCAACGCGACGTTCCCAGGGCCCGCCGGCATCCGGCGGGCCCTTTACGTTGGTAGTCTCGGTCATCGTCCGCTCCCGTTATTGCCCCGCTGCCCTCCCGAAGGTATAATGCACGTCCGAACGCTTCCGCCATACCCATGACGTCGCCCGAGAGGTGAACCGATGCGCCGACACCCGCTCGAATCGCTCGCACTGCTCGCCATCCTCAGTTGCGTGCTTGCACTGCCCGTATCCGCCGAGACCTACCAGTCCCCCGGCATCACCATCGATATCTCCGACGGAGCCCCACTGGGGATCCGCTCGATCAAGGCCTCCCCCGACGGTGAAGCGCTCTACCTGGACCCTGAGACCGTCGAGACCACCTGGGAGCTGCTGATGGTGGACGCGGAAGGCAACGCCTTCGCCGTCGATCCCGTCTCCAGCGACCTCGGCGGCCAGGCGAGCCAGGCCGACGGGAAGATGACGATCGTATGGGACGCCGCCGAGATTCCGGGCGGCACAGTGCGGGTTACGTGCAACTTTGAGCCTGCCCCGTCGATGCAGTGCCGCCGCGACGCGCCGATGATCTACGGGCGCATCGAAGTCGCCAACGAGTCCGACTGCCAGCTCCGCGCGGTCCAGTTCCCGCGCTTCACGCTGGTGCCGGGGCCCTCGCCCGCCGAGGAGGCGACGCTGGTCTTCCCGCGCGCCTACGGGCGCTCGTGGCGCAATCCCTTTGACGCCCCGCGCGGCTACCTCGTCGGGACGCTGGAGCCCGCGGGTCTGCAGGGCGACATGGAGATGCAGTTCGGCACGCTCTACGATGACGCCGGGAACGGCTTCTACTGGGCGTTCTACGACGGCGAGGGCTACCACAAGCGCGCGGTCTACGACAACACGAAGCGCGGCACCATCGAGTTCAAGCTGGAGCATATTCCCGAGAACTGCCTGACGCCCGGTCAGGACTACACATCGCCCTACCCGGTCGCGCTGGCCACCTACAACGGCGACTGGTGGGACGCCGCGCGGATGTATCGCGAGTGGGCGCTGCAGCAGAAGTGGTGTCAGGCGGGGCCGATCAAGGACCGCGCCGACGCCGCCGGCTGGGTCAAGGACGCGGATATCTGGGTGCGCGGCGACGCCCGCCGCTACACCGCGGAGCTCTCCGAGAGCTACACGAGCGAGCTGCAGGACGCGCTGGGCGCGAAGACCATTGGCGTGCAGTTCTACGGCTGGTATCAGGTCGATGGCGAGGCCAACTGGATGGCACCGCTGGGCTGGCCGATGGTCGAGGGCTATCCGGAGATGATGGCACGGGCGCGCGAGCGCGGCCATCACTACACGCCCTACGTGAACTCGCTGCAGGTCGACTTCGAATCGATGG
>JALGSW010000208.1 GCA_029821635.1 Candidatus Zipacnadia bacterium
GCGGGAGAACCTCTCCGCGTCCGAGAGCCAGATCCGCGACACGGACTTCGGCCGTGAGATGGCGGAGTTCACGACCGCCCAGGTCCTCGTGCAGTCCGCGACGGCGTTCCTGTCACAGGCCAACTCCCTACCCCAGAACGTGCTGCAGCTCATCGGGACGTAGGTCCTACTGCCGGCCCACACGCACGCGGGGCGCCCTCATCCGGGCGCCCCGCTTCACTTCGCGCGCGCCCCCGCAATGCCTACCGCACCACGATGACCCTCACCTGCTTCGGCGGGATGGTCAGCGTGATGCGCGCAGTGTCGCGCTCGACCTCGGGGGCCAGTACCACGTCCTCCCACGCCTCGCGGTAGCTCGCCCCGGCCCGGTGCGCCACCTCGATCAGCTCACCCTCTACCGTGTGCGGCAGGTCGTTGAAGAGCGCGTAGACCTCGTAGCCATCGCCCCGGAAGCGGTTGGCGTACACGCCGCGCAGCAGCGTCGGCACCAGCCACTCGGGCTCCGTGGTCGCGAAGGCCTCCGGGTAGCGATGCCAGACTTCGCCGATGTGGCGGATGGCTGCGGCCGTCTCGGGCGCGTACTCCGTGGGCTCTCCCGCCAGGTCCAGCGTTTCGCGCCCCCAGAACAGCCGCAGCGGCAGGCGCACGTTCTCCCAGACGTTGTTCGCACCGCCTGCGTAGATCTCGAAACACTTGACCTCCGGGACCGCCCAGTAGATCGGGTTGACGAGCAACGTGCTCGGCCGCTCCCACTCGAAGCGATGGTTGTGCGTGAAGGAGCCGTCCTGCCACTGCGTCATGATCTCCGTCGGCACGAACTCCGAGTAGTTCACCACCTGCGGGTTGACGCGGTTGATCGCCGCGCGAATCTCCCGCACCAGCGGAGCCTGCGCCACGCGCATCCCGACAGGCGTCGGGTGATCGTGCTCGGGGTTGTAGCAGACCCACGCGTCCGGGCGGGCGTATCCGACCTGGTCCATGTACAGCCCGCTCGCGGGGAAGGTGCGCCCGACGCGCTCATAGGTGTCCGCCCAGTAGCGCCGGCAGTCGGGGAGCGCGCCGCAGGTGTAGAAGTTGCCCGCCGACCAGCCCGTCACCTCACCGTCCGCGCCGATGATCTGCCACGCACTCGCGGCCTCCGCCGCCTCGGCCTTCTCATCCATCAGCAGCGGATCGAGGTAGAGCCCGGTGTGCACGCCATCGTCCTCCAGGCCCTGCAGCGCCCCCCGCCACGCCTCCTCGCCGCCGAGCAACTCGTAGTGCGAGTAGTCGCCCTGGCCGCCGTTGCTTTGCGAGGCGAACCAGCCGTAGACATGCTGGTAGTCGATCGGGCCGAAGTACTCGGCCATCCGATCGATGTGTGGCGAGAGGTCCATGCCGCCATCCTCGGTCAGGAACATCGACAGCGTCGGCGTGATGCCGATGAAGGTGCACACACGCCGGAACCACTCCGGATGCGGCGCGGTCGGCGCATACCAGCTCTTCATCCACTCGCGATACGCCGCCACCGCCTCGCGGTAGTCGCCCAGGTATGCGCCCAGCGCCACCTCCGGCAGCGCGGCCGTCTCGCCCGGCGGCACGTCGAGGTGGAGGTAGCGCGTCGCGGCGGTCACGCGGCCATCGAACTTCTCCAGCACGTAACGCGCGTCATAGCTCGGCCCGGTGTCGTGGCCGGCCACGTAGAGGCCGCCGCCCTTCTCCGGCGACCACGCGGTGACGAGGCTCAGCGGCAGGTGGTCGGACTTCACCTCGTCCTCGAAGAACGGCTCGTTGCCGATCATCGTGCCGAAGCCCGGGTAGAAGGTCCACACGTTCTCCGTGCGATCGTCGATGGTGACGCCCGGCATCGGCGTGATGGTCAGCGATCCACGCAGGTTCGCCTCGCTGGCGTTCGTCACCGCGACCGCCATGCCGATCTCCGATGGCCCGTTCCAGCGCAGCGTCAGCCGCCCGCTCACCGGCGCCGGCGCATCCGCGGCCCAGTCGATCGCGGCCTCGGTTGGCGAGACGCGCTCGGCGCGCACCACGCGCACCTGCCCGCTCGTGAGCGTCCCCGCCTCGGTCTCCAGCGCGAACAGCTCGCCCCGCGGCGCGAGGTCCTGGCCGAGGATGCCCGCCACCATCAGCGACGGGCGGATGCCGTCGGTGAGGTCGAGCGCCAGCGTCAGGTAGTCGCTGCGCAGCGTGACCGCGCTCTCCCCCACCTCCACGCTCGTCTCATCGCCCGGCGCCCTGTCCGTCACGCGCGTCGGCGGGGGCAGCGGCCGCCCCGCCTCGGGCATCGCGAACAGCGGCTCGCCCGCGCGCTGCAGCGTCAGCGCCAGCACGTGGAAGCCCACCGCGCGGGTGCGGTCAACCAGCGAGACGCTCGCGACCTCGCGCTGAGGATGTGGGTTCACCACGCCGAGCAGCCCCGGCCCGGGCGGCATCACGTAGCTGTCGCCCGCGATGTTGCACGGCAGCGACTCGAAGCTGCTCCCGTCCGCGTATACGATGCGCATCACGAAGCGCTCGGGCTCGTGGATCGCGTTGATCCGGCCGCCCCAATACGTGAAGTTGTCGAGGCCCTCGCAGCGCGTCGCGATCAGCGCGTAGACAGCCAGCATCGCCCCGCCGACCGGCACCGTCAGCTCCTCGCGGTCCATCACGCCCAGCACGTGCGCGTCCTGCGTGATGCGCAAGGGCACGCCGTCGAGCGCGACCTCGCCCTCCGGCGCGCCCGCGAGGATATCGTGGTAGCGGTTCAGCAGGCCCGCGACCGTCACGCCGGGCGTTGCGGGCAGCTCGGCGTAGTCGAACGCGCAGCCCTCCGGCGTCGCCGGCTCCTGCGATACCTCGAAGAGATCGCGCAGCGTCGGCATGCTCCGCCCGGAGCCGACGTAGACCCAGTCGAGTTCGGCCCATGCGCGCGGGCTCTCTTCGGAGACGAGGTTCACGCGCACGTATTCGACCCCATCGGGGAAGGCGCTGGCGGGGAATGAGTTCGCGGCCACGTGCCACGCGCCGTCGTTGATGAGCGAGTTCCAGAGGTAGACGGGTTTCTCCGTCTCGCCCGTGCCGACCGTCATGAAGTACCCGAGCGTCCGCGGATTGCGCGTGTAGACCTGCCGCTGGCCGCGGATGCGGTAGCGGAAGACCACGGTGTTCGAGCCCGCATCGACCGGCAGCGGCTCGTCGAAGCGCCAGGCAAAGCTCGCGTTGCGCTGCATGCCCTCGACTGAGAACTGCACGCTCCCGCCCTCGGCGGTCATGCTGCCGATGCCGGGGTAGGGCACGTCCGGCGCGCGAGCGCGAAGCTGCTCCCAGCCCGCGAGGTCATCGAGATCGTGGCGAACCGCCACCTGCGGCTGTGCCCAGCTCGCCTGAGCGATCGCGGGGATCGGCGCCTCCAGCCGGATGTAGTCGATCCACAGGTCCGCGGGGCCGTCGGTCGCGTTGAGCGACAGCACGAACTTCGTCGCCCACACGTCGCCCTCGCGCTTGCGCGGCATCGGCTTGCGCAGCACGTGCCAGTCGCCATCGGCCTCGAGTTCGCCGAGGGTGATCGGATTCTCGGCGGGTTTCGCGGAGCCGGGGCTGGTCTTCATGTAGAGGAAATACGAGTCGCCCTCGTCGGTCTGATTGATCGCGCGGTAGCGTATCTCGAGGGCGCTGTAGGTGCCGATGTTGACGCCGGCGGGGGTGGTCATCCAGCGCATGGCGCGGCGCGGCTCGCCCACGCGGAAGTGCCCGATCCCGTCCTCGGCGGTGAAGCTGAAGTCATCGGAGGAGTTGTTCGTGTAGGCGACGGGGTACCAGGCCGCGCGCGCGGGGTCCGTCGCATCGAACTCCTCCGCCCACCCGACCTCCCACTCCTGAGCGAAGGCGACAGTAGTGAGTGTCAGTGTGACGAGCGCGACGATGATCGTGCGATGCATGAGTCCGAGTCTCCTGACCCGCGCCGTTCGTGTCCGTCGTATTCCGTTTGTAGGCCGGGCTTCCAGCCCGGCGCCGTTGCCGCCGTCACGTCTCCCGGTCCATGATCTCCCACGCCTTCGCGATGTAGAAGCGGTACGCCTCCAGCGTCGTCCCGTCGGGGATGCGATGGTCGAGGCCCAGCACGCAGCCCCCCGTGCGCATCATCGGCGGGATCTTGCGCTCCAGCTCCTCGACGATCGCCCGCCCTCCGCGGCGCAGGCAGTGCTTGTCGAGGCCCCCGACGAACGCGAGGCGCTGCCCGAACTGCTCGCGCAGCGCGACGATGTCCATCCCGGCGGCGGGCTCCAGCGGGTGCATGACGTTCACGCCCGCATCGACGAAGTCCTGCACAACCGCGGTCATGTTGCCATCCGAATCCTGATCGAAGGTGAGCGCGCCGCGGTCGCGCAGCATCTCCCAGACCGACAGGTAGTAGGGCGCGATGAACTCGCGTATCTGCTTCGGCCCGGCCAGCGGACCGCTCTTCCCGGCCATGTCCTCGTGCACATTGAGCTGATCGACCTGCACGGTCGCGGAGACGCGGTCGAGCACCCGCCGCGCCGTCTCGCCGATCGTGCGCAGGATATCGTGGATCAGCTCCGGCTGCTCGTAGAACGCCACGCAGACGCCCTCTTCGCCGAGGAGCTGGCGGGGCTCGTCGAAGCCTCCGGGAATCGCGACGCTCACGACCTTGCCCTCGGCCGCGGCCTTACGCGCGGCCTCTTCCCAGCCCGGCCGGAAGCGCTCTTCGCTGAACTCGTAGTGATGGCGGAATGCCGGCCAGTCGTCCATCGTGCGCACGGGGTAGTCGAGCGGCAGGGGGATGGTCGCCGAGCGTTTGAAGAGCTTCACGTGCCGCCCGTAGCGGTCGATGCCGACGATCGCCTCGTCGCTCTCCTCCAGCACCTCTTCGGCCCGGCCCCCAATCAGCCCGGTGTTGACCGGCACGCCCGCGGTCATCTGCCGGCGGTAGCGGAAGGCGGAGAGGTCGAGTTCGGCCTCGGATGCGCCCTGCGCGCGCCACTCGTCCTTGAGGCCCACCATTGGCCCGAATATCTCGGTGAACATGGGCGAGTGGTTGGCCTCGAAGGTCATGTGGTTGAGGTACTCCTCGCGCCGGACCTCCATCGAGCGATGGATCGCGAGGTTGGCGTGACCGCTTCGCAAGGACATCAGTTCGCCTCCAGAGCCGTTGCCGTCGCCGTCATCCGTTTGTAGGACGGGCATCCTGCCCGTCAGCCTTCGTCGTTACGGATCTCGCACTTCCACAGCCACGGCCCCGAGCCGTAGTAGAGCACGCCGGCGTCCGTCACCATGAAGCCGTGCGCGCGCGCCAGCGACTCGTGCTGCGCCACCACGCGCACGCTGTGGTCCGCCGGGTCGATCGCGAAGAGCGCATCGCTCGCGATCCCGTAGATCAGCCCGTCCGGCCCGACCGGATCGTCGTTGAGCCCCGGGAAGCGCACGCGCTTGCCCGGCAGGTCGCCGACCAGCAGCGTCTCACGCTTCACCGGATCGTACGCGAAGTACTGCGCGCCCGCGAGGCCGTAGACGATGCCGGTCTCGGCGCGCACGAGCCGCCCGTAGGTCTTCGTGCCGGGCACAGGCTGCAGGCTGTGCACGACCTCCTCGCGCGTGCAGTCCCAGTGCACCACTAACCCCTCGGTCTCGGTCGGCTGCGCGCTGGTGCCGCCCTGGATCGACGAGGCGCAGAGCATCTCGTTCGTCTCCGGCACGCCCACGCAGTACATGATGCTCTGGTTCGGCACGATGTTGCGCCAGGACTCCTGGGTGAGGTCGTCGAGGTTCAGCCGCACGAGCGCGCCACCGAGCCGCCCCTTGACCGGGACGGTGCCGCAGTAGATGCGTCCATCCGGGCCCGGTGCGAACTGCACCGGCCGCTCCTGGTACCCTACCCGCGGGAAGTGGAACGGGTTGTCGTCGCCGAGCGGCCGGTCCGGGTAGTAGAGGTCCATGCAGGCCGCGGGGTAGCTCGACATCAGCAGCCCCTGCGGCACGCTGAGCGTGTCGTAGACCTGGCAGCCGCCCTTCACGATGCGCCCGTGATCCACCAGATCGCCCGTCGCCGGGTCGTAGCTGAACGAGTTCGACGGGAACAGCGCGCCACCCCAGATCTTCCCGTCGCGCTCGGCGCTGACGGAATAGACCATCTGCGGCTGGCCCTCGTAATCGGTCTGCACGAAGACCGGCTCGCCCTGCGCGTCCTTCATCACCAGCCGGCCGTCCCTGGCGATGAACTGCGCTGCCCGCCCGTTGGCCGTCGTCGGTGGGCGGCGGGCGTAGGAGATCTCGGCGATCTCCGCCTCGGTGTCGATGCCGTCGGGCTTGCACAGGAAGCGCACGTTGCCGGCCTTCCCGTAGACGCGCCCGTCGGTGCCCAGC
>JALGSW010000209.1 GCA_029821635.1 Candidatus Zipacnadia bacterium
CTGCATCGGGCATCGTCCTCCATGTCAGTACGTCGGCTCTCTCTCGTCGCCATCCGAAGAGTCGCTGGCATCGAAGGGCGTCAGGGCGCGCTGTGCGCGCGGCGCGTCATCTGTCAGATTGTTTGCCTCAAGGGCCACTGAGGGTTACGCGGGGGCGAAGCGTCACCCCAACGCCTCCCGCGCCCGCCCGAGCGCCTCGACCGTCCATGCGATCGGGTAGAGTGCTTCAGTATACCACAGGCTGGCGAAGTACAGACCGATCGGTTCGGCTTCGGTCCAGCTTCCGTCCTCCACGCGCTCGATCAGCCACTGCGCTCCGCGTTCGACCGCGGCCTCGATCTCCGGCTTCCGGGCGAAGCGGCACAAGGCGCTCACCGCCAGCGCGGTCTGCTCAGCGGTGCTCGCGACGCCGATCGCGCCGCCCCAGCCACCATCGGCGTTCTGCGCGCGCAGGAGATACTGCACGCCCGCCTGCGCATGCGGGTCGTCCATGCGATCGCAATCACCGTAGGCGGCGAGCACGCGCGCTGTGCCGAGCACCGGGTTGGCCTCGGAGGGCACGCACTGGTCGCCGAACCACAGCGGGACCCACGAGCCATCCGGGCGCTGCGTCGCGGCGAGGTAGCCGAAGCCGCGCACGCGCACCGCGCGCAAGTTCGCCTCCAGCAGGCGCGCAACGTAGCCCTCCGACGGCCCGTCGCTCGTCGTGGCATCGATCGTGGCCGCGATCGCGCGCAGGACGTGTGCGGTGATGTCCGGAGCGCTGCTGTCGAAAGGCAGCCGGCCCCATCCCTGGCAGAACGTGGGCCAGCCCGAGTCCGGGTTCTGAAGCCCGGTCAGCCAGACGATCCCGGCGCGCGTGGCGTCGCCCTCGCCGGCGGCGGCCATCTCAATGACCGCGCCCGCGGTGTCATCGGCGTCGGGCACGCCGCCGGGCAGATGGGTCCACGGCCAGCCGCCGGGCGAGGCGTTCGTGAACGGATGCACCTTCGCAAGCTGCCGGTCGAGCAGCCACTTGCGGGCGCCCTCGGCGATCCCCGCCGGGATGCCGCCCGAGTGCCGCAGCGCCGACAGCGCGGTCGTGGTCACCCAGACGCTCAGGTTCGTGTCGATCGCCCAGCTCCCGTCCTCGCGGACGGTGTCGCGCAGGAACTCCAGGCAGCGCTCGACGACGACGTGCTCGCGCCCGGCGACCTCGATCATGCTCATCGCGACGAAGGCCGTCAGCGGCGCGGCTTCGAGGAAGCCGCCGTTTGACGGCTGCAGGTCCGGGAGCATGCGCAACGCGCGCTTGAGCGTCCGCGCGCGCAACATGTGCCTGAGCACCGTCTCCCCGCCGCGCTTCGTGAAGATCATCGCGCCCACGGCGATCAGCGCGGGCAGCGCGTAGCTGACGACCTGCAGCCGCAGCAGTGCGTGCCAGCCGCGCGGCATCGCCGCGAGCTCGAAGGGGAGCCCCGGCACGTCGCTCCACTCGACCAGCCCGGCCAGAGCGCAGGCCGCGAGGATCGGCGCCTGGAAGGTGCGATCGTCGCCGTAGCGCTGCTCGATGGCGCCGATGACATCGCCCTCGCCGGTGTTCGCTTCGATCCAGCCGCGGGCGGCGTCGAGGGCGTCCGGGCAGGGCACGTCGGCGATCGTCAGCGCCGCGATGGTCAGGACCGTTGAGGCAATGTTGCTCGGGCTCACAGGGCTGTCGCCCCAGCCGCCGTCATCGTTCTGATCGGCCACCAGCCACGCCACCGAGCGCTCCACGTGCTCGCGGTCGTGCTCGAAGTCTGCGTGGGCAAGCGCGATCGTGGCCGTCGCGGTGGCAACCGCCGACGAGGACAGCCGGCCCTCCCACCACGGCCCGATCGCACGCTGCGCCAGCAGCGTCTCGCGCGTGCGGTCGATCGCGGCCCCAAGGCGGTCGCGGTCGATGCTCATGCCTCGGCGCGCCACCCCCGCCACGCAAAGAGCGCGCTCCACAGCGCGATCTGGCCGAAGCCGAGGGCCTGCAGCGCCAGTCGCCTGGCCAGCGGCACCCCCGCGGCGGTCTGCCCGTCGAAGAACATGCGCGGGACTTCGCGGAAGTTCACGTCGTAGCAGCGCTTTATCAGCCGCCAGTGCATGCTGGTGAGGTCCGCGCGCGTCGGCACGGGGCTCCCATCGATCGGCGCATAGAGCATCGGGAAGATCGTCAGCGGCTCGTCCGCGAGGCCCTCGACCCAGTCGAGGGTGCGTTGCACGTGCGCCTCGGTCTCGCCGGGCAGTCGCAGCATCAGGCTCGCCATCGGCATGAAGCCCACGCGGATCAGCCGGCGGAGCTGCTCGGCGGCGAACTCGCCCCAGTCGGCCGGATCGACCCCGCCGAGCTTGGCCGAGCCGCTGCGCGCCAGCAGCTCGCCGGAGGCGCTCTCCACGCCGAGGTTCATCCACGGGAAGCGCGCGCCGCTCTCCCCCACCATCAGCGCGCGGAGCTCGCGGAGCTGTTCGTCGGGCCAGCCGGCAACGGAAATGATGTTCGCGTGGTCGGTCTGAATGAGCCCGACGCCGTCGATCTCACGCATCCGCCGCAAGAGCGCGAGCAGCCGCTCGGGGCGCGGCCGCATCCCATCGGCCCCGTAGCGCAGCAGGTCCTCGCTGATCGCGCCGATGCTGCGCAGACCCGCGGCCACGTTCGTGCGCACGTCCGCGAGAACCGTCTCCTCAGTCAAATGCGCCATCGGCTCGCGGCCCATCACGCAGTAGTGACAGCCGAGGCCGCAGCCTCGTGAGAGCTCGACCACGCCCATCGCCGACGCCCCGCGGATGGCCGGGATCGCGCTGACGGCGACCGGCTCGCCAGCGATCAGCGTGGGCAGGGCGTCGCCATCGACGGCGGCGTGGAAGACCTCAGGGGCGTTGCCCTCAGCCTGGCCGGAGACGACGTGATCGACGCCCAGCTCCACGCGCAGGCTGTCGTCGGCGAGGAGCTGCCAGGCGCCGGGGCCGCCGAGGATGACTTTCGCGTGCGGGGCACGCTCGCGCAGGCCCGCGATGCGGCGCATCAGATCGCGCACGAGGTGGCGCGGGTATATCTCACCGCCGCTGATCGCCGTCATCGTGGTGGAGTTCATGCCGAGGCCGCAGGCTTCCCCCGCGCTGACCGCGATGACGCGCGTCTCCGGGCCGATGACCTCCGGGAGCCGCTCGGACGCGACGACCGCGACTTCGTCGCTCGCAAAGCCGTCGCCGATGAGCGCGGCCTCGATCCGCCGCAGGCCGAGCGGCGCAACGGCCAGCGCTGAGCGCGGCGCCAGCAGGTGGTCCATGAGCAGGCGGGGGACGGTCGTGGTCTGACTGGCGGCCACCATGCCGCCGAAGATCGTGCGGTGGTCGGCCATCAGCGTGCGATCTGCGGTCATGACGACCGGGACGCCCGCGGGAGCCCTCACTCGCCCCCACCACCAGCGCTCATGTCATCAAGCGCGTCGATCAGCGCGTCGATCTCCTCATGCACCGGGGAGGGCTGCGCGGCGACCGGCTCGTCCAGCGGACGCCCGCACTCTTCGCAGGCGGTGGCCGCCAACTCCGTCCGTTGGCCCGCCTGCGCGATCTCGCCGCAGACGGGGCATCGGCGGCCGGTGCGCACGTAGTACATCCGACGAGCGGCCGCGTCAGGCTGCATGATCGTGCCCGGCATGCCCGCGATGGCGGGCTCGTCGCTCAGCGGGAAGATGATCGCCCCCTCCGGACAGACGCGGGCGCAGGCAGGGCAGCCATTCTTACAGTTGTCCGGCCGCACGGCCAGCACACGCCGGTCCTGCGCCTCGTACACGCCGAAGAGGCAGAACTGCAGGCAGTGGCGGCAGGAGGTGCAGCGGGAGCGGTCGAGCAAGGGATACCAGCGCTCGGTGACCGGGAGTTCGAGTTCGTGGACGTCGCCGGCGCCCTGCTGTGCGGGCGAGGGCGCCCGCACCACGGGGGCGGGGCCCAGCGCGTCGGAGATGGCTCCGAACGCCTCATCGGCGCTCTGTATGGTGGACAGGTCGAGCGCGACGACGGGCTCGCAGCCGGCGTACTCGCGCAGGAGGCACTCAAGCGGGCGGGGGCTGATCCAGCCGGCGACCGCGAGGTCACCGTCGGACGCGATCTCCCGCCACGCGTCGCTGCCGTGGGGCAGGTGGTAGAGGTGCGGGGTGACGAGCACGGTGCGGCCTGACTCGGTGAGGCGCCGCGCGAGATCGTCCTCGAGGGACGTGCGCGCGGCGTCTGAACCCAGATGCCGGGAGATCAGCACAGATGCGCTACCAGCCACTGGAAGATATCACCCCGTACAGCAACTATCACGAACGGACTCACCGCTTTGCCAGCGTCCACAATACCCGTAGCGCTGCAACTTGTCCAGCACATCGCGAGCTGCTCTCGGAAGAGAAAGTTCATCGTCTCGGCCACGGAGTATCTCAGCCCCTCCTCGCCGTGCCGCTGAGGAAAGGTATAGGCTTGCCGACGCCGGCTGGCGCGCGAATGTTCAGCGGACGCGTGCGCATTCGGAACCGCGCGGGTCGTCACGCGCTGAACGATTCACCGCCATTCGGCGTCGGAATGAGCGCATCAGGCTCCGAGTGGCAATGTGGCCCGGCAGCCGGGGGAGGCGCTTGACTCGACCTCCTCCGGGGAAATACTATGCCTGCACACCACTACCTTCAAACCACTGTGAGGGAGATATGAGCACGAGCAACGGGAACCGCGATAGCCGGCTGCCCCATGACCGCCTACCTTCGACCGTCGGCGACCCGAAGCAGCAGCCCGAGCCGCCGGCGAACGTCCCTCCCCCCGACCCCAAGCGCAGCAATCAGACGAAGCGGATCCTGACGGTGGCGATTCCGGTGGTAGTGGGCCTGGTGGGCATCTTCCTGCTGGGCATGTGGGTGCTGGGCGATCGCAAGCCGGTGGATGTCGCCCCGCGCCCCGGCGACGCTGTGACCGCCGGCCACCCCGACCAGATGGCTCCGGGCGATCAGATGCCGGGCGATCCGGCGGCCAGCGGACCTGTCGAGATGCCTCAGCCGCCTGAGACGATGGGCGGACAGCCGGGACAGACGGGAGCGCCCGGAGCTGCGACGGGCGGACAGCCCGCAGACGCGCCAGCGCAAGCCCCGCCCGCTGTGGCGAGCGGCGGCGGCGGTGGCTCATGGCCGAACTTCCGCGGTGCAAACTTCGACAACATCGCACACCAGGCGTCGGGGCTGGCGTCGAGCTGGCCGAGCGGTGGACCGCGCAAGCTCTGGACGAAGAAGATGCTGGGGCCCGGTCACGCGGGTGCGGCGATCGTCGGAGGGCGCGTCTACGTGCTCGACTACGACCGGAGCGCTCGGCAGGACGTGCTGCGCTGCATGTCACTGAGCACCGGTGACGACATCTGGAAGCAGTCCTACGCAGTGGCGATCAAGGACAATCACGGGATCTCGCGGACCGTCCCGGCGGTTGCGAGCGGCTACGTGGTCGCGCTCGGGCCGATGGGCCACGTGACCTGCGCGCGCGCCGACAACGGCCAGGTCGTCTGGCAGGTGGACCTGAAGAAGGCCTACGGCACGAAGATCCCGAGCTGGTACGCCGGGCAGTGCCCGATCATCGAGGACGGCAAGGCGATCATCGCACCGGGAGGCAGCGCGCTGATGGTCGCGGTGGACTGCGCGAGCGGCAAGGTCGCGTGGGAGACGCCCAACCCCGACGGCTGGCAGATGACGCACGCGTCGATCATGCCGATGCAGCTCGGCGGGCGCAAGGTCTACGTCTACCCCGCCGGCGGCGGCGTGGTCGGGGTCTCCGCGAGCGACGGTAAGATCGTGTTCAAGTACCCCGGATGGACCGTCAACACCGCGAACGTGCCCACGCCGGTGCCGGTCGGCAACGACAACGTATTCCTCTGCGGCGGCTACGGGGCGGGGAGCATGATGCTGTCGGTCAAGGGAGGCACTCCCGCCTCCGCGTGGAAGATACCACAGAACGTGTTCGGCTCCCACCAGCACACCCCGGTTTTCTATCAGAACCACCTGTTCGGGGTGAGCATGGACAAGCAACTCGTCTGCCTGAGCCTGCAGGGCAAGCGCGTCTGGAAGAGCGGTCACACGGCGACCTTTGGCATCGGTCCGTACATGCTGGCGGACGGCAAGTTCTACGTGCTCGCCGACAACGGCACGCTGGTGATGGCGCAGGCAAGCACCTCCGGCTACAACGAGATGGCGCGGGCGAAGGTCCTGCCCGGCCCGGACGCATGGGCGCCGATGGCGCTGGCGGACGGGAAGCTGGTGCTGCGCGACCGTGACACCATGATCTGCCTGGACGTGGCAAACCCATGACGC
>JALGSW010000210.1 GCA_029821635.1 Candidatus Zipacnadia bacterium
ATCGCGGTGGACTTCGGCACGGCGGCGTTCGAGCTAGGCGCGCGGCTGACGGCCCTGCTCAAGCGCGCGCAGACAGAGCGCGACCGGAGTCCGCTGACGGGGCTGCCGGGGAACGGGTGGCTGCGGCGCTGCGTCAGGGCGAAGCTGGAAGCCGCCGAGCCGATTGCGCTCGTCATGGCGGACATTGACGACTTCAAAGGGTATAACGATCGGTACGGGCACCTCGCCGGCGACGATCTGATCGTGCTGCTGGCGGAGGTGCTGCGCGGGGCGGGGCGGCGCTACGGCGACTTCCTCGCGCACGTCGGGGGCGACGACTTCTGCATTGTCTGCCGGCCTGCAGCGGACAAGCGGCTCGTGCGGGAGATAGAGAGCGACTTCAAACGCGCGGAGCCTGCCGCCGAGACGCGACCGGCGATCACGGTCGTCAGCACGACCGTCTCGCCCGAGGAGATCGACAGCTTGCACTGCGCCTTCGAGCGGCTGGCAGCGCTGAGGGCGGCGGCGCGCGAGGGGCGCAGGAACTGCGAATAGCGACAGCCAGAACAGCTCGGGGAACCAACCGCCGAGGGATGCGAGGGGAGATACATGGGTAAGAAGATACTCCTGGTCGATGACGAACGAGACCTGGTGTTCTACACCAAGCTCTTCCTCGAAGAGAAGGGCTACGAGGTCACTGAGGCCTATGACGGGCAGCAGGCGCTGGAGATTCTGGAGACGTTCCGCCCGGATCTCGTGCTCCTCGACGTCACCATGCCCCGACTCACCGGCTGGGACGTCCTCAAGCAGATGCAGGAGGACCCGGAGAAGGTGGACATCCCGGTCCTGATGCTCACCGCCCGCAGCGAGGATGCCGACAAGGCACGCGGCTGGGAGCTGGGCGTGACGTGGTATCAGACGAAGCCCTTTGAGCTGGACGAGCTCGCGATGGTCATCGAGCGGATCCTCTCCACGATGGACGATGATTGGGGGGAGGGTGAGGTCTGAGGCGGTCCGCCGCCCGGCCCACCGACCCCATGCGACCGTTTCCGGCCCTGACAACGATCCTCGCATTCGTGACCTGCGCCCAGGTGCAGGCGATCGACCTCGCCCGCGACGGCGAGGCGCTCGTTCCTATCATCAGCGACGATTCCGACGGCATCGGTGATGCCGTCGCGGACCTCAAGCACTACCTCGAGGCGGCCACGGGCGGCGAATTCACGCTGCTCGGCCCCACAGCGGACCATGACGGCCCGGCGATCTACGTCGGCCCCAGCCACTTTGTTCCGCGCGAGGCCGACGCCACGCGCAGCCGCTGGATGCTTGCACAGACCGTGCATATCCAGACGCGCGACGACTCGCTCTACGTCACCGGCGGGGGCGTGAAAGGCTGCGTCTTCGCGGTCTACGCGTTCCTCGAGGACCTCTGCGGCCTGCGCTTCTTTCATCCGGGCGAGCTTGGGACGCACATCCCCGACCTGCCCAACCTGAGCTTTGATGAACTCGCGGTCCGGCAGATCCCCAGTTTCGTCTTCCGCCGCATGTGGCCGAGTTCGAAGACGCCGGACCGGCGCATGTACCGCGACTGGAACACCTGGTACCGTCGGAGCCGGCAGGGCGGGCCGTCGGTCGCGATGGGGCACAACCTCTTCCGCATCGTGCCGCCCGAGCTCTACGATGAGCACCCGGAGTTCTTCCCCGAGATCGGCGGCGTGCGCATTGACCCACGCGGCGGGGCGCCGTGGCAGCCGGAGCTGGCCGCATCGGGCGTGATCGACCGCGCCGCCGAGCAGGCGATCGAGGCTTTTGCGGCCGGCGAAGACCGCTACTCATTCTCCCTGAGTATGAATGACAGCAGAGGCTGGAGCGAATCAGAGGAGGCGCTCGCTCAGGATCCGCCCGACTTCCGCGCCACGCAGGAGCGGGGCAAGGCCCGCCGGATGATCGTGTTCGCGAATGAGGTCGCCGAGCAGACCGTGGAGGAGTTCCCCGACCGCTACCTCGTTTTCTACGCCTACAAGAGCACGCTGGAGCCGCCGGATGAACCGATGGTGCATCCGAACGTGATCCCCGCGATCTGCCACTGGGGCATCGCGATGGACCCGTTCCACCCGATCGCAGCCCCGGACCGAATCAGTCCCAATAACGCGCTCTACCGAAGAGCCATCCAGGGCTGGGACCGCATCGCAGGGGGCCTCATCGCGCGGGAGTACTGGACTGCACCGTACGCTGATCCTTTGCTCAAAGCCGGGATCGCGCCGATCCTGTTCGAGGACATCCCCTACTACCACCAGCACGGCTTCATCGCCTGCAGCTCTGAGGCAAACATCGCGTGGGGGAACCTCGCGCTCAACCACTACATCGCGGCGAGGCTGATGTGGAACGTCAGTGCCGACCCAGACGGACTGCTGGATGACTACTTCGCGACCTACTACGGCTCGGCGGACCAGCCGATGCGCGAGTACTTCATGCGCATCTGGGAGGTCTCCTACAGGCACTACCTGCCCGAGGAGATCGCGGTCCCGATCTCGGAGGATGACGTGCTCTTCCTCGCGGAGCGCCTTGAGGACGCCGCCGACGCCTCGCACGCGGACGAGCTGCGGCTCGCGCGCGTGCAGATGGCCCGCGATCTCTTTGACACGTGGCGGATGCGGCGGGCGTTGCTCGCCGCGGCGCCCACCCCCGCGCAGATCGACGCGTACATGGACCACCTCGACACGCTGGCGGCGGAGCAGACCGACGCGCTGGTCACCGCGCGTTGGCAGCGGGAGTTCATGGCGCCGATCCCCGAGGCCACGCCCTACGACGGCCCGATGCTCGTGCAGCCGCTCCCGGATGAACCGCTGACACCCGAGGAGCCGCAGTCGCTGATCGCCCGCTCCGGCGGGAGCTGGCTGGTGCTCGTCGGGGAGGACCGGCACATCGAGGCGACGGCCATTGGCGTCCAGGTGGGCACGCAGTACACCAACCGGCCCTCGTGGCACGTGATCTCCGCCGATGGCCAGTCAATCGCCTCCGGGCACACGCCGCTGCGGGGCGATGCGCAGATCACGGTCGATGTCGCGGAACCGGGGCTCTACCAGGTGAAGATGAACGCAGGCCGCAACGGCTGCGGGCTGGTCGTACACAACTGCCCGGCGGTCATGATCGGACCGGGACTGAAGCTGTGCGAGCGCACCGGGGCGATGTACTGCTGGGTGCCTGAGGACTGCGAGCGCTTCACGATCACGCTGTTCGCCAGCAAGGGTGAGAGCGCGGCGATCCGCATCTTCCGCCCGAACGGCGAGCTCGCCTTCATCGGCGACAGCCTCACGCAGGACGCGCTACCGGCGACGGTGGACACCGGCCCGGACGATCGCGGCAAGGCCTGGCGAGTCGAGATCGACGAGGCCCAACAGGGCCAGCTGGAAGACTACTCGTTGCTGATCGGCGCTGAGATCCCGCCCTACCTGGCGACATCGCCGGGGGCGTTGATCATCCCGGAGGGCGACTGAGCGCGAGGACCTATGTGAACGGCGACAGGCTGGCACCCTGTCTCACAAGAGACGTGACGGCGGACGGCCCGCCGCAGCTTGCAGCTATCAGCAGGAGGGATCGAGATGTCCGACAACCCGCAGGACAAGAAGTCCGACTTCCGCTACGCGACCGGCGACGCCGCCGTGCCCTGGGCCGCCATCGGCGAGCACATCTGGCATGAGGACCTGATGGGCCTGGTGAAGCTGCTCGTCAAGCCAGGTGACGACGAAACAGCCTTCGCCGACGCCATGGCGGGCTTTGAGGAAGCGCTGACGTCGCTGTGCGCCTGTGGCCAGCCCACCGCCAAGCTCAGCCTCGGCGACACGGCTTCCAGATCGCCCACCAGTTCGCGGACCTGGGACCGGGCGATGAGGTCATCCTTCCCGCGATCACTTTCATCGCAACCGGCGTCTACCCGCCGAACGTGGGCGCGAAGTGCGTGTTCGCGGACATCGACCCGCGGACCGTCAATATGGACCCGGAGGATGTCGCGCGCAAGGTCACCGATCGTACGAAGGTCATCATGCCCGTGCACATCGGCGGCTACCCGGTGGACATGGACCCGATCATGGAGATCGCCGAGGCCAACGACATCATCGTCATCGAGGACGCAGCGCACGCCTTCGGCGGCAAGTACAAGGGAAAGATGACCGGCACCGTCGGTCACTTCGGCGCCTTCAGCTTCCATGAGGTAAAGAACATCACCGCGTTCGGTGAGGGCGGGATCGTCTGCACCGACACCGACTTCGGCAAGTACTTCAACCAGGCGCGCTTCTGCGGCGTCGACATGAGCCAGCAGATCGAGAACTGGCTTTACGACGTCGTCGCGCTGCCGACAACGACCGGCGGCCCGCAGGTGCCAGGCAACCACTCCTCCACCGAGATCCAGGCGGCCTGCCTGCTCGGGCAGATGGGGCGACTGGCGGAGATCATCCGCATCCGGCGCGAGCGCGCTGAGTACCTCAGCGAGCGCTTCGAGGGCGTGCCGGGGCTGATCCCCGCGCCGCTGAACACCGACGAGATCGAGAGCACCTTCCACCTCTACCTGCTGCAGGTGGACCCGGAGGTGCTGGGCGCGGACATCCGGGAGTTCAAGGCGCTGCTGACCGAGAAGGGCGTCACGAACATCCCGCACTTCGCGCCGCTGTACCACTTCTCGCTCTTCGACCAGCTCGGCTACGACACCAATGCGATCGCCGAGAGCTGCCCGAACGCCGAGAACGCGTTCTGGCACACCTTCACGCACCTGCCGCTGTACCCGCTGCGCGACGATCAGGTCGAGATCATGGCGGACCTCGTGATCGAGACTGCGGAGGAGATCCGCGGCTCGTAGCGGGCGGAAACGATGACCGCCACGCGGGCCGCGGGCGATGCGCTCGCGGCCCGTGCCGTACTCACCGGGAGGCGCCTGCGATGCGATTGAGGCTCATCTGCGCGCTTGTTGTGCTCGCCTGCGCGTGCCACGCCGCGCAGCAGGCCACGATCGTCGTGCGCCCCGCAGACGAGATCGGCCCCGTCAACCGGCTCATCTTCGGGAACAACCAGCTCGCCTATCAGGACCCGCGTGAAGAGTACGGCAACCGCGGCTCGGGCATCTGGGACCCGGAGGCGAGGGAGCCGGTGGCGGAGTACGCGGACCTCGCGCGCGAGGCGGGCATCAGCATCAACCGCTGGCCGGGCGGCTGTGGCGTGCACTACTACGACTGGAAGGCCACGGTCGGCCCGATGGAGGACCGCCCCGAGCAGCAGTTCGGCCTCCCTGAGTTCCTCCGCTTCTGCCAGGCCACCGACTCCATCCCGGTACTGACGCTGTCCGACTACTGGGGCACGCCCGAGGACGCCGCTGACCTCGTCGAGTACTGCAATGCCCCAAACGACGGCTCGAACCCGAACGGTGACATCGACTGGGCGGCTGTCCGCGCGGCCGACGGCCTGCCTGAGCCCGTCGGCGCGGTGTGGTTTGAGTACGGGAACGAGACGTGGCATGGCGGCCACTGGCGGCTCGCGAGGGACCGCGAGCGCGTGGACTTCCTCACGCCCGCCGAGTACGGGCGCCGCTACCATCAGTACCGCGCGGCGATGCGTGCCGTGGATCCGCAGGTCCGCCTCGGCGCAGTCTTTCATCCGGGGATCAACGATGAGTGGAACCGGCCCGCGCTCCTCGCGATCGGCCCGGAACTCGACTTCGGCATCCTGCACATCTACATCCCCGGCTTCCGCGGCGACACCGACCCGGAACGCTACCGCGGCTTCATGGAGGCCTGCGTCGCCTGCGGACCAGAGATCGTGCACGAGTACGAAAGCATGGATGCGCTCGTCGAGGAGACCATCGGCCGCACCGACCTGCCCTGGGCCATCACAGAGTACAACGGCTCGTTCGTGGGGCAGCGCGAGTCGCCGCCCTTCCGGCAGTCGCTGGGCAACGCGCTGCGCAACGCGGAGTTCCTGCGCGTCTCGATGCAGCCCGCCCAGCGCGTCATCATGGCGAACTTCTGGCAGTTCGCGAACGAGTACTGGGGCATGGTGCAGGGCTACGTGCACAGGGATGAGCCGCTGGTGAAGCAGGCGAACTACTACGTCTACCAGCTCTACGCGCAGCACTTCGGCGACACGCTCGTGCAGGCCGACGTGGACTGCGGGAGCTGGGAGTTCGACGGCGGCCTCGGCATCCACGCGCGCTTCGGGGACCCGACGGAGCGCCACGTCATCGCCGAGAACGTGCTGCCCGAGCGGGTCGAGTGGCGGCTGAGCGAGAGCCCGGCCGTGAAGCAGCAGGCCGAGGGCGGCGTCGTGACCGCGGAGTTCACCGGGGCCGATACGAACTACTATCACGCATCTGTGACCGTTCCGGCGAAGCCGCTCACAGGCTACGAGGTGGTCGGTGAGATACGCACGGTCGGGCTGCAGTCGGGCCGGGGCGTGGGCTTCCAGGTCGGCGACGCGCGAGGCTGGACTATCACGCAGTCGGCGCGCAACGGCGGCAACCTGACCGGCGATAACGACTGGACGCCCGTCACGGTCACCTACGTCACGCTCGCGGACACAGACGCTATCAGCATCATCTGCCGCCGACTCGGCGCGGATGGCGGCAACGACGCGATCAGCGGCGTCACGCAGTACCGGCTGGTCGCCATCCGGGAGTTCCAGCCGTGGAACGCGGGCGCTGTGCCGGACCTCACCGTCAACGCCGCCAAGCGTGCCGGCGGCGGTGTCACGTTGATGATCGTCAACACGAACCTCGATGAGCCTGTCGAGGCGTCCGTCTCCGTCGCGGGAGGCACACCCACGACCGCCTCCGCGTGGTCGCTGGTCGGGCCCGAGGCGTGGTCGCACAACTCCGGCGGTGAGACGCCCGTCGAGCTGGTCGAGACGGCCGTGGCGCGTGATGGGCAGGGATGGCGGCTTGCACTGCCGAAGCACTCAGTGACCGCCGTGGAGATCGAGCCATAGGAGCGCGAGACGATGCCTGAAAGCCGACCGGTGCTGAAAGTCTGCGGCCTCACGCGCGTGGCGGATGTGCGCTGCGCGGAGGCTGCGGGGGCGGACTTCTGCGGCTTGATCGTGGAGATCGAGCGCTCGCCGCGCTGCATCACTCGTGAGCAGGCGACGCTGCTCGCGCGCGGGTGCAGGGCGCGGCCAGTGCTGGTGATCGAGGACATGCCACCCGAGGAGATCGCCGCGCTGGTCGACGCAACGGGTGCGCACGCGGTGCAGCTTCACGGCGGCGACGCCGGGTACGTTCGCGAGGTCGCTGAGGTCCTCTCTGATTCAGCGTACATCTGGCGACCGGTCGGCCTGCCCGAGCGTGCGGATGATCGTGAGGCGCTGGTCGCAGAGACGCTCACGGAGATCGACGCAACGCTGAATGCCGGCGCGGCGGCCATCGTGCTGGACACGCGCACCTGCGATGGCACCGGCGGATCGGGCCGCACCTGCGACTGGGAGGCGGCGGCCGAGATCGTGCGCCGCGCGCGCACGCGCCCGGACGCCCCGGTGCTGCTCGCGGGAGGCTTGGGGCCGGGCAACCTGCGCGAGGCGCTGGCGGCAACGGGCGCGGCAGGCGCGGACCTGTCATCGAGCCTCGAAGCCGCGCCGGGCCGCAAGTCGCCCGCGCGGCTGACGGAGTTGGCGGCGGCGTGGAGCGCCGTTGTCCAATCGTGTGGAGCGGAGGGGCTTTAGCCGCTCCGACCCGTGGCCCACCGGGCGAAGCCAAAGCTTCGCCCCTCCAGAACGACACGGCGACATCCCCGAAGCAGGTATTGCCGCCCCGCGGGAGAATGGACTTAGTCCAACCGGAAACCACAGGTCTAACCAACCTTGCGCTTTGCGCTCAGGAGGAGAGGAACGATGTCTGAAGAGAAGCTCGCAATCGACGGCGGTAAGCCGGTTCGCACCGAGGAGTTCCCGCCCTGGCCGTATTTCGAGGAGGATTCGGTCGAGGCGGCCATGGAGCCGATCCGCACCGGCGAAGTCAACTACTGGACCGGTAAGGTCGGCGTCGAGTTCGAAGAGAAGTTCGCGGAGTGGGAGGGCACGAACTACGCCATCTCAACCGCGAACGGCACCACCGCGCTGCACACCGCTCTCGGCGGCCTCGGCATCGGCCCTGGCGATGAGGTCATCGTGCCGAGCTACACGTTCATCGCGTCGTCGATGTGCGTGCCGCAGGCGGGCGCTGTCCCCGTCTTCGCCGACGTGGAGAAGCTCACCCACACGATCTCGCCCGAGTCCATCGTCGAGAATATCTCGCCCCGCACGAAGGCGATCATCCCCGTGCACCTCTACGGCTGCATCGCCGACATGGGCGCGATCATGGACATCGCCGAGGAATACGGCCTCTACGTGGTCGAGGACACCGCGCAGGCCCACGGCGGCAAGTACAAGGGGACGAAGGCCGGCTCCATCGGCGACATCGGCGCCTTCAGCTTCTGCCAGTCGAAGCACTTCACGACCGGCGGCGAGGGCGGCATGGTCGTCACGGACAACGAGGACTGGGCGTGGAACTGCCGCTCCTTCCGCGACCACGGCTACGACGTCTCCGAGCGCATGAGGCTGCTGGAGCTGGAGGAGAAGCTGTCCTACATCCACCAGCGCATCGGCTACAACTTCCGCATGACCGAGATGCAGTCGGCGATCGGGGTCGTCCAACTCGGCAAGATGGACAACTGGAACACCCCGAACCGCCGCCGCAACGCCAAGATCCTCGACGCCGAGCTGCAGGGCGAAGAGTACATCATGGCGCTGCCGATCGACACCGAGGAGCGGGAGAACGCCTACTGGCAGTACCCGATCATCCTCGACACGGACAAGCTCTCGGTGGAGGCGCGCAAGTTCTTCAAGGCCGTTGGCGCCGAGGGCGTGCCCGCCGGCCCGGTCATGTGGCCGCAGGGCTACAAGGAGGCCTGCTACCGCAACCACGTCGGCTTCGGCCGGCTCAAGTACCCGTTCCGCGACCCGGCGGTGCGTGCCGAGGCCGTGGACTACATCAACACCTTCTGCCCGAACTCCGCGTGGGTGGAGTCGCGCACGTTCTTCGTCCCGGTCCACCCGACCTACGAGGAAGAGGACATGTACGACCTCGCCGCGGCGATCAAGAAGGTCGGGCGCGCGTATCTGAAGTAGGAGCGTCCTGACGGCGCACGGACAGGAGTGTCCGTGCCACAGAACGCGCACAATAGGTTCGACGGAAGCGCGATATGGCGGGCGCGGCGGTCTTCCGCCGCGCCCGCTTGCATGAGAACGCGGAGAGGAAGATCCACCATGCCCGACACACTCGGCGTAGGAATCATCGGTCTGCACATGGGAGCCGGCCAGCTCCGGCAGATCGCGAACGTGCCCGGTCTGAAGATCAACGCCGTCTGCGACCTCGAGGAAGACCTCGTCAAGAGCCTGCAGGACGAGTTCGACATACCCTTCGGCACGACGAAGTACGAGGAGCTGTGCGCGCGCGAGGACGTGGACATCGTCTCCGTCGCGACCCCGGACTACGTGCACCTTGAGATGGCCGAGGCGGCGTTCGCCAGCGGCAAGCACGTCATGATGGAGAAGCCGCTCGCGCGCACCGTGGACGAGTGCCAGAGGATGATCGACGCCCAGCGCGCGGCAGGCGTGAAGATGATGACCGCGCACGTGGCCCGCTTCTACGCGAGTTTCCAGAAGATCAAGGGCTGGACGCTCGACGGCACCCTCGGCGAGGTCTACAACCTCTACACGAGCTACATCCACAACTACGAGAACATCCCCGGGTTCAACGAGTGGCGCTTTGACCCCGAGATGCGCCATCAGCTCATTGGCGGCGGCTGCCACGCGATCGACCTCGCCCGCTGGATCGGTGGAGAGGTCGAAGAGGTCTCGTGCTACAGCAACCACATGAACATCCCGGTGCTGCAGACCGACGACCACTTCAACATCAACCTGAAGTTCCAGTCCGGCGCGGTCGGGATCGTCGTCGGCTCGTTC
>JALGSW010000211.1 GCA_029821635.1 Candidatus Zipacnadia bacterium
CGTGACCTCGCCGATCGCGCCCTCCTCGAGCAGGCGGCGCATCTCCTGCCGCTCGGGCAGGAAGCGCAGCGTGTAGCCGCACATCAGGCGCACGTCGGCGCCCTGCGCGGCGGCAACGAGCTCGCGCCCGGCGGCCGCGGTCAGCGCCATCGGCTTCTCCACGAGCGCGTGCTTGCCCGCGTGGACCGCGTCGAGCGCGGCGGGCTGCAGGTGGTCGTGCGAGGTCGCGACGATCACCGCCTCGATGTCCGCCTCGTCGAGCATCTCCGCGGCGTTGCCGAACGAGTCCGCGTAGCCGAACTGCGCCGCGAAGGCCTCCGCGCGCGCGGCGTCGATGTCCGCGCAGGCGACAAGCTCCGCGCGACCGCTCACTGCGGCGGCCTCGGAGAGGTAGCCGCCCTGTCCTCCGCAGCCAATCAGGCCCAGCTTGATCGCGTCAGGCATGGGTAGTGTCCTTTCGTGCTGAGAACTCAACGAACGACACAGGCCGCCACAGGGGGCGGCCTCTCCAACGGCTATGCGGGCAGCATCCCCGCGATCAGCCGCAGCCACACGCTGAACTCGCCCGCCGCGTCGATGCGCGTCAGCAGTGAGTCGCTGCCGCCGACGGTCCACGTCCCCTCCGGGCGCTGCGTCTCCAGCAGGCGCTCACCGAAACTCAGCGCGGCGTCGCAGGCGCGCTCGTCGCCGGTCACGACCCAGTGCGTGGCCGCGGCGAGGCTGCTCTTGCCCGAGCCGGTGTGCGTGAAGCGGTCATCCGCGCAGCACAGGTGCAGCGCGAAGAAGTCATTCGCGCGGTCGAGCCAGTGCGCCTCGCCGGTCGCCTGGTAGAGCTTGCTGCACAGCAGCCACGGCAGGCCGATCTCCCAGTAGGGCTGCTGCGGCGTGGTCATGTCGATGAACATCGCGGCCGGATCGACTTCCGCCGTCGCGAGCGTCCCGTCGTACGCGGTGCGGTAGTAGTAGCGGCCCTCGTCGGGCTGGTCGAGCAGCGTCAGGCACCACTCACCGGCGCTCTCGGCGGCGTCCACGCGTCCGAACAGCAGCGCCGCCACGCCCGCCCACGCCGTCGGCAGGCAGCGGAGCCACCGCTCGCCCGCGAAGTGCGGGAAGCCACCGCAGTCGGCCTGCTGCCCGAGGATGAAGCCCATCACGCGGTGCGAGAGGTCGAACCGCCCGAGCCGGTGGCAGCCGTGGACGAGCCACGAAAGCTTGTAGACATCCCCGCGGTAGCTCTTAAGCGAACCGTTGGGGAGCAGCCTCTCCTTGCGGATCCAGGTGAGCAGACGGTTTGCCTCAGGCAGGCGTCCGGCAAGCCCCCACGAGAAGGTTTGCTTGTGGTAGGCATCCGGGATCGCCGGGTCCCAGATGAAACAACCGTCGGGCTGCTGGTGCTGAAGCTGGAACTCGACCGCCCTGTCGGCGGCCGCGCAGAACTGCTGCAGGCGCTGGTTCACGGGTGCATTCCTCCCGGGTGACGTGTCCTCGCCGTTCCCTCTTCACTCTTCTCTTTTCACTTGTTCCCCGGCGTTACCCGGCGCTGCCGAGGATTCCGATCAGTTCGGTCAGCCAGATTGTGTACTCGGCCGCGTGGTCGATGTAGATCAGCGGGATATCGGGCTCGCTCGGATCGCGCCAGCCACCCTCGGGGTACTGGGTCGCGAGCAGGAACTCGCCGAACGCGACCGCGCCGTTGCGCGCGCGGGCGTCGCCGGTGTTGAGGAAGTGGATGCAGGCCGCGAGGCTGCTCTTGCCGCTGCCCACGTTGGCGAAGTTGTCCTCGGCGCACGCACGCTGCCACTCGAAGAAGCGCGTCGCGTAGTCGAGCCACTTGCGGTCACCGGTGGCCTGGTAGAGCCTGCCCGTGAGCATCCACGGCAGGCCGATCTCCCAGTACGCCTGGCCGGTTCGCTCGAGGTCGATGTACTGCGCGTCCTCGGCCATGGCGCCGGTCAGCAGCTTGCCGTCGAGGGTGGTCTGGAAGTAGAACCGGCCCTCGTCGGGCTGATCGAGCAGCCCCACGCACCAGCCGGCGCAGCGCTCGGCGAAGGACACATCGCCGAAGTAGAGCGCCGAGACGCCCACCCACGCGGTCGCGAGCGCGCGCAGCCGGTCATCTGCGGCGAAGTGCGGCAGGCCGCCGCAGTCCTTCTGCTGCGCCATCAGCCACCCCATGACCGGATGCGAGATGTCGAAGCGCCCCATCCGGTGGCAGCCCTGGAAGAGCCACGAGAGCTTGTACACATCGCCACTGTAGTCGAGCAGACTGCCGTCCTCCTGGAGCGAGTTGTCCCGTATCCAGCTCAGCAGACGGTGCGCCTGGCCGAAGCGCCCGGTGATGCCCCATGAGTAGGCCTGCTTGTGGTACGCGTCACGGATGCTCGGGTCCCAGATGAACGAACCGTCATGCTGCTGGAACTGGAGCTGGAACTGCAACGCCCGTTCCGCCGCCTCGCGGAACGCCTGCAATCGCGGGTCCATGATAGGCCCTCCCTGCGGAGTAGCTGCGCGTTCGCTATGCGCCGGTCTCTCGCGCAGTCTCGTACGCCGCGATGATGTTCTCAGGCGGCGTGTTCGGCTGAATGTTGTGGTCCGGGCAGAAGACGAAGCCTCCGCCCGCGCCGAAGATGCGCACACGCTCGGCGACCTGCTCGCGCACCTCGTCGGGAGTGCCGAACTGCAGCACTCCCTGCGTCTCAACACCTCCGCCCCAGAACGTGACCTTGCTCCCGACGCGCTCCTTGAGGCTCGCCGGCTCCATCCCCGCCGCGGACGTCTGCACGGGGTTGAGTGCGTCCACGCCTGCGTCGGCCATCATCCCGACGATGTTGGCTATGCTCCCGCACGAGTGGCGGAAGGACCGCCAGGTGGTGTTGCGGTGCATCCACTCATATTGCGGCCGGAAGGCGGGCGCGTACACTCGCTCGAAGGTCTCCGGGGAGATCAACTCACAACGCTGGCTCCCGAGGTCAAGTCCGCTGATCCAGAGCAGGTCAACGTTGTCGCCGACCCACTCCCACAGCTTCTCCATGTTCGAGATCGCGACCTCAGCGGTGATCATGAAGAGGTCGTACACATAGTCCGGGTCCTCGGCCAGCAGGCAGAGGAAGTCGGTCAGGTGGCCGACGTAGCAGACACCCGTGAAGCCCGCCATCAGGTGCAACGCCCTGTCGGTGGTCTCGCGCAGATGCCGGGCGCGCTCGGCGAGGTGTTCGAGGGTCGGCTCGTACAGGCGCCAGGCTTCGGAGCTGCGGCGGATGTCGTCGAGCGGCGGCGGCTTGAAGTCGCGGTTCCACTGCCCGTAACCGATCGTGTCGAAGTAGTAGCTGCCCTGCGGCATGTGCATGACCGGCCTGCGATCATCGCCCACGCCGCGGTAGAGGTACCAGCCGCCCGCGTCATCCGGGCCCACGTCGAGGCTCTCGGGGATCTGCGTCACCACGCCCTCGAAGGGCTCCCAGAGCTTCATCGCATCACCATGCGCCCCCACACGCGCGCCCGGCAGCTCCACGCGCAGCACGTCCAGCCCGAGGCGCTCGACCAGGTCCATCTCCACGTCACCGAGCATCTGCACCGCATCGTAAACGCTCGCAGGGCGCTCTTCGAGGCCAAGCTCGCGCCGCACGCCCTGCAGCGACTGGCAGTGGATGCCGGTGACGATGCTGCCGCCAAGGTCCAGCGGCGTACGGTCGGGCGGACGGTGGTCGAGAGCAGCCAGCACTCGTTCACGACCGGTCATCGGGCGCCTCCGCTCGTTCCGTGAGATGTTCACGGACGCACGCTCCGCGTAACATACGGCTGTCTTGCGAACCTTCAGCCTCTGTCGCCACCGCACCTCCTGCGATGCAAGATTAACGTTTGCGGACGCGCACGTCGTGGCAGGTTTCGGCCGCCTGCGCGGGCAATACCCCGGTACACACACACGGCCTTCGGAGGTGCGGGAAGCTCATGAGATCGACATGGAAGCGATGCGCGATCGCGTTGATACTGCCGGCGCTCGTCGCGGGCGGCGTGATGGCCCAGGACACTGAAGCGCAGCGGATGGCGCTGCTGAGTCCCGATGCGTCCATCGAGGCGTTGGCGGCTGCCGTCGAGAGCGACGACGCGCTCCTGGCCCGGACCGCCGCCCGGGTGCTGCCGAGCAAGGGCGCCGCGGCCATCCCGGCGCTGGAGAAGGCTCTGGCCAGCAAGGACATGATGGTGCGGCGCTGCGCCGCGATGAATCTCGCCGAACTTGGCGATGCGGGTCTCGGCCTGATCACCAAGGCGCTCAAGGACGAGAACGAGTTCGTGCGTCAGGGCGCGGTCTTCGCGCTGATGGCCATGAAGTCAACCACACAGTCGGGGGCGCTGCTCGAGCAGGCGATGGGGGATGAGAGCACGCTCGTGCAGCGGGCCGCGGTGATGGCCGGGCGCGACGCCTATCGCACCGCGGAGACCATCCCGCTGCCGAAGACCGGCTGGGTCTTCAAGACGGACGTGGAGGACATCGGCCTCGACCAGGAGTGGTTCGGCGCCGACATCGATGAGGCGGGCTGGGAGAGCATCGAGATCGAGAAGTTCTGGGGCGATCAGGGCCCGAGCCCGGGCGTGGGCTGGTACCGCCTGACCTTCGACCTGCCCGCGCACGAGCCGCCCACGCGCGCGCAGCTCAACTTCCAGGCGGTCGATGAGTCCACGTGGGTGTGGATGAACGGGGAGTTCGTCGGCGAGCATGATGAGGGCCCGAACGGCTGGAACAAGCCCTTCCGCCTCGACATGACCGACAACATCAAGTGGGGCGCGCAGAATCAGATTACCGTCCGCGTCTACAACACCGCGATGGCCGGTGGCATCTACAAGCCGGTCGGCATCGTGCTGCTGGAGCCGGCGGAGTAGAGCCGCAAGGGTGCGCACATCATCGCGGGGGAACACCGTCCCACCGGCGAAATGCCGTGATCTTGAACTGAGGAGTTGATCGCGTTGCGTGTGCTTCCGGCGACGCTGATGTTGATGCTGATCGTCTGTTCGTTCAGTCTGGCCCAGGAGGAGGCGGCGCAGGTGCAGCTCGCGGAGCCCTTCATGACCGAGTACTCGGGCGAGGACGCCACCGGCGACCACGTGATCGGCCTGTGGCAGTTCAATCAACCCGACCCGACCGCCGACGCGTCCGGAAACGGACACGTGCTGACGCTGCAGGGCGGCGAGTTCGTCGATGAGGGACGCTTCGGTGGCGGCGCGCTGCGCGCGTTCGCGGGTTACCCGATCGTGGATGAGGCGCACCGCGTGATGACGCCGAACGCCCCCGATCTGAGCCCTCGCGGCGCGTTCACGGTTGAGATGTGGATCAACCCGGACGAGGAACTCAACGCCGACTACCCGTCGGCGATCATCTTTGACAAGAAGTACATCGACGACGCCGACTACCAGCTCGTGCTTGGCCGGGAGACATCGCCCTCGACGCGCCGGCTGACGATGAACCTCGGCTTCGGCACCGAGAGCGTGAGCTGGAGTTCGGACCCGTTCTCGGTTGAGCCGGGCGTCTGGCGGCACATCGCCTTCGTCTACGACGGTGACGGGACGGGCTCGTTCTTCGTGGACGGCTCGGCCGCCGGTTCGCAGACGAAGACCGGCTACGGCTCGATCACGCCGGGCAACCGCCCGCTCTACATCGGCGACCGCGTGGGCAGCCTCTACCACGGCTTCCCCGGCCTCATCGACCAGGTGCGCATCTCCGGCGAGGCGCTGGAGTTCCGCCCCGCGGGCTTCGCCCTCGTCTCCGACCGCCGGGTCTTCGTCCGCATGGAGGACGCCGATCCGGTGCGCTTCGCGGTCACGAACCGCCTGCGCGAGCCGCTCGAGGGCGCGTCGGTTCGCGTCACGCTCAACGGCTCGCCGCTGCTGAACCAGGAGCTGCCCGCGATCGCCTCCGGCGAGAGCGCCGAGGTCTCGGTGCCGCTCGACACGAGCATGCGCCCTGATGACTACACCATCGCCGCGACCGTGGATATCCCCGGCGACGTGCCCTTCACCTCCACCGAGCGCTTCGACATCACGATCGTCCCACGCGAGACGCCCAACCGGATGCCGGTCGTGATGTGGGGCGGCGCGGGTACCGACGAGCAGAAGGACTGGCTGCAGCGGATTGGCTTCACGCACCTGATCGGCCTCGGCTGCAACTACCAGGCGATCTGGGACGCCAACGGCCCGACCGCGCCCGGCACTCCCGAGCAGATCGCGAGCAATCGCGCGAACCTCGACGACCTGCTGCGCCGCGACATGCGCGTGGTCGCGAGCCTCTCGCCCGGCCGCTGGGCACGCGGGCAGGAGGAGTACGGGCG
>JALGSW010000052.1 GCA_029821635.1 Candidatus Zipacnadia bacterium
TCAGGTTCCACCCCGGCCCGCCGTTCTCCGTTCACGCATCCCCCAACAGTACTCCGAATGCGGCCACTGCTCCCACTTCTGGCACAGTCCGGCCCGCACCGGGTTCTGCAACACGTACGAGACCATATTCGCGGTGTCCTCACGGCTCCGAGCATGGCGATCCCAGAAGCTGCGCTCCCATCCGCGGGCGAACCCCGCAGTGCGCATCCTGCGCCCGGTCCACGTCTTGTAGCTGTGGAGGAAGCGGATGATGTCGCCGCCCTGTTGCTCCACTCGCAGCAGGACATGTATGTGGTCCGGCATCAGACACCAGGCAATCAGTTCGCATCCGGTGATCCCCGTGGCAACCGACAGCGCGGCTGTCAACTCGCCACGGATTGCATCACGCGTCAGCACCGGCCGCTTGTCCTTCGCGCAGATCGTGGTCAGTACCGGCTGACCGGGCACTCGGTAGTCGTCGGGATTGAGCCTGTGCGGGTGACGCCGGCACAGGAAGCCTTCCCATTCGTAGACAGGTTCTTCGCCTCGTCCCAATGTCATTCCCCCTCGTGGACGGCAACGGCGGGCCGGGGTGGAACCTGAGGCGCTGGCGCGCCTCACCGCTCGCTACGCTCGCGGCGGCCCCTCCGAACGGCGTGCGGCGTCGGGCGGCCCCTTCAGGCGGCTTCACTGCAAACGCCTCCGCCCCTACTCCTTCTGCGCTCCGCGGTCGAGCACGATCTTGCCCGAGCGGACCATCTCGACGATCTCGTAGTCCGCCAGCAGCTCCACGAACGCGTCGATCTTGTCCGTGTCGCCGACGAGCTGGACCATCACCGAGCCGTTGCCGATGTCCACGATGTCGCCGCGGAACACGTCGCACAGCGAGATCAGTTCGCCGCGCTGGCCCCGGTCCACTATGACCTTGATGAGGCACAACTCGCGCTCCACGACCTTGAGGTCGGTGTGGTCGATGACGTCCACCACGTCGTGCAGCTTACTCACCTGCTTGGCGATCTGCGACAGCGTCGGTGCGTCGGCCGTCGTCGCCACCGTCATGCGCGAGATTCCCTCGCTCTCGGTCGTGCTGACCGCGAGGCTGTCGATGTTGAAGCCGCGGCGGGCAAACAGACCCGCGACGCGGGCGAGCACACGCGGCCGGTTCTTCACAAGCACGGAGATGGTGCGTGGCATTTCCATCGTCTGAACCCTCCTTCAATGGGATGATTCGCGCCGGTTACGCGCTTGATGACTTCTCCGCCATTGGGCACTCCATGAGGTTCTCGAACGACTGGCCCGCCGGGATCATCGGGAACACGTTCTCCTCTTTGGAGACCGCGAAGTCCACCATCACCGGGCGGTCATCGACCTCCATCGCCTGCTCCAGCGTCTCGACGATCCTGTCACGATCGCCGCAGCGCAGGCCGACCGCCCCGTGCGCCTCCGCGAGCTTCACGAAGTCCGGGTTGCCGGTCAGGTCCACGCCCGAGTAGCGCTTGTCGAAGAACATGTCCTGCCACTGCCGCACCATCCCGAGGAACGAGTTGTTCAGGATGATGATCTTGTACGGGAGCTCGTGGATCGTGCCGGTCGTCAGCTCCTGCATATTCATCTGAATCGACCCGTCGCCGGCGATGTCCACGACCAACTCGTCGGGGCGGCCGAACTGCGCGCCGATTGCCGCCGGGTGCCCGTAGCCCATGGTGCCGAGGCCGCCGGAGGTGCACCACTTCCGCGGCTCCTCGAGCGGATAGTACTGCGCCGCCCACATCTGGTTCTGCCCGACCTCCGTGGTGACGATCGCATTGCCGCCGGTCACCTCGTGAAGCTTCTGCACCACGAGCTGCGGTGCCATCAGCTCGTCGTCATCAGTGTAGGCGAGCTCGTGGTCTCGCTTGAACTTCAGCAGCGTGTCCTCCCACGCGCCGCGATCGCGGGCGCTCACCGCCTGGATCAGGGCGCGCGTGGCGGTCCTGGCGTCGGCGGCGATGCCGATGTTGGCGGTGCGCACTTTGTCGATCTCCGCCGGGTCGATGTCGATGTGGATGACCTTCGCATCCGGCGCGAAGCGCGACAGATCGCCGGTGATCCGGTCGTCGAAGCGCGCGCCGATCACAATCAGCAGGTCGGAGTGCTGGATCGCGTAGGAGGCGTAGGCCATCCCGTGCATGCCGGGCATGCCCATCGACAGCTCGTGGCTTTCGGGGAAACAGCCCTTCGCCATGAGCGTGTGCACGACCGCGATGTTGCATTTGTTGGCGAACTCGATTATCTCGGAGTGCGCCCCCGCGGTCACCACGCCGCCGCCGATCATCATGACCGGCCGCTCCGCGGCTTCGATCATGTCCGCGGCCCGGTCGATGTCGGCCTCATCCGGCACGGCGGCCTCCTCGTAGCCGTCAAGCGCCTCGATGTTGCGCTCGGTCCACGGCACGCAGCCCGCCGAGACGTCGAACGGGAGGTCGATCAGGACCGGGCCGGGGCGGCCGGTGCGCGCGAGGTAGAACGCCTCGCGCACCAAATCGGCGAAGCGCTCGATCTGGTAGGGCTCCTTGACCAGGTAGTTGTGCTTGGTGACGGGGATGGTGATCCCGGTCACGTCCGCCTCCTGGAACGAGTCCGTGCCGACGAGGTTCGTCTTCACCTGGCCGGTGATCGCCACGATCGGCACCGAGTCCAGGTAGGCCGTCGCCAGGCCGGTGACGAGGTTGCACGCGCCGGGGCCGGAGGTGGCCATGACCACGCCGACCTTGCCGGTCGCGCGCGCGTAGCCATCGGCGGCGTGCGCCGCGCCCTGTTCGTGCCGGGGCAGCACGCTCTTGATGGTGGAATCGTAGAGCGCGTCGTAGATCGGGATGACCGACCCTCCGGGATAGCCGAACAACACGTCCACGTTCTCCTCTTCGAACACGCGCAGGAGTGCCTGTGCGCCAGGGATCATCTCGTGAGCCATTTGAGCACCTCGCAGTCCGTCGTGAGTGCCGTTCGCCATTCGTCGTTGTCGTTTGTAGGACAGGCTTTCCAGCCTGTTGCCGCTTGTCGTCTCGTCGTCTGTAGGACGGGCATCCTGCCCGTCTGCCGTCAGCCGTCACTTACCACTTACCACTGCCGTCACTCGTTACACTCCGGCGTCATGATCGCGCCGGTGTTCGCCGACCGCACCAGGCGGGCGTAGCGGGCCAGCCAGCCCTTCGTGATCTTCGGCTCGGGCCGCACCCAGCCCTCGCGGCGGCGCGCAAGCTCGGCCTCGTCCACGAGCAGGTTCAGCGTGCGCGCATCGAGGTCGAGGGCGATCTGGTCGCCGTCCTCGATCAGCGCGATGAGGCCGCCCACGGCCGCCTCGGGGCTGCAGTGCCCGACCGCCGGGCCGCGGGTGCCGCCCGAGAACCGTCCGTCGGTGAGCAGCGCGACGGTCTCCTCCTTGCCCATGCCGGTGAGCGCGGCCGTCGGGTTGAGCATCTCGCGCATGCCGGGGCCGCCCTGCGGGCCCTCGTAGCGCACCACGACCCACGAGCCGTCGGGGATGCGGTCGGCGAGGATCGCCTCCATCGCAGCCTCCTCGGAGTCGAAGCACAGCGCGCTGCCGGTGAACTGGCGCATCGAGTCGGCAACCGCCGACTGCTTGATGACCGCGCCGTCCTCGCAGAGGTTGCCGTGCAGGACCGCGATGCCGCCGGTCGCGCGGTAGGCGTTGTCCATCGTGCGGATCACGTCGTCATCGGAGACCTCGGCGTCGGTCACGATCTCGGAGACCATCCGGCCGGAGACCGTCACGTTCTCCTCGATCAGCGGCGAGAGGCGCTGCATGGCGCCCGCCACACCGCCGGCGTTGTGGAAGTCCTCCATCATGTACTCGCCCGCCGGGCGCAGCTTGCAGATCTGCGGCGTCACCTGGGAGATATCGTCGAACCACTCAAGCTCCATCTCCACGCCCGCCTCGTGGGCGATCGCGGGGATGTGCAGGCAGGAGTTGGTCGAGCCGCCCAGCGCCATGTCGATGCGGATGCCGTTGCGCACGGCCTCCTCGGTGATGACGGTGCGCGCTGTGATCTCCTCACGGACCATCCGGCACACGGCCTCGCCGGAGTCATACGCGAGGCGGATGCGCTCGGCGGTGCCTGCGAGGGCCGAACCCGCGCCGGGCAGCGACATGCCCATCGCCTCGGTCACGCACTGCATGGTGTTGGCGGTGTAGAGCCCCTGGCAGGAGCCCTCACCGGGGCACGCGCGCAGTTCCAGCTCGGCCATCTCGCGGTCGTCGATCTCTCCGCGCTGGTAGCGGCCCACGGCCTCGAAGGTGTCGCGCACGAGTGACAGGCGCTTGCCGCGCAGGTTGCCCGAGTGCATGGGGCCAGCGGTGACGACGATCGCGGGGATATCGAGCCGGCCCGCGGCCATGAGCATCCCCGGCGTGATCTTGTCGCAGTCGGTCAGCAGCACGATGGCGTCGAGCGCGTGGGCCTCGACCATCGACTCGACGACGTCGGCGATCAGCTCACGGGAGGGCAGCGAGTAGAACATGCCCGCGTGGCCCATCGCGATGCCGTCGCAGATGGCCGGGACACCGAAGTTGAGCGGCACGCCGCCGCCCGCGCAGATACCGTGCTCGACGGCGCGTGCAAGGCGCTGGAGGCCGACGTGTCCGGGGACGATGTCGGTGTAGGAGTTGGCGATGCCGATGAACGGCTTGCCCATCTGTCCGGGTGTGACCCCACAGGCGTGCAACAGCGCCCGTGACGCTGCGTTGTCGAGTCCCGACTTCGCGCGATCGCTACGCATTGGGTGAGACCTCCTGATTGCGGCTGACTGCTGAGACTGCCAGTTAAACTGAAAACGCCTCTCGTCCGGGATGCGCATCGCTGATTCGCGCAAGGGACGAGAGGCTGCTGGTGCTCTCCCGTGGTACCACCCTGATTCCGGCTGCGCTCCGGCATTCGCCGAGCGTCCGGCTCTCATTGGACGGAGTAACGACCGTCAGTCGGCGCCGTCTACCGTGTGTCTTTCGACGGCGCGGCTCGGGGGTGACCTTCGGCGGCTGCGCGACCGCCGGCTCTCAGCACATCGCCGGCTCTCTGTGGATCGCGCTGTCCGCCTACTCCTCCCCGTCGAAGCCTGTGGGGCGTGGCGTCAAGTTTGGGCGCAGTATAACGGAGACGGGTGGCCGGCGTCAAGGGCTAAAGGCAGCAACGGAAGCAACGGCAGCAACGACAGCAACGGCGAACGACACGCGCCCTCAAGCCCTCGCCCTCCCTGCCGATGATGACCGGGGAAGGGGGACACCCGGGACGGAGGGAGAGCGTGGCTGAGCGCACTACTGTTCTGCTCGCCGAGGATGACGTGAGTTCGCGGCGCATCATGGCGCACCTGCTGGAGCGCAGCGGCTACGAGGTGCGCGTCGCGCAGGACGGCCGGGAGGCCCTCGAGCTTATCGGGCCGGACGTGCACGTCGCGCTCATCGATTGGATGATGCCCGGCGTGGATGGCGTCGAGGTCTGCCGGCGGCTCAAAGAGGTCACCGGCGGCCGCGCCTACGCGATCATGGTCACCGCTAAGGCGGAGAAGTCCGACATCGTCCACGCGCTCGATGCAGGCGCCGATGATTACATGACCAAGCCGGTCGATCACGCCGAACTGCTGGCGCGGGTGCGCGCCGCCGAGCGCGTCGCGGTCCGCGAGCACAGGCTGGCGCAGGCGTGGGTGCAGGCCCGCTCGGAGGCCGATCGCGACGCGCTTACGGGCCTCTACACCCGCCGGGTCTTCGACGAGGCCCTCGCCGAGTTGACCGTGAAGCCGCGCTCGGCGCCAGTGGCGCTGCTGATGATCGACCTCGACCACTTCAAGCGCATCAATGACACGCACGGGCATCGTGTCGGCGACGAGGTGCTGCGCGCGGCGGCGGAGGCGATCCGCTCGGAGGTGCGCTCCGGGACGGACATCGCCGCGCGCTACGGTGGCGAGGAGATTGCGGTGATCGCACCGGCGGCGGAGATCGGTGGCGCGGAGGAACTGGCCGAGCGCATCCGCGCCCGCGTCGAGGAGCTGAGGCTCGTCGCGGGTGGCACGCTGGTCGCGGTGACGGTGAGCGTGGGGGTAGCGGCGCTGCAGCCGCATGAGAGTGAACACGATCCGGCCCGGACGCTCGTCGAGCGGGCGGACGCCCGCCTCTACGAGGCCAAGGGCGCCGGGCGCAACCAGGTCGCCGCGTAGGCGACTTCATGGGGAGCTTGAGGGTAGCGATGCGATTCGAACGACTGAGGGGCAATCCGCTGACGACGTATATCGTCGTGCTCGTGACGATGATGGTCCTGACACTGCTGCTGCTCCTGGCGGCGGGGGTCACGGCGCTGGAGTCCACCGAACACGCGCTCAGGTTCGGCGGCGGAAACGTTCAGCAGGTCCACGCCGAGACCGTCTGGACCTTTGGCGCCGGGGCGCTTGTGATGACCGCGGCGATGGTCCACCTCGGCATGAGGCTGGTCTCGGAGACGCGCCGGAGGACGCGGCTGGAACTCAGCACCGACCTGGACGAGCTGCGCGCGGCGCAGGAGGCGCTCCAGGTCAGCCACGAGCGCTATCGCGAGCTGGCCGACTCGCTGCCTCAGGCGGTCTTCGAGACGAACGCCGAGGGGCGGATGACCTTCGCCAACCGCGTTGCGTTCGACGTATTCGGGTACACCGATGAAGACCTCGCGCGAGGCGCCACCGCGCTGCAGATGGTGGCGCCTGCCGATCGCGGGCGCGCGCAGGCCAACCTGCTGCGCAGGTTGCGCGGCGAGCGGCTGGGCAACCACGAGTACGAGATGCTCCGCGCGGACGGCACGACGTTCTCGGGCATCGTCTATGCGGACGCGATCGTCCGCGACGGCGAGCCGATGGGCATGCGTGGGACGATCGCGGACATCACCGACCGCAAGGCCGAAGAGCGCCGGCTGCAGGAACGGCTGCTCTTCGAGGAGGCCGTCTCGCGCGCCTCCGCGATCCTTGTCTCCGACACCGGCTCGGACCTCGAAAGCGTCGCCAGCGAGATCGGCGAGACCCTCTCAGTGAACCGAGTCTATATCCTTCGTTTTGCCGAGGACGGCGCAGTCAGGGACCTGCACATGTGGTCCGATGGGCCGCTGTGCGCGCGCTGGACCGAGACACTCGAGCGCATCGGCGTGGGTTCGCTGGCCGATTGGATGGAGAGGCTCCTCGCGGGCGAGGATGTTGTGATCGCGGACGCGGGCGAGCTCGGGGACGACGCGACCGGCCACGCCGAGGTGCTGCGTGAGTGCGGCATCCGCGCCGCGATGGCGGTGCCGGTTCAGTCGGCCAGCGGAGAGCTGATCGGCCTCATCGGCTTCGACGACACCACCCACCCGCGCAACTGGCAGAAGGAGGAGGGGCGGCTGCTGCGCTTGATCGCCCAGCGGCTCGCGATCTACTGGCAGCGCGTGAGCTCGGAGGAGGAGCTGCGCCTCACCAACGCCCGCCTCGAACTGCTCAACTCCGTCAGCCAGCGCCTCAACGCGGGCGCCTCGCTCTCCGACGCCATCCAGCAATCCTGCGACGGCCTCAAGGACGTTCTCGGCTACCGGTACGTGGAGCTCTTCCTGCTCGGCCCGGCGGTCTCGCCCGACCCATCGGCCGACGGCTTCTCCTGCCACTCGGGGGCGTACGTTCACGGCCTCAGCGGGCCGCTGGTGGGCACCTCGCGTAGTGGCAGGCTTTTCGACGAGTGCGAGACGCTGGACTTCACAGGCCGCGAGGAGATACTCCGGCTGATCTGCGACCTCGCACCTCCCGGCGAGCTGGCGATGCCCGACCTCGCCCCGCAGATATTCGAGATCCTCGGCGTCGAATACATCTGCCAGGCGCCGCTGCTGTGCGAGGGCGAACTGATGGGCTACCTCGTGATCGGCACCCCCGAGGCGCGGCCGCTTCCCGAGCGGGAGAAGCGCTTCCTTGCGCAGTTCGCCGAGCAGCTCGCGCTCATCATTGCCAAGGCCCGCGCGGAGGAGGCGCTGCGTGACAGGGAGCGGCGCTACCGCCAGCTCTTCAACAGCGGCAATGACGCGATGTACGTGCACTACCTGCCGCAGGGCGGTCTGCCCGGGCGCTTCGTCGAGGTCAACGACGTCGCGTGCTCAATGCTCGGATACACGCGCGAGCAACTCCTGGGCATGTCGCCCGCGGACCTCGACGCGCCTGGGCGGTGGCAAAGCGAGCCGCACATGCTCGAAGAGCTGGAGGTCAACAGGCGCGCGCTCTACGAGACGGGCCACATGCGGGCCGACGGGAGCTCCATCCCGGTGGAGATCAACGCGCACCTCTTCGAGCTTGACGGCGGCCCCGTCGTGCTGTCCATCGCGCGCGACATCACCGCGAGGCGGCAGAGCGAGGAGAGGCTCCGGCGGATCAACGAGTGCTTCCTCGGCTTCACGGCCGATCCGATGGAGAACATCCACCGGTTGACCGAGCTGTGCGGCGAGGTGCTGCAGGCCGACTGGGGGGCCTATGTGCGCCTCGATGACGATGGCCTGCGCCTGATCAGCGGCTGGCATGTGCCCGAGGGCCTGCGACCACCCGCCGATCCCACCGGGTGCATCTGCGACGACGTCATGAATGCCGACGCGATGGACGTCGTGTCGCTCACCCACCTCGACCGCTCAGGCTACGCCGACGCCGACCCGAACGTGTATGACGCGGGTGCACGCAGCTACCTCGGCAAGGCCGTCCGCGCGCATGACGGCACTCTGGGCGTGGTCTGCAGCTTCTACCGCGGGCACTTCGAGCCAGGCGAGGAGGACGAGCGACTGATCGGCATCATCGCCTCGGCGATCCGTGTCGAGGAGGAGCGGATGCGGGTGCGCGACGAGCGCGAGGAGGCGCTCGTGGAACTGAAGACCGCGAACCGCGATCTGGAGATGGCGCGCAGCGAGGCCGAGGAGGCCAACCGCCTCAAGAGCGAGTTCCTGGCCAACACCTCGCACGAGATCCGCACGCCGCTCAACGGCATCATCGGCTACCTGCAGCTCGTGCTCAACGGTCTGTGCGACTCGCGGGAGGAGGAGCGCGACTTCCTCGAGGGTGCGGCTGAGAGTGCGCGCCACCTGCTCGCGCTCATCAACGACGTGCTCGACGTGGCGAAGATCGAGGCCGGGAAGCTGCGAGTCGAACCCGAGGCGGTCAACGTGGCCTCGGTGCTGGCCGACATCCACTCCCTCGTGCGCGTGCAGTCCGATCAGAACGCGCTGAAGCTGGTCTTCCATCCCGTGGATGAGGCGCTGGCCGCGTGGTGCGATGAGGAGCGCCTCAAGCAGGTGCTCATCAACCTCGTCGGCAACGCTAGCAAGTTCACGCCTGAGGGCGGCTCGATCACGGTCGCCGCTGAGATGCACGACCAGGAGGGCGCCATCCGCTTCTCGGTCGCCGATACCGGCATCGGCATCTCACACGACAAGCTCGACCGCATCTTTGAGAAGTTCGTGCAGGCCGACGGCTCGACCACGCGCCCGCGCGGCGGCTCGGGCCTCGGCCTCACCATCAGCCGCCACCTCCTCGAGCTGATGGGAGGGGCGCTGGGCTGCGAGTCCGAGGGCGAGGGCAAAGGCTCCACATTCTTCTTCACGATCCCGCTGCACCGCGGCGAGGCCGAGCGCCCCGGCGACGAGCCTCCCGCGCTCCCCGAGCGTGCTCCCGACGACGGCCGTCCGCTCGTCGTCGTCGTTGAAGACGATCCGCAGTGCCGCGACTACCTCCTGCGCCTGCTGCACACGTGCGGCTGCGCAACGCTCTGGGCGGCCACCGCCGACGATGCGATGGTCCTCCTCGATCGCGACGTGCCCGGCGCCGTCACGATCGACTACTCCCTCCCCGCGCGCGAGGGCGCCCACCTCATCACCGGCTGGGACCTGCTGGTCGAGCTTCAGAAGGACGCGCGCTTCGACCGCACCGCGCTGATCCTCGTCACCGGCGACACCGAGGTGCTGCTGCGCCGCATCGCCTCCGAGGAGCTGCCCGACCGCGTCCGCGTCATCGACAAGAGCCAGGTCCCGCACGAACTGCCGGGGGCGGTGGACTGCGCCATCGCGGCCACCGGCCAGTGCGAGCGCGCCCGCGTCCTGCTGGCCGATGACGACTCGAGCTTCTGTCTGGTGCTGGAGCGCCTCCTCGGCGACCGCGACATCAGTATCCAGCGTGTCCACAGCGGTCGCGAGTGCCTGCAGCACCTCCGCGAGCACGGCGATGAAGTGGACCTGCTGCTGCTGGACCTGCGCATGCCGGAGATGGACGGCTACGAGGTGCTCAGGCGGCTGCGAACCGAGACGGGTTCGTCCGACCTCCCGGTGCTCGTCGTCACCGCCTACCCGGAGCCTGAGACGGTCGATCAGCAGATGCTCCTGGCAGGGGGCTCGCTCATCCGGCTGCTGACCAAGCACGAGGTGCTCGCGGACCCCTCGCGCCTGTACGAGCTGATCGAGCAGTTCACGGGGGTGTCGCACCCATCAGGGGGATCGAGCGACAGAGACTGGACGCCGCCGTGGCGCCTTCCTTCAGCGGGGTGAGTCAGATGGCGCGGATTCTGCTAGTTGAGGACGACCCGACCAACGCACGCGTCGCCGAGCGCGTGCTCTCACGCATGGGCGGCCATGCGGTCACAGTCACCGAGGACGGCGACGACGTGCTCGCGCGATGCGTCGGCCACGAGGTGGACCTGGTGGTGATGGACATCTCCCTCGCCAACACGCATGTGCGCGGCGACCCGGTGGATGGCGCGCGGCTCACTCGGCTCATCCGCAAGCACTGCGACGGCGGCGGCCCGCCGGTGCTGGTGCTCACCGCCCACGCGATGCGTGGCGACCGCGGCCGCCTGCTCGATGCAAGCGGCGCCGATGATTACATCGCCAAGCCGATCGTGGCTCATCACGAGTTCGTGGACTGCGTCGCCCGTTTGCTGGCGGCCTGAGCGGCCCGCAGCCGCTCGCCGTCAGTCGTTGTAGGACGGGCATCCTGCCCGTCTGCTGTTCCCGAACGACCGCAGGCAGGGATGCCTGCGCCACGGGGTGGCAGGGATGGCTCTCCTCCTCCGAGTGCACGGAGCCGTGGGCCGTTGCCTTCCGCCGTCAGTCGTTGTAGGACGGGCATCCTGCCCGTCTGCCCTTCGGGATGGCAATGATGGCCGCCCTCCTTCGCCCATGCAGGCCCTTCCTCCGCGCGTGGCGAACCTGCCGCGCGCACGATCGCCGCTCGCGAGGAGGCTCCCTGCCATGTCAGGCCATCTGCCCGCGTTGCTGATCTGCGCGCTGCTCGTCACCGTCACCGTCACTGAAGCCGCCACCCCGTGGTGGAACGCCGGCTGGCGTTTCCGCACGTTCGTCAGTAGAACCGAGCCGTGGTCCCGCCCTCTGGGCGAGAACGGCCCGCGCGTCATCGAGGCCGCACCCGACCTGCAGGCGCTCCTCGACCGTGCGGGCGTGGACGGTCAGGCCGACCTCGCATCCGTGCGCATCGTCGATCCCGCCACCGGCCGGCCGGTCCCGAGCGCCCTGCGCACTGAGTACGACCCGCGCAGTCGCACGCAGCGGCAGTACCTCACCTGGCTCGCCGACGCGCGGGTGGCAGAGGTCGGGGGCTTCGACGTCTACTTCGACACCGCCGACCGCGGCCTGCAGCCCGCCGACTACCGCGACCTGCCGCCAGACGAGCTGGTCGCCAACGGCGGCTTCGAGGCGCTCGACGGCGAGCTCCCGGCCGCGTGGGAGATCACCGAGCCGTCGGTGGCCTCCGTGGCGAGCTGCGCGCACACCTCCGGCGAGCGCTCCCTGCGCCTGCACGTGGACGCGGACACGCCCGAGGACGTTGAACGCACCGTCGCGCTCTCGCAGCGCATCGACGTCGCCGACTACGCGGGCCAGGAGGTGCGCTTCGCCTGCAGCCTCTTCCCCGAACGCGGGCTCTACGGCACGCCCATGACCGTCGAGCTGGTGCAGTTGCGCGCCGACGGCTCGCGCATCGCGCAGTACGCCGTGCAGCCGCGCTGGCTGACCGTCCAGATGGCCCAGGGGCAGCTCGTGGAGTTCGCCGAGCGCGGGCGCATCGACCCGGAGGCCGCCACGATCGAGGTCATCATCCGCCTGCGGCTCTACGCCAACTCCGCATGGGACGGCACGCCGCTCACCGCCGACGAGCGCGAGTACACCTGCTGGATCGATCGCGTCTCCCTGCGCCCCGGCGAGCGCTGGCCGTGGCCGTCCGCGAGCGAGGGCTGCTTCGTCGAAGGCGCGCTGGACGGCGCTGCGGTCAACGCCGGCGTGGACTTTCGAGGGCAGCGCCGGCTCGCGTTCAACGGCGCCTCCGAGGGCACACTGACCAGCGGCCGGTTCAACCCCAACCAGCGCTCCGTGCACTGGGGCCCGCAGCGCGGAACGCTCGAGGCCTGGGTGCGGCCGCACTGGTCGAGCGCCGACGACGGTTCGTGGACGCTCTTCTCCGCGAAGGCATACATGCACAAGATCCAGTCGCAGCTTCGCGCGGTCGGCGGCGCCAGCCCCGCGCTGGAGTTCAGCATCGCCGACTCCGATCAGTCCCTGCACACCGTCCGTGGACCCGCGAGCCTCGACGCCGAGAGCTGGCATCACGTCGCGGTCACCTGGGACCTGCCCGCCGCGCACATGCAGCTCTTCCTCGACGGCGAGCGCATCGGCGTCGAGGGGCCCGGCGACACGCCCTGGCCCTCAACGATGGACGCGGAAGACCCGGACCTCAAGCTCGGACGCGGCACCTCCCCCAACGACCGCCGCTCGATACCGATGCAGGCTTTCATCGGCGGCGGCAACCGTTGGCGCGAGAGCGGTTCGGCCGAAGCCGTCATCGACGAATTCCGCGTCTCCGACGTCGTCCGCTACACCGATAGCTTCGAGCCGCAGCGCACGGAGTTCGAGCCTGACGAGGCGACCCGCGCGCTCTTCCACCTCGACCACGAGCGCAACGGCGTCCACGCGGGCGACGATCGCTTCGTGCAGGGCTACCTCGGCTGCGAGGAGCAGCCTCTCGAGGCGACCGCGCCGCTGGAAGTCCTGCGCGCTGGCGAGATCGAGCGCCGCATGGTGGCCGTCGCGCCGCACGCGCCCGACGCGCTCTACGCACAGAACGAGGCGCACTCGGTCCTGCAGGTCACTCGCCCGATCGAAGACCAGCCCGATCCGCGCTTCATCGAGGAGCGACTGCGCACGATCAGCCGCACCGTCGGCCCCGGCGAGGAGCCCTTTGAGCTGACCGTCGAGGGCGACCTGCCGCCGTTGATGGCGTGGTCACGCTTCGGCCGCGCGCAGGGCGGCGACGCCACCACGCTCATCCCGCGCTGGCGGGCGAATGACAACGTGGTGCCCTTCAGCGTCGCAAGCCTGCGCGAGACGCTCGCCCCCAACGCGCGGACCGACGCCGAACGCGCGCTGGAAATCTTCCGCTACGCGCTGAAGACTACGAATTACTACGATGCGGGCTTCTGCGAGGACCGCGGCCGCACCCATCGCGACCGCGTCTCCTACACGCTCATCCGCGGCCTCAACATCTACCCGTTCGACCAGTGCGGGCCGCTCAATCACAACCTGCGCTACCTCTTCATCGCCGGCGGGATCTCCAGCAACAACTCCCCCGGCACGCACCATCAGTTCGAGCAGGCCTTCTGCGACGGCTCCCTGCGGCTCTTCGACCTCTCCCCGCGCCAGTACTGGCTCGCGCGCGACAACGAGACGGTCGTGGGCCTCCGCGAGCTGATCGAGGACCCGTGGCTCAAGCTGCGGCAGGAGGGTGACCCGAACGCGTGGCTGCCCGGCATCATCAGCAGCGCGACCTTCAACAGCGTGAGCAAGCCGCACTCGATCGACGTGCCGCTGCGGGCCGGCGAGCGCGTCAGCTTCGGCTGGCACAACGAGGGGCGCTGGATGGAGCTGACCGGCGCCCGCGAGTTGATCCACCCGGCGAAGGTCCCGCCGAGCTACGGGAACGGGGCCCTCGTCTGGGAGCCGACCTCCGAAGGCGATGCGGCCGAGCTCGTGAACGTGACGATCGCTGACGGGCGCGTTCGGGCCACCAATCCGGCGCAGGAGGCCTCGCTCACCTACCAGGTGCGGCTGCCCTACGTGCTGGCCGATGCGCGCGTGAGCGGCTCGACCTCAGGTGAGGTCGCGCTGGCGATCTCCACCGACGAGGGCGCGAGCTGGACCGAGCTTCAGCGCGGGAGCGCTGCGTTCGACCTCGGTCTGCGCGAGCATGTCATGAACCGCTACGACTACGCCCTGCGCCTGACGATTCCGGCGGGCTCCAGCGCGGAGGTCACCGGCCTGCGCGCGCGTAGCGTGCTGATCGTCTCCCCGCTCTCGCTGCCGGGCGAGCTGAGCCTCGGCGCCAACCACATGCAGTTCGTTGCCGGCCCGGTCACAGAGCCGGTCGAGGCCGAGTTGGCTTGGATCGAGCGCTCGCGCACCGACCTTGGCGTCTCACTCAACGGCCTCAGCTTCTACCTGATGGATGACACGAACCGCCGCGACCTGTTCATCGCGCGCCCCGGCGAGGAGCTGCCGATCGAGGTCACCGTCGAGGGCCGCGCCTTCGACGGCACCGTCACGCTGGAGGGCCTGCCGGAGGGCTGGCTCGCCGGACCGGCGTCACAGCCTGCATCGACCGCAGGCGAGCCGCTGGCCGTCGCCTTCACGCTGCGCCCGGACGGCCCGCAGGGGATGATCGCGCCCTTCGAGGTGGTGCTGCGCGACGGTGACCGCGAGCGCCGGGTCGCCGCACAGGTGTTGCTGGCCGACGCCGCGCTGGTCGCCGAAGCTGAGGCCGCCGAACTCTCGGGTGACGCGCAGGTGGCCGAGGGGCCCGCGCAGAGCGGCCGGTCGCAGGTGGAGGTTGCGGCTTCGGGCACGCTCGCCTTCAGCGCGGAGCCGACCGGCGCCGGAACGCACGCGCTGTGGCTGCGGATGAAGCTGTCGGAGGGCGCGAGCACCCGCCTGAAGCTGCGCGTCGATGGCGAAGAGCGCGAGGTACGCGCTTCCGCGATGATCGGCTTCACCGACTGGGAGGCCACGAATCGCGCCTCCACGAAGATGTTCGCGCACTACGGGGAGATGTACGGGCACTGGCTCTGGTGGCGGGTGCCGGCGGTGGAGCTGAGCGCGGGCGAGCATCGCGTGGAGATCGTCGCGGGAGCGGGGCAGAGCTTCGACGCCCTGGCGCTCCTGCCACAGACACAGGAAGTCGATCGCGGGGCGATGAACCTCTTGCACACGTGGAACTTCGCCCCGTGGCTGCTGCCGATGTAGGCGTCGTTCCTCCCCCTCTCCCGCTTGCTCCGCGTCGTTTGCGGAGCCAGGGAGAGGGGGACCGAGGGGGTGAGGCAGCCGTTCACGCCCTATCCGAGGAGCACGATCATGCACCGCCGCGAATTCATCAGCCGACTCGCCGCGATGGGGCTGACCGCCGCCGGCGTCGCCTTCGCGGATGACGCACCCGAGCCCGCGCAGAAGCTCCCGCGCCGGCCGCTCAGGGGCGCGGGTGCGCACGGCGGCCCAGAGCTGTCCATCATCGGCTTCGGCGGCCTGCTCCTGCGCGGGATGCAGCAGCAGCACGCCGACGACATTGTCGCGTGGTCCGTCGATCGCGGCGTCAACTACTTCGACGTCGCGCCCAGCTACGGCGACTCGCAGGACCTGCTCGGACCCGCGCTGGAGCCCTACCGCGCCGACTGCTTCCTCTCGTGCAAGACCACGAAGCGCGACGCCGCGGGCGCTCGCGAGGAGTTGGAGGGCTCGCTGAAGGCGCTGCGCACCGATCACGTGGACCTCTACCAGCTCCACGCGCTGAACACGCTGGAGGACGTGGACACCGTCTTCGGGCCCGGCGGCGCGATGGAGACCTTCCTCGCCGCGCGCGATGAGGGCAAGGTCCGCAACATCGGCCTCTCCGCGCACACTCAGGAGTCGGCGATTGCGGCGATGGACCGCTTCGACTTCGACACCGTCCTCTTCCCGGTCAACTGCATCTGCATCGAGAACGGTGGCTTCGGGCAGGCGGTCATTCAGAAGGCCGCCGAGAAGGACGTTGCGATCCTCGCGATCAAGGCGCTGGCGTGGGAGCCGGTCGTGGATCGCAACAACAAGCCCTACCCGAACTGCTGGTACAAGCCGATCGAGGACCCGGACCTCGCGCGGCTATCGCTTGGCTACACGCTCGACAAGCCGGTCGTGGCGGCCGTCTCGCCCGCGTCGGCGGAGTTGCTGATGCTGGCGGTTGAGGTCGGGCTGCGCCACCGGTCGCTGACCGACGCCCAGCGCTCCGAGCTCATGCAGCGCATCGAGGGCGTGCCGCCGATCTTCCCACAGTAGCGCCTTACACGGAGGGATCACTTCACCATGACCGCACAACATGGCCTGAGCGCAGTCCTGTGTCTACTGCTTCTCGCGGAACTCGCCTCCGCACAGAACGCGCGGCTTTCGCCCGCTGAGCTTGACACGGCGCGTCGGGAGGCAGCCTTTCGACCGCGGGGCCTGATCTACAACAACGATGGCGATGACGTCTTCGCCGCCGTCGAGCGCGTTTCCCCCGAGGCCCTGCTGGCCCAGCGCACGACGGGGATCGAGGGGACGCAAGTCGGCGCCATCGCCTACTCCACGACACGCAGCTTCGCCGGTTGGACGCACGAGACCCGGGCGTGTGCGCCATTCCTCGTCACCGATGGCGCGTTCGCGCACAACATGACCGGCGAGTTGATCGCGCAGGGAACTGATCCGCTGCGCGTTATCGTCGATTACTGCCACGACCAGGGCCTGGACGCGTTCTGGTCGATGCGCGTGAACGACACGCATGACGCGAGGAACGAGCTTATGCGTCCGCAGTGGAAGCTCGACCGCCCGCACTTGCTGATGGGCACTGCCGAGAAGGCGCAGCGCTACGGCGGCTGGACGGCGGTGGACTACGGTCAGCCCGAGGTGCGCGACCTGGCCTTCGAGGTCATCGCGGATGTGATGCGACGCTATGACGTTGAGGGTGTCGAGTTGGACTTCTACCGGCACCCCGTGCTGTTCCGGGCTCACGCGGAAGGCGGCGTTGCGACCGACGAGAACCGCGAGCAGATGACCGATCTGCTCAGACGCATCCGTGCCGTGGCCGACGAAGTCGCGGCGCAGCGCGGTCGGCCGCTGCTGGTATCCGCGCGCGTGCCCGATTCGCTCGACTACGCCGCCGCCATCGGCCTCGACCTGCGCGCTGTGCTGGAGGAGCGGCTGCTCGACATCCTCATCCCCAGCGGCTACGTGCAGTTCGCCCCATGGCGCGAGACCGTCGCTCTGTGCCACCAGAACGGCGTCGCCTGCTACCCCTGCCTGAGCAATCCCACCAACAGCGATCGCCCGGCGCGGGCGCTGCGCGGAGCCATCGAGACGTATCGCGCGCGCGCCGTCAACGCGTGGTACGCAGGCGCGGATGGGCTGCAGATCTTCAACATCTTCAAGCAGAGCCATCCCGTGTGGAACGAGCTGGGCGACCCGGGCGCACTCGTCGGCCTCGACAAGCGCTACTTCGTCACGTTCCTCGGACCTCGCATGGCCTCGCCATACCTGGGCGGAGGCCAGAGCTACGTGACGATCCCGACGCTCAGCCCACACGCGCCTGTCACGATCGAGCCGGGCGCGCGACACGAGGAGCCGATTGAGGTGGGTGAGGAGATCACCGCCGGTGGCACGCTCGACCCCGAGGTGCTGCTGAGCGTGCAGTTCGCACAGCTCCCGCCGGCTCCGGATGTCACAGTCTCCCTCAACGATCGCCGGCTGGTGGCGCCCGACGTCGATGGCGGCTGGCTGCGCTACCGCGTGCCCGCCGAACTCGTGCTCATGGGCGACAACGCAGTGCGCATCGAGTGCGCGGACGATGCGGAGGCGGCAATCGTCTGGCGCGACGCCTGTCTCGACGTGCGCTATCCTCGACCGGCGCAATAGCCGCGAAGCAGCAACCGTCGGCAGGTCCCGCCCCGCGCAGCGCGGAAGATACCTGGCGCAGGACGCGACGACGGATCGGCGGAGCGCACGTCGGCCGCAGCCGATTGCGCGCGCCGTGATGCGAAAGGAGAGACCGACGATGGTTCGAGTCGGATTGGTCGGATTGGGCTTCATGGGACAGCAGCACTTGCAGATCTACCAGGACATGGAGAACGTCGAGCTGGTCGCGGTGTGCGATGTGATTCCAGAGCGCGCCTCGGAGAAGGCTCCGAGCGTCGGCGGGAACATCGGCGAGGCCGCAGAACTCGACCTCAGCGCCCAGGCCCGCTACCTGTGCTTCAGCGAGATGCTCGAGAGCGAGCAGCTCGACCTCGTGGACATCTGCACGCCCACGCACTTGCACGCGGAGATGACGGTCGCGGCGCTGCAGGCGGGCAACCACGTGGTCTGTGAGAAGCCGATGGCGCGCACCGTCTCGCAGTGTGATGAGATGATCGCCGCCGCGCAGAAGACCGGCAACATGCTATTCATCGCCCAGTGCATCCGCTTCTGGCCGGAGTACGAGGTGCTGGCGAAGATGGTGGCCGACGGCGAGCTCGGCGAGGTGAAGGCCGCGCGCTTCATCCGCCAGTCGCCCGCGCCCGGCTGGGCCTCCGAGGGCTGGCTGTTGGACCCGAAGCTCTCCGGCGGCGCACTGCTGGATCTGCATATCCACGATGTGGACTTCATCCTGTCACTCTTCGGCACGCCCAACGCGGTGCTCTCGCGCGGGATGAACATATTGGCCGACGGCGCGCCGGTCGATCACGTGGACACGCAGTACCTCTACGACGACTTCGTCTGCACCGCGCAGGCCGGCTGGGTCAACCCGGACAGCTTCCCCTTCAACATGGCCTTCCAGGTCCTCGGCACGGGTGGGCTGATGGAGTTCTCCGTCGGCAACGACCCGATGCTGCGCTGGTATCCCTTCGACGGCGAGCCGACCACGCCCGAGTACGAGGGCGGCAGCGGCTATGAGAATGAGCTGGCGTACTTCTGCAAGTGCGTGGAGGACGGCACGCCGCCCGAGCGCGTGACGCCGCACTCGGCGCGCGAGTCGGTCCGCATCGCGACGGCTGAGGCACAGTCGATCGAGACGCGCGAGATCGTCATCATCGGCTGAGCGACGGAACTTCGCCAGAACTGACAGCGGCCGCCCGGCGCCCGGGCGGCCGCTTCGCATCTGCACGTAGATTGGCGTTTACTCAGGCACTTCGCCGAGATCGACGACCGCGATGCGCGACTCCTCGGTGGACCAGACGTAGGCCACCGGCAGCGTCGGGTGCACGGCGACACCGGCCGGCCGCGTCCGTAGCGGGCAGTCGTAGCGGCGGATGCTGTAGGTGCTGCGAGGCATCGCGAGGTCCGCGCGGAACTCCTCCGCCACGAGCGCGGTGAGCTTCGGCGCTCCGTAGTCCACCGTGACCACCCACTTGCCGTCCGGCGTGGCCTCGATGTCCTGCGGATGCGTGAAGTCGTGGTCATACTCGCGGTCAACGTGCCCCGTCGTGGTATTCACCACCGAGAACCCGCAGTTCTCGTTCCGGTGCAGGACGATCAAGTGGTTCGGGTCCGGCCCGACGCACATCGCCACGGGGAAGAACTCGAGCCCACAGTCCCACGGCCGCGTCCAGTCGTCGGGCGCCGTCCACAGGCCGTAGGTGGCGGCGAATCCGGCGGTCATGTCGGCCGTAAGCGGACAGACGATATCTCCGTCCGGTAGCGCTCGAACGCCCCGGCCCCGCCACGTGTCACCATAGCCGATCGCGTGTTCGTAGACGATCTCGCCCCGTTGGAAGTCCACCGCCACCAGTCGCTTGTTCGCGAACTGAATGTATGCCTCCGGGCGCTCGCGGGCCACGTCGATGTCCATGGCCTGGAAGGCCCCCGTATAGACGATCTGCCGGACCGTCCAGTCCCCGCGCTTGATAATGTAGATCGTGCAGCCCGCGCTTGAGCCGCCGTCGGTGGCGATGATCCAGTTTCCGTCCGGACTGATGATCGCGCGGGTGAGCTGCCGGTCTATCTGTACCGTGTCGAGGGCCGGTCCGGTCTCCAGTCGGCCGTCCGCGGCCAGCCTGTGCATCCTGAACCCCCGCAGATTAAGCACGCATATCTGGCCGCCCGAGGGCGACACCGCGAGCCAGTTCGGTGGGTTCATGGTGCGTAGAGACTGGATGACGCGTGGCTCGGCCTGCACGGATACTGCGATCAGCAGAGCACAGATCGTGACGGCGAGGGCCTTCATGCGCATTCGGGTCGCCTCCCGCGAGCGTGGCTGCTCGGCACACTGTCCCTGTCCCACTATTGAGCTTCTTCCTTCTCAGTGTTACACCTCCGTTGCACGAGCTGTGCCGCCGCGGCAGGGCGCGCCGTGCCCCGCGGCGAACGTGCCTGCAGCGAGGTGGCTCGACCATGCGACTATGCTCCGCCGTGATCGTGATCGTCGCACTGAGCGCCGCAGTCGTCCTGGCGCAGACTGACGCCGTCCGCATCCTTGAGAGCGGCGCGACCTCGGCGGTGCTCGGGACCGACGCGTTCACCCTGCGCATCGACCGCACCGGCGCCATCGGCCAGGTGATGGTCGGCGAGACCGAACAGTGCTGGCTGATACGGCTCTACACCGGCCCGGTGGTGCCCGAGACGGGCGAGAGCGTGCGCGCGGTGCAGGGCGAGACGTCCCGCGGCGGCCTCGGCCCCGCGCCCGAGTCGATCGCGCCGGAGATCCGCGGCGAGAACGGTAGCGTCTTCATCCGCCGCGTCTGCTCGCGCGAGGAGATCGACGGCGGCGCGCCGCTCTACGAACTCACGCAGGCCATCACCGTGCACCCCTCTGGGCTCATCAACCTCCGCTACGAGTTCGACTGGCTGCACGTGGTGGACATGCCCTCGGCGAACCTGATCATCGCCCTGCGCGCCGAGCCGCTCGACGGCTGCCCGTGGACCGCGGACCTCACCACGCAGACCGTCGGGGGCATTATCGACGCGGCCCCCGAGGCCACATCGATCGCCCTGCGCAACACCACACTGCGCACCTTCACCGCGCGCTGCTCCGGCGGCGACCTCGATCTGTGGGTGAACGAATCCGGGCCGGTCTCGGCACGCCGCTGGAATACGCAGGATTACGCGTTCTTCCTGACAGTGCCGCACGCGGGCCATGCGGGCCCGATCTACCCGGGCGTCCGCTCGGTGCTCGACGTTGACCTGAAGCTGCCCGTCCCACGAGAGGATTGACGATCATGGGCCGCGTGTTTGCTGACCTCAGCCGCGAGAACGCCGCACGCCGTTCGGAGGGGCCGCCGCGAGCGCAGCGAGCGGTGAGGCGCGCCAGCGCCTCAGGTTCCACCCCGGCCCGCAGTTCCTTGCCGTGGCTCGCCGCGCTCCTCCTGTTTGCCCTCGCCGCCACCGCCGCCCTCGCGCAGTGCACGCTCGAGGAGACCACTGTGATGGGCGAGCCCGCGGCGGTGCTGGAGAACGAGTTCGTGCGCATCCGCGTCCGCCCCACCGTCGGCGGGCGCATTGACCAGCTCGTGTACAAGCCCACGGACAGCAACCTCACCTCGCCCACCGACGGCGCGGTCTTCGTCGATCGCATCTGGAACTACGCGAATCCGGACGTGTACCGGCAGTGGATGACCAGCTCGTACACTGCAGTGACGGATGCTTCGCCCGATCGGGTGGCCATCACGCTCAGCGGCCCCGGCTTCGTCGGCCCCGGCAAGTTCATGGCGTATGAGAAGACCTTCAGTCTCACCGCCGGATCGAGCGCGATCCGCGCCAACTACCGCTTCAGCGTCCAGCAGGACGCGATGCAGCCGCTGCGCGTGGGCCTCTGGTGGCACAACCGCCTGGGCCTCGCGCAGGAGGAGAACACCTACTACCTCCCGACGCGCGAGGGTGTGGGCACCACCACCTACGGCGCGGGCGGCGGCGGGCAGTACTGGTGGAACGACCCAGCGCGTGGCTGGGCCGCCGTGGTGGGGGAGAGCGGCGTCGGCTGCGCGACCATCATGGACCTCGGGCCGCTGATGCTCGCCTACAACTATCTCGGTGGCGACGTCGCCGGACTCGAGTGGGCCTTCCGCAGCCGCGAGATCGACAATGGCTCGTCGATGGAGACGACCGCCTGGATCCTGCCCTTCGATCAGATGGGCGCGGTTGCCGGCGCCTGCGAGCGCGTCGTCGTCGGCGTCGACCGGACGCCCACCACACTCGACGCACCGGGCGAGCTGCCCGTCGCGCTGCAGCTCGCCGCGCCCGAGGCACTCTCCGCGCAGGTCACGCTCAGCGCCCGCCGGTTGCCCGATGGCGCTGCGTCGGAGGTCGCGAGCTTCTCCGCCGACCTGCAGCCCGCCACGACCGACGAGCGCGCGATCCCCGTGACTCTCGATCAAGAGGGCACATGGGTGCTGGAGGGCGCAGTCTCCGCGGGCGGCGAGCAGATCGCGGACTTCTTCCACGAGGTCGTGGTCGGCGAGCGCAGCGGGCGCATCGCTATCGAGCCGAACGTGGATCTGGTCGGCCGCGTCGGCGAGCGCTTCGAAGACAAGATCGCCGCGAAGGGCACCGGCCCCGAGGACCGCCATCCGTCGGAGGAGATCGTGACGCCGCACGTGCCGTGGGCGAAGCCACTGGCGGGCGGGCCGCTGCGCGCGCTGATCGTCAACGATCTGCTGACAGGCCGCGAGGTCGTCGAGCTGGCCCAGCGCCTCGACCTCGACTACGACGCACCGACGATCAGCACCGCCTACGCCATCGGCCGCGCCACGCAGATGTTTGGCGCCGAAGTGACCGTGGACTGGGCGCTGGACAACCTGCGCAAGCTGCTGCAGGCCAACAGCTACGATGTCATCCTCATGGGCGGCCTGCCCTGCGACCTCTACGGCGAGGACGTAGTCGCGCTGATCCTCAATCAGGTGCGCGCGGGCGCGGGGCTCGTGTGGGTGAACCCCAACAAGTGCTCCGACGAGCTGTGGGCCGCGCTGCCGGTCGGGGAGATGGCGAGCGCGTCGCGCCCGACCTACGACTGGCGGGCGGAGGCCGACCACTACCTCACCGCGGGCGTCCCGTGGGAGGCCCTCCCGCCCACCCAGGTCTGCCGCTACGCCGACGCCGATGGCGCCGAGGTGCTTGCGCGCGCGGGCAGTTTCCCGCTCGTCGCGACGAAGCCGCTCGGCGAGGGGCGCGTCGTCGCGCTCGGCTACAACACTTCCTGGCAGGGCCCCGGCACCTACTCGACCGGCCTCACGCCCTGGGTTCAGTTCGCCCCGACGCGTTTCGCGTACTGGGAGTACCACCACGCACTGCTCGCGAAGTCGATGATCTTCGCCGCCGGGCGTGAGCCACAGGCAGCGATCTCGTCGCTCGCCGTCGAGCCCGCCGAACCCACACAGGCTCAGGCGCCCAAGCTGCGCCTGGCGCTGGCCGCCGATCCGGGCGAGCCCCTCGCCGGTGAGCTGCGGCTCGTCAACGAGTTCGGTGACGTGCTGAGCACCGATCCGGTTGAGGTCGCCTCCGCGGAGGCCGCGCTGCCGCTGCCCGAGGGACTGCCCGGCGGGCGCTACCTCGCCGATCTGATCCTGCGCGACGCCGATGGCGCGGCCGTGGACTTCGGCAGCGCCACCTTCACCGTCAGCCCGCGCATCGAGGTCGTCGAGCTGGCGGTTCCCGATGAGATCTATCGCGCTGGTGACACGGTCGAGGCGTCGGTGATGCTCACCGCCATCCAGCCCGCGCCCGCGCAGGCCGAGCTGGTCGCCACGCTCACCGACACGCACGGGCGCGCGATCGCGCGCTCCTCGCAGCAGGCGCAGTCCTCCGGCGCGGCCACCGTCTCTCTGGAGCTGCCCGAGCCGTTGACTACGCTCGCCACGCTGCGGGTCGAGGTGCGTGACGGCGACGCGGTGCTCGACGCCGCCGAGGCCGACGTGCTGATGATGCCGAAGTGGTGGTATGACCGCGAGTGGGAGCCCTGGCTCGACACGATGTGGGGCGGCCCGGCGGGCGCCTACTCCCGCGAGTACCTCGCGAACATCGAGACCGAGCGCGTGAAGCAGCTCGGCGTGGACGCGGTGACCACCTCGTCGAGCTGGCTGCACGATGGCGAGCAGCTCAACTTCTTCACCCACGGCTTCCAGGCGATCGTGCTCGGCATGTCCCGCGACGTGCTGCACATGGACAATGTGCGTGGCGAGGGCATGGTGAAGTTCTCGGAAGCCCGTGAACAGTACGCGAAGACCAATGACAGGAAATTCCTCGAGCGCCCATGGCCGCTGGGGGCGCAGCGCACGAAGGACTACGTGCTGGAGCGTGTTGAGGAGGCTACCGCGGCCACCGCGCGCTACCGCCCGGTCGGCTACAACTGCGGCGATGAGCTGTCCGTCACGTACTACGTCACGCCCTTCGACTACGACTTCAGCCCCGAGTCGCTCGCCCAGTTCCGCGCGTGGTTGCAGGAGCAGTACCAGACGCTCGCGGCACTCAATGCCGAGTGGGAGACGGACTTCGCCACCTGGGACGCGGTCACGCCGATGCCCGCGGACGAGGCGCGCGGCCGCGGCAACTTCGCCCCCTGGGCCGACCATCGCACCTTCATGGAGGTCAGCTACGCCGACTTCTTCCGCTTCGTAGACGATGAGATCGAGGCCCGCGACCCCGGCGCGAGGCTTGGCATCTCCGGCACCCAGGCCGCCGAGGCCTACGGCGGCTACGACTGGTCGCGGCTCACCGACGCGCTCGACTTCGGGCAGACCTACGACCACAAGACCACCGGTGAGATGCAGCGCTCGTTCGGCGGCCTCCTGACCGCCCCGTGGTGGGGCTACGCGCAGACCGATCCGGCGCTCGGCCACCGGCTCTGGCAGCGGCTGCTCAACAACGCCGATGGCGGCAGCTACTTCACGTGGAGCTACGTCTACTGGCCCGACCTGACCTGGACGCAGTCCACCGCCGATTCGATCCCGCACATGGAGCAGATCCAGGGCGGGATTGCCCGGTTGCTGGACTCCTGCGAGGAGCGCGCCGCGGACGTGTGGGTGCACTACTCCCAGCCAAGCGTCCACGGCGCGTGGATCACCGGCGGGCAGAACGCATTCAGCGAGAACCGCAGCGGCTGGGTGAAAGCCATCGAGGACCTCGGGATGCAGATGGAGTTCGTCTCCTACGCGCAGATCGAGGACGGCGCGCTGACCGATGCGATGCCCGGCGCGCTCGTGCTGCCCTACTCGGTCGCGCTCTCCGATGCTGAGGTCGCTCAGATCGAAGCCTACGCGCGCGCCGGTGGCGTGGTGATCGGCGACGCGCGCATCGGTCTGATGGACGAGCACTGCCGCACACGCGAGACCGGCGCGCTCGACGCGCTCTTCGGTGTGCGCCACGTAGCCATCGACCCGGCGGCCCGCCGCCCCGAGGGCGAGGCGAGCTTTAGTCGCGCCCTCGACGGCGCCGACCCCACCGGCATCAGCTTCCAGGGCTACGCGGGTGAGGAGATCGCGCTCACCACCGGCCAGGCGCTCGGGGAGATGGCCGGCCGGCCCGCGCTGGTGCTCAACAACGTCGGCGAGGGCCGCGCGATCCTGCTGAACATGCTCGTGGACAGCTACCTGCGCCGCGTTCAGCTTGGCGTGGATGAGCCGCTGCGTAGCCTCATCGCCGAGACGCTCAAGTTCGCGGGCGTGGCCTCGCCGATCGGCGTGAGCGTCACTGGCGGCCACCACGCCTACGTCGCGCGCTACGTCGATGGCGGCACGACCTTCGTCGGCGTCGTGCGCGATCTCGCCGAGGGCGGCGCGCAGGTCACGCTCGACCTCGGCGCTCCCACGCAGGTCTACGACGTGCGTGAGGGCCGCTCGCTCGGCCGCAAGGCGCGCGTCACGGCCTCGCTGGAGTCCGGCGAGTGCGTGCTGTACGCGCTGCTGCCCTACGAGGTGACGGGCGTGCGGGTCCGCCCGCGCGAGGAGACGGTCTCGCGCGGCGACGAAGTGAGCTACACGGTGTCGGTGGAAGCGAACGCGGAGCCCGGCCTGCACGTCTACAGAGTGGAGGTAACCGATCCGACCGGCGACCGGCGAGAGTGGTACGACGCGCAGGTCACCGCGGAGCGGGGCGTGGCATCGGGTGCGTTCGGCCTGGCGCTCAATGACGAGCCCGGCCGCTGGACCATCCGAGCCACGGACGTGGCGACGGGCGTGACGGGCGAGGCGCAGGTGGCGGTCGAGTGATGAGGTGGCTCATGACGCGCACAACGCTGGGCGCGCGCGCGCTCGGCCTCGGAGTCCTTGCAGCGATGGCGCTGGCGGTCTCCGTGGCGTTTGCAGGATGCACGACGCAGGGCAACGCACAGACTCAGGCGACTCAGACCGACGAGGGGGCAGGTGAGGTGGAGGTGGCGACTGAGACGGCGACATTCGGCGCGGGCTGCTTCTGGGGCGTTGAGGAGCGCTTCCGGCAGACCGAGGGCGTGGTGGACACCGAGGTGGGCTACGCAGGCGGGCATACGCAAAGCCCGACCTATGAGGACGTCTGCTCGCACCGGACCGGACACGCGGAGGTCGTGCGGCTCAAGTACGATCCGGAGAAGGTCGGCTATGAAGACCTGCTGCGGGTGTTCTTCGCGATGCACGATCCGACCCAGGTGAACCGCCAGGGGCCGGATGTAGGCGATCAGTACCGCTCGGTTATCTTCTATCACACCGAGGCGCAGGGAGAGGCCGCGCAGAAGATCAAGGCTCAGCTTGACGGCACGGACGAGTACGCGCACCCCATCGCGACCGCAATCGAGCCGGCGCCGACCTTCTGGCCCGCCGAGGACTACCATCAAGAGTATTTCGCGAAGCGCGGCGGCGGCGCCTGCCACTTCTGATCTGCGCCAGCAAACGCAATCGCCCCGCCCGGTCTACCGGGCGGGGCGGCTTTGCGTCTGAGTGCCATCCTCCCGTGCCACGGGCGTCTCGCCCGTGGGCCGTTTGCCGTACGGCTCTCCGTTCGCTCACAGCCCCCGTATCATATACGC
>JALGSW010000002.1 GCA_029821635.1 Candidatus Zipacnadia bacterium
CGCGGGGTGGCAGTTCCAGAAGTGGACGGGCGACGTACCTGCAGCCAACGCAACCGACGATCCGGTCAGCCTGACGATGGGCCAGGACCGCACGATCCGCCCGAACTTCATGCGGACGCGCACTCTCACGATCCAGTGGGCGGGCGCCGGGACGGTCACGGTCAATGGCACGCCGCGGGCCCTCCCGTTCGTGGGCGCGTTCCCGATCAACTCGGCCGTGACCGTGGACGCCATCCCCAAACCCGGCTACGCCTTCGACCAGTGGTTGGGCGACTACCCAGCGGGTGGGCGATTCAGCGATCCGCTCTCGATCACCATGGACGCCGATCGCACCATCAAGCCCTGCTTCGGGTGTGACCGCGCAGGCCCGGCCCAACTCATGGCCGTGAGCGCGCTGCCGACGGCCGGTGGCGCGGAGATCTGCTTCACGCTGTCCGCGCCGGCGTCTGTGAGCGCCGAAGTGCTCAACATCGCCGGCCGTTCGGTGAAGCACATCGTCACCGATCGCGTCTGCGAGTCCGGCGCGCAGTCTCTGGCATGGAACGGGTACTCTGATCTCGGCACGCGCGTGCCGCATGGCAGCTACCTTGTGCGCGTGAGCGTCTTCGGCGACGACGGGCAGCGCTCCGAGCGCCTGACCACCGTGCAGGTGCGGTAGGCCGCATCGCCCGATGAGGTACGCAGATCGGGGCGCCTGCTCGCGCGGGCGCCCCGATTGCTTCGGCGGCATGGAGCATCGCGTCAGTCTTCGCGCGGTCCGAGAATGCCCAGCTTCACCTCCGTGCGCGTCTCGTCAGCCACGCCGGTGCCGCGCTCGCCGTGCATCCAGATGAGCATCGGCACGTCGAACGCGTTGTGGCCCACCGGGCGCTCCAGACTCGGGGCCCAGTTCGGCAGCTTCTGGTCGGTCGCGGAGAGCTGCTGCACCGCGAATGTCTCGCCCAGATCATCCGAGGTCAGCAGGAACACCTCGTTCGTCGGGTTGTCCCAGCTCGGGCTCGTGCCGAGGACGATCGCGAGATACAGCCGCCCCTGCGCGAAGCTGCAGGTGATGCCCTGCACGAAGCTCGGGCGGAAGTCCACGATGCCCTCGACCAGCGGGCGCAGCGAGCGCGGCTGCCAGCCATCCTCCCGCCACGACCAGAGCAGGATGTCGTTCTCCGGCCGGTACATGTTCGACATGAAGCACGGGCGCGACAGGTCGTCGCACACGACGTTGCTCACGCGCAGGTCGAGGTCGTCGGCGCGCTGGACGAGCAGCTCCGCCTGATCGCGCGTGACCGGCAACTCCAGCGGCGTGCCGTCGGCGAGCGTCCAGGTGTCGCCGCCATCGCGTGACATCATGTGTCCGGCGGCCTTGCCCGCCTCGGGGTGCACGTCGTAGATGTGGTAGCCCATGTGCAGCGAGCCGTCGGGCGCGACGGTCAGGGCGTTGCCGAACTGCGTGTAGCCGCTCTCGACGCCCGCGCTGACCAGCTCGCGCGGCTCGGTCCACTCGCCACCCGCGGGCCTGCGCTGATACATCACGCGGCAGGGGGCGTCCCCGCCGCGATAGGCGATGTGCAGCGTGTCCTCGGCATCGCACACCAGCGACGGGTAGGTGCACTTGTAGCCGAAATCGGGCAGTTTCTCCCACTCGGAGGCGTCATTGGGCCTCGCCGAGCGCGCGAACTGGAAGGGCCCGTGATGCGGCCCGAAGACCACGTAGAGGTAGCCCTGCGAGTCGGCGCACATGGCGGGCCCGGCGTGGTTGTCCACTCCGCTGCCGACGAGCACGGGCTCGCTGACCTCGCCGGTGGCGTGATCGTAGGTGACGACCTTCGTGTCGGCGAGCCAGTCGAGCCACGCGATGTAGGTCTTCCCGCCGATGGTCACGATCTTGCTGCTCATCGCGTAGAGCGTGGCGCGTGTGGAGCCGTTCTCGGAGAGGGTGAGGGTGCTCTGGAGGCGCATGGTGGCGTCTCTCCCATCAGCGGACCAGCTTGTCGTTGTCAGTGCCGTCAACGTCAGTAGTGCCAAGGCAAATCGCACTGGACGATCACTCCTCTGCTGCCCGCGGTCTACGCGAGCTTGCGCCCCCGCACGTGCAGGAAATACGCCACCACCTGGTGGTCCTGGAGGTTCGGGGTTTGGGCCACGGTCGCGTCGTCCACCGTCGGCTCGCCCATGCGCTCCAGCACGAAGCCCACGTCCACCAGCAGGTTCAGCCACTCGCTGATCGTCCGGCGGAAGATCGGCGTCTGGAAGGGCTGCAGACCCTCTCTCGCCTCGGCCGGCGCCGCGCCGAAGAGCCATTCCATGACCTCACCATCGGGATCGTGGAAGTAGCCGCCGACTTCGATCGCGTAGGTGCGCCCGTCGGGGCCTCGCAGGTTGCGCCGATGCGGCGTGTCGAAGCACGGGTGCGTGATCGAGAACTGCAGGAAGCCGCCCGGTCGCAGGACGCGAAACGCCTCCGCCAGCGCGCGTTCGGTCTCAGGGAACTCCATCATGCACATGAACGAGGTCGCGAAGTCGAAGCTCTCATCCGCGAAGGGCAGTTCGACCGCGCTCGCCACAATGAAGCGGATTCCGGCAGCGTCCGCGTGGCTGCAGGCGGCGTGGCCGACGAAGGTGGGGGAGATGTCCAGCGCCGTCATGCGCGCGCCCAGATCGGCGACCGCCCGCATGTTGGCGCCCTCGCCGCAGCCGATGTCGAGGCCCTCCAGCCCCGCCACGTCCGGCAGCATCGCCAGGAACTCCGGCGTGTTCATGCCATCGCGCGAGACGTCGTAGCCCTCGCGCGCGAGCTTCGTCCACGCCTCGGCATTGCCATCCCAGTAGTGTCCGGCTTCGTTGTGGTCCATGGTGGGAGCTCTCGCGCTAACTCGCGGCCCTCAGACTTCGACTGCGGCAGTGGCGGCATGTATTGCGGCCTCGCGCGGGACGCCGTCCCACGTTCGCCCGAGCAACTCCCGGCCAGTCTTCTTCTTGTTCGTTCCGCCCCACTGCTTGAAGAAGAACGGTACACCCGCACCATCAGATGTTCTCTTGAGTTCGAGCACCCACTCCTCTTTCATGGGTCTGGCGCCGGGGCCGGATTCGCCACCCACTATCACCCAGTCGATGCCCGTCAAGTCCGCCCCAACGATAGGCCCGATGAGCGGTTCGAAGGAGACGAAGCGCACCGCTGCGTCCACCTGGCGAAGGTGATCGAGGCGGAATGCGTAGTCCTGGTTCTCGACGCTCACGCCCGCCCACGCGTTGGGCGGCCAGTCGAGAGCGGCGCTGAGTTGCGCCATGCGCCCGGAGCGCTTCGTGAGCACCTGGAAAGTGTGGTGGTCGGCCTCGCGCATGGTCCCGAACACGCGCTGGATGAACTCCAGGGGCACCCGCTTGTGGAAGAGATCGCTCATCGAGTTGACGAAGATGACCTGCGGACTGGTCCACTCCAGCGGATCGGCGAGGCAATCTTCGTGAGTCACGACCTCAAAAGCACGGGCGTATTTGGGCTGGCCCATGGCCTTGAGGCGGGTGGCCATGCGCTCGGCGTAGCAGTTATCGCACCCGGGACTGATCTTCGTGCAGCCCGTGACCGGGTTCCAGGTGCATTCGGTCCACTCAATCTTCGAGATGGCCATTGGTCAATCGCCCCCTCTCGGAAGGAACGTAACCATGACGTCATCCGCGAATGTCGGCTGGCTCTTCCGCTTGCGGCGTTTCTCGGCCGGCGGCTCAGCGATGATCCGCCCTGCTTCCTCCAACTGCCTTAGTGCTTCCTTGTAGTCGCCCGGAACGTACGGCGTGCCGAACTGGTGCTTGGCGTAGACCTCGTCCATGGTGAACGGCACATCCGCGGGAAACGCCTGCATCAGGTCACTGGCGAGTTCCGCATGGCCCTCGAATAGCTTCATACGAGTTTGGGCGTGTTTTACTGGGTCATAGACGAAAGTCGCAATCCCATCGTCACTGGGCGAACTCTGATTGCGCATGATGGACTTCATGATTGTGTGGCCCTTTAGATGGCTGGAGACGTGGATTATGTAGTGGCTTGTCTTGCTAGCGTCTTCGTTCAGAAACTGGAAGTCAAGTGGGTAACGCCCGCCAATCTCGCGGAGCGCTTCGTGAGCTTGATCCATTAGAGTCTCTTCCCGCTGCTCGGAAGACAAGCCCTCCATGCTTACGGCCATACTGGCCACTCTCTGCGCCCCGAAGAGCGCTACCATATGGTCCGTTACGAGTTCGTTGCTGACGCCCATGTTGATACGGTTGAAGTTGAAGAAGAGAATGCACTCGGATCCCTTAGCTTGGACTGTCTTGGCGATCAGGTCCAGAGATACGCCGCTGTATCCCCAGGGATCAAGGAAGAACAGTGTGGCCGGTCGCGGACGTACGTGGTGCTCTACGAACGCTGGGCTGACCTCGTAGTTCGTTACCTCCGCGGGCACTGCCAGCTCGCCGGCTGGCGCGAGATCCTCAACTGCCCGCTTCAGTTCCCGGTAGTACTTCCCCTCAGCATCATTCAGCCAGATGTCGATTCGTTCCGGCACGTGGCTAAGGCTGGCGGCCCGCTGGATCACCCTCAGAGGAGTCGACGGGGTGTCATCCTTGTAGAAGCCCCTGCCGGCGAACAGGTCCACGTAGGCGATGCGATCAGGCCAAGAACGGTATTTCCGACTGCTGCCCGCCATGACTTGTGCCCACCGCTGGAAGTACTCGACGACAATGTCTGTCTTAACCTTCGACTGCTTACTCGGCGCTTCCCACCAGCCATTGTCGGTCATGGTGTCCCCCGCCTGCGACATCGATAGCTACGAACAACAGTTCGACAAGGGCCAGTCTATCCGGGTAGCCAAGGCAGGTCAAGCCCAACCCAACGCGATCCGCCCACAACGCCCCGCCTCCCGCATTCCCTTTCGGCCACCGTTGGCGGAGATTGTGTTGCTCAGATTGCCCCGGCGTCCCCCGATTCCCTCCCTCCCGCCTGAAGGTATCCCCCCCCCGTGCGGCGAAGTCGTACGCAACGTCCATGCATCAACAGGAGGGTCATCTAACCATGACACCCATCAAGCAGTCCGTCTGCTGGGGCGTTGTCGCCTCGGCAGGAGAGCCCGAAGAGGTCGCCAAGCAGGTCAAAGGGATCGGCTACTCGTCCATCGAGATGGGCCCGCCGGAGGTCTTCCCGATCATCAAGGACGCCGGCCTCGACATCGCGATCTTCGTCGGCCACAAGTCGCTCGCCGACGGCCTCAACAGGCTCGAGAACCACGAGCGCATCTTCGACGAGCTGATGGCGAGTCTCGACCTGGCGGAGCAGTACGAAGTGCCGAGCCTGCTGTGCCTGTCGGGCAACCGCTACGAGGGCGTCAGCGACATGCAGGGCGCCGAGATCTGCGCGGAGATCCTGTCCCGCGTCGCGCCGATGGCCGAGGAGAAGGGCATCAACCTGTGCACGGAGCTGCTCAACTCGCGGGTCAACCACCCCGGCTACATGTGCGACAGCACCGAGTGGGGCGTGCACGTGTGCAAGATGGTGGACAGCCCGCGCGTCGCGCTGCTCTACGATATCTACCACATGCAGATCATGGAAGGCGACCTGATCCGGACGATCCAGGACAACATCGACTGGTTCAAGCACTTCCACACCGCCGGCAACCCCGGCCGCAATGACATGGACGACACCCAGGAGATCTACTACCCGGCGGTCGCCCGCGCCCTCGCGGAGCTCGACTACGACGGCTACGTCGGCCACGAGTTCGGCCCCAAGGGCGACGACCGCATCGCCGCCGCGCAGGCCGCGTTCGATACGTGGAACGTCGCGTAACGGCTGCCTCACCCCCCGGCCCCCTTTCCTCCCTGTGACTTCGCTCCGCGAAGTCCTTGCGGGAGAGGGGGTGAACGGCAGCAACAGAAGCAACGCCAGCAACGGCGGACGGCTGAGGGCAGTCGTCCGCCGTTCCGTAGCTTGCCACTTGCCACCTGCGAGGGAGCGTAGCGACCGAGATGACCTCCCGCGAACGCGTATGGGCCGCGATTACCCATCAGCCGGTCGACCGCATCCCCGCGATGATCTGGGCCACCACCGAGGTCCGGCAGATGCTGCTTGAGCACTTCGGCACCGATGACTGGGCGGTCGTCGAGGAGCAGCTCGGCGTAGACGGCATCGCCCACGCATCACTGCCGTACGCCGGGCCAGGCTTCGTGGGGCCGGACGGCCTCGCCGCAGGCCTTTGGGGCGTGCAGAGCAGGCGCATCGAGCTGCCCACGGGCGGCTCCTACTCCGAGCGCACCCACGCCCCGATGGCCGAATTCACCGAGACCGCGCAGGTCGAGGATTTTCACTTTGGCAGCCCTGGTGACTGGGATTTTCAGGCGGCGGCCGACTTCTGCCGCGCTCAGCACCCCCATCGCGTCGTCCTCGCCGGCTACATGGCCCCCTACGTGGACCTGTGGAACCTCTTCGGCGAGGAGCGGGCGCTGCTGAACATCGCCTTGCGCCCCGAGCTGATCGAGGCGGTCCTCGACCGCACGATGGACTACCGCCTGCGCCAGCACCGAATGCTCTTCGAGGCCTGCGGCGAGTACCTCGATCTCACGCAGGTCACCGACGACTTCGGCTCGCAGAACGGGCTGGTGATGAGCCGCGCGCACATCCGGCGCCTCTTCTGGCCGCACTACAAGCGGGCGATTGCGCTGGCGCATGAGTTCGGGCTGAAGGTCTACCACCACGATGATGGCGGCATCGGCGAGATCGTGCCCGACCTCGTCGAGATGGGCGTCGAGGTGCTCAATCCCGTGCAGTGGAACTGCCGGAACATGGACATCGAGTGGCTCAAGCGCGAGTTCGGCGACCGGCTGTGCTTCGAGGGGGCAGTCGAGAACCAGTCGATCATCCCCTTCGGCACGCCGGAGGATGTTCGGGCTGAAGTGCGAAAGAACATACGCGTGCTCGCGAGCGACGGGACCGGCTACATCTGCGGCCCGTGCCACAACATCCAGTCGGGCACGTCGCTGGAGAACGTGCTGGCGCTGTACGACGAGGTGCGGGTGTCAGGCAGCTTCGGGTGAGCGGCGGACGGCATCTAACAGGATGCGCGGCGCGGCGCGCAACAGGATTTGCCGGCAACGGCACAGGATAAGGCAACAGCAGAGGAACCGCGAACGAAGACGGCGGGAGAGTGTGTGATGATGCGCTGGGGAACGGTGCTGAGCTCAGTCGCACTGCTGACGGCGACGGTGGCGTTCGCGCAGCAGGCGCCGAACGTGCTGACCAACGGTGACTTCGAGACCGTGACGACCGTCGAGGTCGGTGAGGACCGCCTCTGGCATGGCTGGACGCTGCCGGGCGCGCCGATCGTGCCGGGCGGCGGATGGTCGTTCAACACGCACTACGTGGGCACGATGGAGGTACGCACCGACGGCGCAGCCTCCGGTGAGCGCTACGTGCGTGTGACCGCCCCCGAGGGCGACTCCAGCCACGTCTATCAGATGCGCGAGGATCTGCAGGTTGGCCAGTGGTACCGCGTCTCGGCGCGTATCCGTGGCGGCCCGGTCACGATGCACGTGTATGAGTACTATGACGCGCGGCAGATGACCGCGCCTCAGATCGCCCAGGCGACCGCGCCGGCGGACCAGTGGATCGAGGTCTCGGGCTTCTACCGCCCGGAGGCCGAGGACTTTAAGAACGCGGCGCCCGCGATCGCGGTACCGCCCGGGCGTACCACGGACATCGACGACGTGCGCGTGGAGGCGCTCGACTTGCCCGCCGGACTGGACGCCGGGCCGGACATCGTGCTGGAGAACCCGCTCGCGCGCATCGTGATCGCCGGCAATGGGGGCCTCAAGTCGCTCGTGGACCTTGCCTCGGGCGAGGACTACGCCGTGGGCGAACTGCCGGTCAGCATCTTCCAGGCGACGCGCGCGGGCATGACGGTGCCGCTGCACTCGGTCACGCGCGAGGGCGATGTACTGGTTGCGCAGTTCCTCGATCCGGCGGTACAGGCGCGCGTGCGCGTCGAGGAGCGCGACAGCCACTTCCTCTTCGAGGTCGTGGGCATCGAGCCCGAGGACGTAACCAGCCTGACGCTGGACTTCCCCGTGCTGCAGCGCGCGGAGATAGCGGCGGCCTTCAACGCGACCTACGGCGACGACTTCGGCATGTCGCTGCTCGGGACTACGAACAACACGCAGAACGTGCCGACGAATCGCGGCGACAGGGGCTGGAGCCTGCGCTGCCGCTGCGTCGCCGACCATGAGATCGTTGGCGCGAAGTTCGCCTTCGTGGCGGCGCCCTTCGACGGCTTCGCCGACGCAATCGTCGCCACTGAGCGCGCCAACGGCCTGCCGAGCCCGCACCTTGACGGGCAATGGGCGCGCTTCTCCGATCGCGCCTACGAATCGTACCTCTTCGCGACGAGCGTCGTGGAGGATGACATCGACACGCTGATCGACTACGCGAAGCTCGGTGGCTTCGGGACGATCATCATCCTGAAGAACTCCTGGCTGGCCAACCACGGGCACTACGACATCAACACGGACTCCTTCCCAGACGGGATGGCAAGCCTCAAGGCGGCCGTGGACCGGATCCACGCTGCGGGGCTGCACGCGGGTGTGCATGTCTTCGGGCCGACCATCTCCTCGAACGATCCGTGGATCACGCCCGTGCCGCGCGACGAGCTGGCGTACGTGGAGCTTTCGCCGCTGGCGGAGGGCGTCGATGCCGAGGCGAAGACGATCACGCTCGCCGCGGAACCGGAAGTCTGGCCGCCACGGACGTGGCGCAGTCGCGCCATGCCGGGCAACACCGTGCGTATCGGCGACGAGCTGATCGACTACGTGGCCGAAGAGGTCGGTCCGCCCTTCCGGCTGACGGGCTGCATCCGCGGCGCGTACGGAACGGTGGCCGCCGAGCACGCCGCCGGAGCACCCGTACGGGGGATGCTCAAACAATGGGGCTTCTTCCTCGTGCAGCCCGACAGCGAGCTGGCCGACCAGCTCACGACCAACTTCGCCGAGCGCGTCAACACTCTCGGCCTCGACATGGTCTACTTCGACGCAAGCGAAGGCGCCGGGGAGCCCTACCACGATCAGGTGTACTACCTGAACAAGATGCATACCGATTACTATCGCAAGTTCGACCACGATGTGCTCTATCAGACCTCGAACGGGACCGGCACGAATCTGAGCTGGCACATCATCCCGCGTAGCGCGTCGGCGGACGGCCACGGTGACATCAAGGGCTACCTCGACCAGCGCTGGCCGGGAATCCTCAGCCAGGCGAGGAACTGGACGCGCTCGGACATCGGCTGGTACTACATGTTCAAGGACGTGCGTCCCGATCAGATCGAGTACGTGCGCGCGAAGGCCCTCGGCCTCGGCGCATCCATCTCCATCGAGGCCTCGCGGGCGTCGCTGGAGGCGCTGCCGCTCGCGCGCAAGACCTTCGACATGCTGGCGCGCTACGAGCGCGCGCGACTGGCGGGCTACCCGCCGGCCGAGGTCGCCGAGCAGATGCTCACGCCCGGCGAGGACTTCCGGCTCTTCGACGAGGATGGCGGCGAGTTCGCGCTCTACCGCGCGGTCTACGAGGAGCCGCGGCGCGTTGATGTGCTGGACGGCGACCGCAACGCGTGGACGATCGCGAGCGAGGGTCCGTCGGTGCTGGGCGCGGAGATCGTGCGCGGGAACGAGACGGTCGCCGCGGCGGCCTACGACGACCCGAACGCGCTGACGCTGGCGGCGTTCGACGATCCGGCGCTTTGGCTGCCATCGGACACGAACCAGTTCGAGCAGTACGTGCGCGGCGGGCAGAAGGAACTCACCGCCAATGGACCGGTGATGGCGGGCGTCACGCAGGAGCTGGCCGCCGCGGACGAGGTGAGGTTGGGTGACGGCGCGCTGCTGTGGAGCGCCACGGACACCGCACCGATGAACGGCTGGAGCGGCATCGGGAAGCGCTTCGAGCCGCTGCTGGACCTGACCGGCTACTCCGGGCTCGGGCTGTGGATCAACGGCGACGGGCTGGCTGAGGCGATCCGCGTGCAGCTCTGGGACGCGGAGGGGCGGCACGCGGAGAAGGTCCTGACCATCGACTTCAACGGCTGGAGCCTGCACACGTTCCCCATCGCCGGGAGCGCCGGCTTCGACCCGTCACGCGTGGAATACCTGGTCCTGTGCCTCAACAACATCTCGCGCGGCGCCACCGTGCAACTGACGATCGACGATATTCGCGCCATCCCCGACACCTCGGGCATCATGAACCTCGTGAACCCCGCGCTGGTGATCAACGGGACGCGCGTGGAGCTGCCGGTGACGCTTGAGCCGGGCCAGGCGATCAGCTTCGACGGTCCGGTCGGCGCGACGTTCTGGCCGGTCGGGATGGTCCCTGGCGAGCCGGTGAACGTGAACGCGGAGGCGTTCCGGCTGCGCCCGGGGGAGAACACGGTCACGCTCGAAGCCGACGGCGACTTCCCCGGCGATGTGCAGGTCATCCTGCATCACATGTGGCCGGTGGAGTAAGCCGTGCCGTTGGAGGGGCCGCTCCGAGTGCGCAGCGCGAGGAGTGAGGCGCGCTAGCGCCGAAGCCGCTGTGCCGGCCTGTCGTTCTCAACAGCTAACAGGAGGTCCCTACGATGAAGCAGGCACTCGTCTGGTGGTCGTTCGTCAACTCAAGCAGCTACTCGCCCGAGGAGGTCATGTCCGCCGCGAAGGAGATCGGCTACGACGCGATGGAGATGATGCAGCCCGAGCAGATCCCGATGGTCAAGGATCACGGGCTCGACGTCGCGCTGCTCATCGGCCATGACTCGCTCGGCGATGGCATGAACAACCCGGAGAACCACGATCGCATCGCCGGCGAACTCAGCGCGAAGATCAAGATCGCGGCGGAGAACGACGTGCCGGTCCTCTGCTGCTTCCCCGGCAACCGGCGCTTCGGACTGTCCGACATCAAGGGCGCGGAGTACTGTGCTGAGATCCTGGCGCGCATGGCGCCCGAGGCCGAGGACGCGGGCGTGACGCTGTGCATGGAGTTGCTCAACTCGAAGGTCGATCACGCCGGCTATCAGTGCGACAGCACCCCGTGGGGAGTGCACGTCTGCCGGATGGTCGATTCGCCCGCGGTCAAGCTGCTCTACGATGTCTACCATATGCAGATCATGGAGGGCGACCTGATCCGCACGATCACGGAGAACATTGAGTGGATCGGGCACTTCCACACCGGCGGCAACCCCGGCCGGGCTGACATCGATGACACGCAGGAGATCTACTACCCGCCGATCGCCCGCGCCACCGACGAGAGCGGCTACACCGGCTACGTCTCGCACGAGTATACGCCCAAGGGCGACACCATCGAGTCCGCGCAGGCCGCGTTCGACATCTTCAGCGTCTGACGCGCAACCGGTCGTGACCTGACGCACCCGAGGTGACCGTGATGCGTCGCACCTGTGTGTTCGCGTCCGCGCTGGCCCTGCTGCTCGCGGGAGGCTGCGGGGCGCGCGCGTCCGCGCAGGGCGTTGTCGTGACCGTGGACAGTTCCGTCCGGCACCAGACGATCCTCGGGTGGGGGAAGGCGACCCCATGGGCGCCCGCGCCCGAGCTCGCCACACAGATCGTGCTGCAGCGCTCGGTCGAGGACCTCGGCCTCACGCGCCTGCGCTACGAGCCGCCCGCGGGCAATCGGCCCGACCGGCGCGCGTGGGAGTGGGCCAACGACAACGATGACCCGCACTCGATCAACTGGGACGCGCTCTCGCTCGAGGCCCTCGATTGGCGCGCCCGTGACTGGATCGTGCCCTTCAAGCAAGCGGTCGAGGCGCGGGGCGAGCCCTTCAGCATCTACGTGAGCCCCTCGTTCTTCGACGGCGGCTCCAGCGGCTCCGTGCCGCCGTGGTACCTGGCCGACCCCGAAGAGTATGCGGAGTTCGCCGAGTCGGTGCTGCTGCGCCTGCGCGATGAGCACGGCGTGGTTGCCGATCAGTACTGCATCTGCAACGAGGCGGGCAATCACAACGCGTTCACGCCCGCGGTGGTGGCGGCGATGATCCGTGCGACCGTGCCTCGCCTGCGCGAACGCGGCTTCCCGACGACGATCCAGTTCCCCGAGAGCATCAACGTGAACGTCGCGCTCAACTACATCGGCCGGCTGGAGGGACAGGCGGACCTGTGGCCCGCGATCGGCCTGATCAGCTACCACCTCTACGGCTCGACCGACCGGCTGGCGGAGCTGCGGGAGCTCGCCTTCGCTCGCGGCCTGCCCACCGCGCAGACCGAGTTCATGAACCTGAAGATCGACCACCTCTACCAGGACCTGACGGTCGGCGGCGTCTCGTACTGGGAGATCTACGGCCTCGCCAGCCCGGACTACCAGCACCTCGCTGGGGGGATCAGTGGCGACAGTTTCCGCGGCGGCAATCGGTGGTGGCAGTTCCGCCAGGTGCTGCACTACGTGCGACCGGGTGCGGTGCGCATCGAGGTCGGCTGCAGTGATCCAGCCGTGCGGGCGCTGGCCTTCGACGATGATGGCGCGGTCACGGTGGTGCTCATCAACACCGCGACCCCGCCCCTGGAGCGCGAGGTCTCAGTCAGTGGCCTGCCGCCGGGCCTCTACGGCACCAGCCGCACCGTTGGCTCCGGGCCCTACGCCGAGGGCAGTGCGCTGCAGGTCGGCGCGGACGGCGTCTGCAGGCTGACGCTCGCGGCCAACAGTGTCTCTACGCTCTACCCGCGCGAGGCGGTGAACCTGCCGCCGACCGTCACCGCTTGGCGGGCGAAGCCGAGCTGCCTGCACGCGCCGGAGGACACCGTCACGCTCTCCTGCGCGGCGACCGACCCGGACGGCGACGCGCTCGCGAGTGCGTGGAGCGTGGTCTCGCAGCCGGAGGGGGCCGCGGCGAGCATCGAGGCGCCCGATCAGGCCACGACGCGCGCTTCGGGGCTGTCCGTGCCGGGCGAGTATGTTTTCACGGTCACGGTCAGCGACGGCGCGCACAGCGTCGAGCGGCGGCTGATGGCGCCGGTCTTCGCCGGGAACCAGCCGCCGGTGCTGGTGGATGTGCATAACCGGATCCCGGTGCGCGTGACGGTGCGCGATGCGAAGACGCTGCTGCGCGGCGGTGCGCGCGACGTCGAGGGGGATGCGCTGAGCTTCCGCTGGAGCGTGGTCACCGTGCCGGAGGGCGCGGAGGTGTCGCTGGAAGCGCAGGAGGGGGCGGCATGGCAGGCGACGGGCCTCACGATCCCGGGCGACTACGTCTTCCGCCTCGAGGCATCGGACGCCGAGCACACAGTCGCGGAGGAGTTGACGGTGCCGGTAACGGACTGACAGCGCCCCATGCACCCATTCGCCGCAAACAGGTTGCGGTTCGGCACGCCATGTGCTACAATTATATGCCCACGACCCGGATACCATGCGGGTCGTGGGTTGTTGCGCATATCCATCGACCGCGGAGCGGTCGGGAGGACTTAGAACATGAAGCCTGACATCCATCCGGATTACGTTGACACGAAGGTCATCTGCGCCTGCGGCGAGAGCTTCCAGACGCGCTCGACCAAACCCGAGATCAAGGTGGAAACCTGCAGCCAGTGTCATCCGTTCTACACCGGCAAGCAGAAGATGATGGACACCGAGGGACGCGTCGAGAAGTTCATCAAGCGCTACGGGCTGCAGGAGCAGTACAAGGACGAGGAGTAGCCCCGTCCGACCGCATCTATCCTGACCTCAGCCCCGCGTGGGCTGAGGTCGGCCACTTAAAGGGCGCCATGAGCGAGGAGAAGCACTTCTACGGTGGTCAGGCCGTCCTCGAGGGCGTGATGATGCGCTCGAAGACGGCATACGCCACGGCGGTGCGGCGGATCGACGGCAGCATCATCATCGGCATGCGCACCCTCAACACGTGGAGCCAGCGCTTCGGCTGGGCGAGGTGGCCGCTGCTGCGCGGCAACGTCGCGATGGTCGATTCGCTGACGATGGGACTCGAGTCGCTGACCTTCTCCGGCAACGTAGCGCTCGAGGATGAGGCGCAGCATCGCGAGCCCGATCGCACGCAGACCGAGGCCGAGAAGCAGACGCGTGAGATTGCGGCCACCGACGCGAAGGAGAGCAGCCTCGGTGAGAAGGCGCTCTGGCTGACCGTCCTCCCCGCGATGGCGTTCGGGATCGGCCTGTTCGTGCTCCTGCCCGCGTGGGCGGTAGACTGGTTCATGGGCGCCAAGGTCGAGTCACTCACCGGCGACTTCCACCAGGTGCTGCTGCGCAACCTCTTCGAGGGCGGGCTGCGCCTGCTGGCAATCACGGGCTACATCGCCGCGATCTCGCTGCTTCCCTACGTCCGGCGCGTCTTCGAGTACCACGGCGCTGAGCACGCGACCATCAACGCCTTCGAGGATGCCGGCGAGGTCAGCGTCTCGTCGGCGATGGCGAACTCCCCGCTCCACCCGCGCTGTGGAACGGCGTTCCTGCTCGTGGTGATCCTCGTGAAGATCATCGTGGGCTGCTTCCTCGGCTGGCCGACGCTGTGGCTGCGGTTGCTGCTGCGGCTGGCCGTCCTGCCGCCGATCGCGGGGATCGCCTACGAGATCATCTACCTCGCGGGCCGCAACCGCGGGTCGCTGCTGGAGAAGCTGCTCGCCGGACCGGGGCTGCTCATGCAGAAGCTCACGACGCGGCGGGCCGATGAGGAGCAGGTCGAGACCGCGATCTACGCGCTCGCGGCGGTCGCGCCCGAGGTCAATCTGCCGGCGAGCTTCGACGAGCCCGAGGTGGTCGGCATCGGCCGCGGCGGGGAGATCGTCCGCCGCGCGAAGACGCCCGAAAGCGAGACAACCCAAGACGTGGAGTCGGAGGCAGTCCTGACGTAGCCGAGACGAGCCCTGATTCAGCGATGGTCCTGGAGAGCAATGATGGAGCTTCTACCGGCGCTTGAGTGCCTGGAGGACGAATACAATAGCGTCGAACAGCAGCTCACGACGCAGGAGGTCCTGGGTGACCCCTCGCGACTGCGTGAGCTGTCGGTTCGTCACTCCGAGCTTCTACCGGCGATGGAGAAGCTCGCCCGCTACCGCGAGCACCTGAGCACGCGGGACGACGCGGCTACGATGCTGGAGAGCACGAAGGACGCGGAGATGCGCGAGTTCCTGGAGCTGGAGCTTGCGGAGGCGGAGGCGGCGATCGAGGAGATGCAGAGCGATCTGCTGCTGCTGCTCGTGCCGCCTCACCCGATGCGCAACCGCAATGCGATCGTGGAGATCCGCGCGGGCACAGGCGGCGACGAAGCCGCGCTGTTCGCCGGCGACCTCTTCACGATGTACGAGCAGTTTGTCCTCAAGCACGGATGGAGCGTGGACGTCATCTCCGTGAGTGAGGGCGCGATGGGGGGGTACAAGGAAGTCATCTTCCGCGCCGAGGGGCAGGGGGCGTTCGGCCGGCTCAAGCATGAGTCCGGCGTGCACCGCGTGCAGCGGGTGCCGGCCACTGAGTCGCAGGGGCGCATTCACACGTCCGCCGCGACCGTGGCGGTGCTGCCCGAGGCGAAGGACGTTGACATCGCGTTGAACCCCGGGGACCTGCGCTGGGACACCTTCCGCGCGGGCGGCCCCGGCGGGCAGAGCATGCAGAAGAATGAGACCGCGGTGCGCGTGACGCATGAGCCGACGGGCATCGCCGCCGCCTCACGCGACGAGCGCTCACAGATGCAGAACCGGGAGAAGGCGCTCACGGTGCTGCGCGCGCGGCTCTATGAGCATGAGCAACGCAAGCAGACGGAGGAGATTGACGCGCAACGCCGGGCGGCCGTCAAGAGCGGCGATCGCTCGGAGAAGGTGCGCACCTACAACTTCCCCCAGGACCGGGTGACCGACCACCGGGTCGGACTGACGATGCACAACCTGCCGGAGATCATGACCGGCGCGATCGACCCGCTCCTGGATGCCCTCGCCGAGGACGAGCGACAGCAGCGCCTCGCGCAGCTCACCGAGACGCTCTGACGCGGCCCCCCCATGAAGCTCAGAGATGCCATCAATGACGCGCGCACCCGCCTCGATGAGGCCGGTGTGCCTGAGGCTGAGTTCGACGCCCGCGCGCTCGCCGCGCACGTGCTGCGACTGCGCCTGTCGCAGCTCGCGATGCAGCAGGAGCGAATGCTCACCGGCGACGAACTGGCTGCCTTCGACACGCTGGTCACCTGCCGCGCCCGGCGCGAGCCGCTGCAGTACCTCCTCGGCAGCACGGGCTTCTACGGTCGTGAGTTCGTCTGCGACCCCCGCGCGCTGATCCCGCGCCCCGATACCGAGGCGCTCGTGGACGTGTCGCTGGAGCTGATCGAGGAACTCGGGCTGCGCGTTGCGGTGGACGTCGGCACCGGCAGCGGCGTGATCGCCGTGACGCTCGCCGCGGAGGTCGAGGGCCTTGAGGTGCTGGCGACGGACAGCTCCGAAGACGCGCTGGCGCTGGCTGCAGAGAACGTGCGCCGGCACGCGCTCGACTCGCGCGTGACACTCGCGCAGGGCCGATGGCTCGATCCCGCACTCGACGAGGCGTGGGTGCAACGCGTGGAGATGGTCGTCAGCAATCCGCCCTACATCCGCGCGGACGAGTTTGAGGCGCTGATGCCCGAGATCGTCAAGCATGAGCCGCGCGAGGCGCTGGTGGACACTGAGCCCGACGGGATCGGCTCGTACCGCGCGATCGTGGAGCAGTGCACGTCGCTGCCGCGGCTGCAGGCCGTGGCGTTCGAGGTGGGGGAGGGCCAGGCGACGCAGGTCGCGGAGCTAATGCGCGAGGCGCTCAGGGCGCGCGAGATCATCATCCGCAAGGACCTCGGCAAGATCGACCGCGTGGTCGCCGCCGTGGTGGGGATCGGTGAGCGGTGAACGGCCCGCGCGTCGTGAGCGTCTCACAGTCGGGCATCGACGCGGCTGCCTCGGAGGCGGCCGAAGCCCTCGCCGCCGGCGGGCTGGTGGTGATGCCGACGGACACCGTCTACGGGCTGGCGGCGTCGCTGCAGCGGCCCGAGGCCATCAGGGCGATCTTCGACGCCAAGCACAGGCCGGCGGAGATGGCGCTGCCGGTGCTCGTGGCTTCTGCGGAGGACGCCGAGCGGCTCGTGCCGGGGGAACTGGAGGCGCATGAAGAGCTGCTGCGGCGCTGGTGGCCGGGCGCGCTGACGGTGATCGTCGCAACATCAACGCGGATCCCGCGCGAGGTCACGGCCGGAGGCGCCACGGTGGGCCTGCGCCAGCCGGACAGCGCGGTCGCGGAGGCGATTCTGCGCGCGGCCGGGGGAGCGCTGGCCGTCACAAGTGCGAACATCTCCGGCGACCCGCCCGCGTGTGAAGTCGCCGATCTACCCGATGAGCTGCTGCGCCACGTTGCGGTCGTGATCGACGGTGGCCGCGGACACAGACGCGGACCATGCCCCGGAGGCGCCGCCTCGACGGTCCTCGATCTGAGCAGCGACCCGCCCCGCGTGCTGCGTGAGGGGCCGGTTGCCGCCGCACAACTACGCACGCTCCTGCCGGGCCTCGTTGTCTGACCCGTCACGAACGGCGGTTCTACAGGATGCACAGAATGGACAGGATGAAGGGCAACGGCCCTGCCGTTATCCCTTGCGTCCCTTCCATCCTGCAACCGTTGTTGTTCCCGCCGCCACATCAACGCGCTACACCGACAGGACAGGTGACCCATGAAGGTAGGATTCCTTGGCTTCCCCGGCAGCGGGAAGACCACACTGTTCAACGTCGTGACCGGCCGCCAGCCCGATGCCGACCAGCCCGGGAGGCCGATGAGTCCGGTGGCGGTCGTGAGGGTCCCGGATGACCGCCTGCACAGGCTCGCCGAGATACTTCGGTCGGAGGAGATCATCCAGCCCGAGATGACCTTCGTGGACCTTGCGCCCCTCCACCGCGACAACGGTGCCGGCGGCCAGTGCGACAGCCTGATGAAGCTCGTTGGCGATGCGGCCGCCCTCGCGCTGGTGATCCAGTGCTTCGGCGAGTTCGACGCCGAGGGTAAGCCGCTGGGCCCTGCGGGCGACCTCGAGTCGCTGCTGCTGGAGATGACGATCACCGACCTGACCGTCGTCGAGGGCCGCCTTGAGCGCATCGAGGCGGAGATGAAGTCGGCGCGCGACAAGAGCAGCGCCGAGCGAGTGGTGCTCCAGCGCGTCGCCGAGCACCTTGGCGAGGGGAAGCTGGTCGCCGACTTTGAGATGAGCCACGAAGAGGCGCTGATCCTCCGCGGCTTCAGCCTGCTCACGAGCAAGCCGCTGCTGGTGGTGCTCAACGTCGCCGAGGACGACCTCGAAGGTGCGCGCTGCCGGGGAGCCGCGAAGGTCGCGGAGTCGATGGGGCTGCAGTACGAGATCATCGCGGCCACGCTGGAGCAGGAGATCGCCGCGCTCGATGAGGAGATGCGCGACGCCTTCCTCGCCGACTACGGCCTGGAGCGGCCCGCGCGCGACCGCTTCATCCGCGCCTGCTACGACCTGCTCGGCGTCATCACGTTCTTCACCGGCGATCACAAGGAAGCGCACGGCTGGACGATCGAGGGCAAGAGGACTGTGCGCGACGCCGGCGGGAAGATCCACTCGGACATCTACGACGGCTTCATCCGCGCGGAGATCTCGCCCTTCGCCAAGCTCGACGAGCTGGGCTCCTTCGCCGCCTGCCGCCAGGCCGGGGTGATCCGGCTGGAGGGTCGCGACTACCTCACCGAGGATGGCGACTACCTCGACATCCGCTTCAGCCGGTAACGGCGGGGAACGGAGAACATGGAATAGGCAGGAGGACGGCGACGTGGTGCGGACGCCCCCGTCCGCACGTTGTTCGCGACTGCAACGGCAACGACCGACGGGCGGGACGCCCGTCGCACGGGTAGGTCGAACTCCTCACCGTGGCCTTCGGAGGAACTGTGTGTGCTCCCGCCGAATTGCGTGACAGCAGCACACTCTGGCCGGGAGAGGTGGTCACCCATGCGCGCAGCATCCTCGCCCGCAATCATGACGCTGGCCCTGGTGGTGTCATCGATGGCAGCCTCCGCTGACGTTTCCTCACTGACGGGCCCCTCCGTGACGGTGACCGTGACCGACGACGCTCTGCTGGTCCGCTGGCCCGGCTCGGACGCTGAGTTGCAGTGCGCCGTCCCCCGGCTGACACTCGATGGCGCGCACGCCGAGGGCTGGGCCGTGCAGGCGCGTCTGAGCGAGGACGGGGCTGCGCTGGCGCTCACGTATGAGCGGGCGGGCGCGCTGCGCCTCGAACAAGTTGCGCGTATTGGCCTCGACGGAACGCAGGTCGTCGTCGCAACCGCGCTCACGAACCTCGGCGAGCGTCCTGCGCGGGTGGCGGGCATCGTGCCCCTCGGGTCGGCTCGGCTGGCCCTCGGCGAGATCGGCTCCGGCGACGACTGCCCGACCGTCTACGTGGACAGCGGCGGCCAGGGCGGTACGCACGTGGCGCGGCTCGACGCCCGCCGCGACTGCCGGGGCATCTGCGCGCTCTGGAACCCGCTCGCGCAGCTCGCCTTCGTCTGTGCCGACCTCTCCTTCGAGCATGACAACGCCATCGCGGTCGTTCCCGCCGATGGGCAGGTCGCGGTTGAGGCGACCACCTCGACGGCGATCGCGCTGGAGGCGGGGGAGACCCACGCGCTCGACCCGATCCTGCTGGACTGCCGCCCCTCGCCCTTCGAGGCCCTTGAGCGCTACGCCGACGCGGTGAACGCGCACGTGAACCCGCCGATCCCCGACCGCCTCCCCTGCGGCTGGATCTCCTGGTACGGCTACCGCCTGACGATGACCGAGGACACGATCCTCGCGGACGCCGAGGTGATCGCGCGGCACTTCCTACCCTACGGCGTGACGCTCATCCAGCCCGACCACGGCTGGCAGGATCGGGACATCTGCGGCAACTGGGTCACGAACGAGAAGTTCCCGCATGGGATGCCGTGGCTGCGCGAGCGGCTGGGGGAGATGGGCTTCGAACTCGGCCTGTGGGCGGCGCCGTCGATCGTCTCGGAGTTCGCCCCGCTCTTCGGCGAACACCCGGAAGCGCTCATCAGCGGACCCGACGGCGCCCCGAAGGTCTTCGGTGAGCGCTGGCACTGGCCGCCGCATGGCGCGACCTACCAGATCGACCCGTGGACGGAGCCGGGGGAGGCCTACTTGCGCGACTTCGCGGGCCTCATGCACGACTACGGGATCACCTACCTCAAGTCCGACTTCATCAGCAGTTGGGGCGGCGCGCCGACGCTGCGCCACGGGATGGGCATCCTACGCGAGGCGCTCGGCCCGGAGATCGTCCTGCGGCCGTGCTCGACCTCGCTGAACACGAACCTGGGGATCTGCAACGAGATTGGGATCGCGCGCGACATCGGCAACGCCGGCGGGAACTGGGAGCACCTGGGCGTGGAGACGCTGGAGCTGGCGAGCAAGTGGTTCATGCACCGGCGCTTCTGGCTCAACAACCCGGATTCGCTGATCGTCGGCGATGCCAACGAGAGCGAGGGTGAGGCGATCGGCCGCGTGACGATGCACGCGCTCACCGGTGGCGTGATGTTCCTCGCCGACCGGATGCCCGAGCTGGCGCAGCAGCCCGAGCGGCTTGCGCTGGTGCCGCTGATCCTGCCCTCCTCGGACACACCCGCCCGGCCGATCGACCTCTTCCGCATCGGCGTCGACGGGCGCGACTACCCCCGGCAGTGGCACCTCCACGCCGACGCGGGGTGGGGCGCGTGGGAGGTCCTCGGGCTGCTGAACTGGTCGGAGGAGCCGATCACCGAGACGGTGAGACTGGCCGAACTCGGGCTCGTGGAAGGCCGCCGTTACCTCGTCTGGGACTTCTGGCGCGGGGAGCTCGCGGACACGGTGGACGCCGACTTCGAGGTTGAGGTGCCCGCCGGGACCGCCCGTTGCCTGCGCATCATGGCCGAGCCGGAGCAGCCCGCGGTCCTCGCCACCGACATGCACGTGACGCAGGGCCTCGTCGAGCTGTCGGACGTGCGCTGGGACGCGGAGGCGAAGACGCTGTCGGGCGTGGCGACGCGAGCGCCCGGCGCTTCGGGCGCGGTCCTCGTCTACCAGCCCGCCGGATGGGAGATCGCAGGAGGCCAGCAGGGGGTGACGGGCGAAGGCACTCATGCGCGCATCGCGATCGACTTCGCCGAGGCCGACGAGGCCTGGGCGGTGACCTTCCAGTAGACGAGAGCCAGCGTCTCACGCACCTGAGATCCCGCTGCAAGGGAGGCGTGTGCGATGAAAGTTGGGTTTCTGGGGCTGCCTGGAAGCGGCAAGACCACGCTCTTCAACGTGGTGACCGGACGCGAGATCGACCCGTCGGAGATGGGCCGGGCTGAAACGCGCCTGGCGGTGGTCAAGGTGCCTGACGAACGCGTCGAGCGCGTCGCGGAGGTCTACGGCTCCGCGAAGACGACGCAGCCGGAGGTCACTTTCGTGGACCTCATGGCGCTGCACACCGGCGATGAGCACAGCCGCCGCGATGACAGCCTCACGAAGGTCGCCGGTGACGCGGATGCCTTCGCGCTCGTGATCCAGGGCTTCGGCTCGATGAACCATCGCGGTGAGGCGCTCGACCCCGGCGCGGACCTGGAGGCGCTGCTGCTGGAGATGACGGTCACCGACCTGGGGATCGTCGAGGGCCGCGTCCGGCGCATAGAGAGCGAACTGAAGTCCTCACGCGACAAGGCCAGTCCCGAGCGCGATCTGCTGCTGCGTGTCGAGGAGCAGCTCGGCGATGGCCGCCTCGTGCGCGACATGGAACTCATCCCCGACGAGGACCGCATGCTACGTGGCTTCAACCTCCTGACCAGCAAGCCGCTGCTGGTCGTCTTCAACGTGAGCGACGAGGACCTGCGCGCGCAGACTTGCACCGGCGCCTGCACGCTTGCGGAGGAGGCGGGGCTCACGTGGATGCCCGTCTCGGCGGCGCTGGAGCAGGAGCTGGCGGAGCTCGACGAGGAGACGCAGGCGGAGTTCCTTGCCGAGTACGACCTCGACGGCCTCGCGCGCGAGCGCTTCATACGCGCCTGCTACGATCTGCTGGACGTGATCACATTCTTCACGGCCAATGAGAACCAGGCGCGCGGCTGGACGATCTCAGCGGGCGCGACGGCGCACGAGGGCTCGGGGAAGGTGCACAGCGATCTGTATGACGGCTTCATCCGCGCGGAGGTCATCGCGTGTGAGAAGCTCGACGAGCTGGGCTCGATCGCGGCCTGCAAGGAGGCCGGCTGCATGCGCCTCGAAGGGAAGGACTACGAGTTGCAGGACGGGGACGTGCTGGAGGTCAGGTTCAATCGGTGATGGCGGGGAACCGGGAAATGGGGGACGGCAACGGCGGCGGGCTCACTCCTCGTTGATGGTGCCTGAGCGGCGGAGGACGAGGGCGCTCCAGAGGCCCACGAGTGGCAGCAGCAGCGGCGCCACCAGGCAGCCGCAGCAGCCCGCGCCCGGCGTCGGCCCGATGTGTATGTGGCCAACGCCCGGCGGTGGGCTCGCCTGCGGCCCGCCCGGTACGCCTGGACCGCCCGGCCCGGCCATCGGCCCCCACGGGCCTGCCGGCTGCGCAAGTGGCTGCGGAGGCGGGCCGGTGTGCACGAAATGCGCCGGATTGAAGCCCGCCGGGACCTCGCCGCGCGTGAGGTAGTCATAGCCGGCGGTCACCAGCGCCGGCGGGATGCCCAGCGCACTCGCGAGCGCCTTGTGGCGCTGCGGGGCGAATGTGTATCCAACGAAGTCCGGACCGCGGCGCAGGATGTCCTCGACCTCACCGGCGCGCCCGCCAGCCCCGAACGCCGCGCACAACGCCTCCGCGTCCCCGCCCTCCGGGCCGCCCGCGGGCGTGCCATCGAAGTAGCCGGGCGTCGAGTCGTACTCATCGACGAGCCGCCCGTCCACGTGGAGCTGCAGCCAGAGCACGTCGTCATCGTGGCAGAGCGCGGCCAGCGCCGGGCAGTCAAGCTGCGCGGACAGTTCGCGCCCGAGGCTCGTGAGCGTGTCCGGGTCCTGCGACTCGGTGATGGCGTCGTAGACGACCGTAACGCCCTCGACCGTCGGTGACACGATCGTCTGACGGTTGCGGCTCGCGAGGTATTCGGCCACTTGCGGCTGCTCCGGCCCGCGCAGCGTCACGTTTGTGTAGAAGCTGCCCACTCAGCTCATCTCCTCGGCGGCATTCGCATCACCTGAGTCTTCGCCCGCACCCCCCGCGGCACCTCGCGGGAGGCGAGTGGGCTTCCGACAGCGAATCGTGCATTCGAGGCACTCGGCTGCTTGGGAGGCGACCGGCTCATGAAGCTCATCGCGGTGTGTGTGGCGTTGACGGCGCTCGGCGCAGGGATGGCCCACGCGCAGCCGCCCCCGTTCATCGGCGACTACGACGCCGAACTGCGCGCCGGCGAGCACGTGGACTGTGAGCTGATGGTCGAGCGGCTCACCGAGCTCGGTGCGAACACGTACATGTGGCTGATCTGGCACAGCCCGAATGACTGGGAGGACCTGCGCACCTTCCTGCCGATGGCCGAGAAGGCCGGGATCACCGTCTGGGTCTATCTCGTGCCGCCCTCGGAGACCGCCGCCACACATCCCCAGTTCCCCTACTCGGAGCCCTTCCGCCTCGACTACGTGCGCTGGGCGGAGGAGACCGCGAAGCTTTCGCTGGAGTATGCCAACCTTGTCGGCTACGTGATCGACGACTTCTGGGGCAACGTCAACCCGAACTGGTTCACGCCCGAGTCTATCGAGGCGATGATCGACGCCGGACGCGCGATCAACCCGGAGATCAAGTTCTACCCGCTGATGTACTACAATCAGATCGGCCCGCGCTTCGCGGAGCTGCTCGGGCCGCTGGTGGACGGTGTGGTCGCCGCCTACCCACGCGACCGGGAGGCCATCGAGCAGGTGCTGCCCTTCCTGCACGATGACTACGCAATCGCCTCGCACGGGGTGATCAGCTACCCGTGGGACGCCCCATCGATCGCGGGCGACCGCGGCTTCCTCACGCAGACCACCCGCGTCACCGATGCTGACAACGCCTCACTCACAATCAGCTACGAGGACGACTTCCCCGGCCCGACTGAGGGCTATCACTTCATGCAGGTGCGCGTGGATGGCGAAGTCGCGTGGGAGCAGGACGTGGCGGGGGCCGACGAGGGCGTGGCTGAGATCGATCTGAGCGAGCACGTCGCCGGGCGCGAGGAGGTCACGATCGCACTGGGCGTCTTCGACCGCAAGGGCGTCGGCAACTTCGGCGTCACGGCGGCCTTCCCCGACGTGACGGCGACCGGTCTTGAGCTGCGCGCGATGGACGAGGAAGGCGCGTGGGAGAGCGATGCGCAGGGGCAGTTCACCGCAGTCGCGACGCCACCGACGGAAGGCCACGGGCAGTTTCATCTTCCCCTGATCGTGATGCCCTCAGGACAGCGCGGGGCGTTTGAGAAGCGCAACCAGGCCGACGCGACCTCCGAGCGCATCGCGGCGAAGGTTGCGATGGTGTTGGAGCTGGTGCGCGAGGGGAAGGTCGAGGGGATGGTCACCTACTGCCTCGACAAGGCCCCCGACAATCCGGACTTCGACGCGGTGAAGCAGGTCATCGCCGACCACCAGGCGGCGTGTGAGGCTCAGGACACACAGTAGCAAGCCCTGGCGAGGAGGCCCACGCCCCGGCCGCGGCGAATTCTCTCGCGCGCGCCAGACTCCATCTCCGAGGTGAACGCCCATGCGCACCGTCGCCATCAGCTTGAGTATTCTGATCGCCGCAGGCGCCTGCTTCGCGGCCGACTTCACAGTTCTGGACGGTGACCGGCAGGCGGTCATCGTCTACGAGACCGGCGCGGCCGGCGAGGCCGCAAAGGCCTGGCAGGACCTCGGCAGGTGCCTGAAGCTGTCCACCGGGCGCGACTTCGCCGCCGTCTCCGAGGACGCATACGAGCCCGCGATGGGTGATCCTATCTACGTCGGCATGTGCTCGCCGGTCAAGGCCGCGCTCGGCACCGACCGCTACGGCCTGGACCGTGACGCCTTCGCCGTGATCGTGCAGGAGGACGCAGTGATGCTCGCGGGCGCAAGCCCCTGGGCGACCTTCTGGGCGGTCTGCCAGTTCCTCGAGGATCACGTCGGCGCGCGCTGGCTGATCCCCGGGCCGCTTGGAGAGGACGTGCCCGCGCGCGATCTTATCACCGTCGCGCCGATGCGCAAGATCTACTCGCCCGCGGTGCTCTCGCGGCTCTGGAGCGGCGCGAGCTACGGCGGCGACTGGAGCCTCCGCCAGCGTATCCACGGGCGCTACCACTTCCACCACAACCTGCTGAAGGTGTTCCCACCCGAGCTTTACGATGAGCACCCCGAGTACTTCCCCCAGCACGGCGACGCCCGCTACCGTCCCGGCGTGGAGGATCACGGATGGCAGCCCTGCATGAGCGATCCGGGCGGAACCGCGCACGCCGCGCAGGTCGCGCGCGAATACTTCGACGCCAACCCGATGGCCGAGAGCTTCTCCTACGGCATCAACGACGGCCACGGCTACTGCGACTGCGAGGGCTGCCTGAAGATCCACCGCCCTCTCGCCGAGTGGCACGGCTTCTCCGGCGAGCGTTCGGTGCAGTACTACACCTGGCTCAACAATGTCGCGGCCGATCTCGAGCGCGACCACCCGGACAAGATGCTCGGCTGCCTCGCGTACTCGGCGGTGATCCTGCCGCCGAAGGGGATGCAGCTCCATCGGAACATCATCCCCTACCTGACCAGCAACCGCGCGGACTACTGGGACCCGGTCTTCCGGCGGCAGGACCAGGAGATGCTGCGGCGCTGGTCGGCGGTGACCGAGCAGATGGGCATCTACGACTACGCCTACGGGATGGGCTTCGCGGTCCCGCGCATCTACAACCACCTTTTCCAGGACGCGATCAAGGACGCGGTGAAGCAGGGCGTGCGCGGTTTCTACGCCGAGGTCTACCCCAACTGGGGCCTCGACGGGCACAAGCTCTACGTGATGTCGCGCATCCTCTGGGACCCAAATGTGGACGTGGACGCGGTCACCGATGACTGGAACGAGCGCATGTTCCGCGAGGCCGCCGAGCCGATGAAGGCCTACTTCGCGCTGGCCGAGGAGTCATGGCGTGAGAACAACTTCGGTCGCGGCCACTGGGCCTACCGCCTCGCCGCCGACCCGCAGCAGTTCCAGATATTCCCGCCGGAGACCATCGCGCAGATGAGCGACTACCTCCAGCAGGCCCGCGACGTGGCGCAGGAGGAGATCGTCCTCGAGCGCATCGAGTTCTTCTCGAAGACCTTCGACGTCACGCGCGTGCTGGCGGGCAACTACTGGGCCAGCTACGAGGTCGAGGACCTCGTGGAAGAGGGCGCGTCGCTGACCGACGTCGCGCAGGCCATGCAAGAGATGGCCTCGCAGATCAGCGCGGTGGACGTTGATGCATTCATGCAAGAGCGCGTGGGCGATGACCCGATCGCCTTCTACCCGCCCAAGCAGTCGTGGATTACGCCGCTCAAGGCCGGCGGGATCACGAAGTCGCTACGCTGGGCCGCCGCGCAGGTCACCAGCGTCGAGCTCGACCGCGCGCGCGCGAGCGGCACGATCGACGCCGCGACCCTCCGGGCGAACATCGACGCGCAGATCACGCGGCTGTTCGGCGAGCCGGAGGGCATGTCGCCGGCGGCCGCCGAACGCTACACGCTGATGGTCGAGCAGGTCCGTGCGATGGCGACGAAGGTCGGCACTGCAATCCGCGCCGAGGAGCCGCCGAACATCGACGGCGAGTTGAGCGAGGCGCTCTGGGACCGTGCGGATGTGCTGACGGACTTCATCACCTGGGGCGGCTCGAGCACCGCGCAGTACCTCACCCGCGCCCGCGTGGTACACGACGGGGCGGACCTCTACGTGGCGCTGGAGTGTGTGCAGGACACGTCGAACCTGGTGACGCTGGCGGCGCCGCGCGACGGCTCCACGTGGAAGGACGACTCCGTGGAGATATTCATGAACCCCGAGCGCGACAGCTACGAGTACGGGCAGTTCATCATCAACGCCGCGGGCGCGTTCTTCGACCAGTGGCGGCAGCGCGAGGAGCAGACCTACGCCGAGGCGCTCGCGCACGACTTCGACGCCGACTGGGCCACGAAGGTGCAGCCTGACCGCTGGACCGCCGAGTTGCGCCTGCCACTGAGCGAGCTTGGCGTCGATCCCGCGCACGATCAACTGCTGCCGATCAACTTCGTGCGTAACGTGCAGGGCAGTCCGAGCGAGATCTCGGCGTGGTTCGCGTCGATCAGGGCCCACGCCGATCCGATGGCCCGCGGATGGATTGTGCTGGAGTAAGACGAGACGCGAGTGACGGATGAGCCACGAGCGAACCGGGGCGACAGCGACGGCTGTCGTTCCCGGTTCTCGATTCTGGACGAACGGTTCCCGATGATCCGAGGAGATCAGATGTCCGAGCATTCACCCAACGAGTCTTCCGGTCTCACCACGCGCTCGCATGTGCTGCTGCTCTCGAGCGCGTTTTTCTTCATCTTCATGGGCGCGGGGGCGCAGCAGGCATTCCTGCTGCCCTACTTGGAAGAGTTCACCGACTGGAGCCAGCTTCAGCGCGCTCTCGTGATCGCCACCGTCTACGCTTCGATGACCATCTTCCGCCTCGGCAACGTCTACCTGCTGCGCGACTGGCCGCAGTGGAAGTGCTCGATCGTCGGTGGCGCGGCTTACATCCTCTTCCCCCTCGCGATGCTGGGGCTCTACTTCGTCCCGAGCTACCCACTGGCCCTCGCCGCCGCCGCGGTCTGGGGCTGGGGCGGAGCGGCGATGTGGATGGGCACCACGCTGCAGATACTCTCCCTGGCCGACCGCGCGAAGAAGCACGGGACGGGCATGGGCGTGCTCTACGGCGCGACGCATGCGGGTTGGGCGCTCGGCGTAGTGGTCCTCGGCGCGGTCTTCGGCCTCGGCCAGTCGGTCGGGCTCCCGTGGCTGGTCTACGACGCCGCCACGATTCTGACGCTGGTCGGCTACGGGATCATACTCTCACTCCCGCGCCGGCCTGAGCCACTGCCGGAGATGCCCACCTGGGCGGCGCTCGTCGAGATCATGTCGCGGACCAAAGCGCGCATCGCGGCCTTCCTGCTCTTCGCGGCTTCGCTGGCGTTCGGCTTCGTGCTGGGCAGCTTCACCGACTACGTGGAGAACGCCCACGGCGCCCAATGGCTGTGGATCGCGACCGCCTTCTACCCCTTCGCGCGCTTCGTGCTCAGTCTCTCTTCGGGGCTGCTGAGCGAACGCATGGGACACGGGACCGTCCTCGCGATAGGCTTCTTCGGCGGCGCGCTGGGGATGGCCGTCCCGCTGCTGTGGACCAACCCGATAGCGCTCGCGGTGACGGCGCTGATGCTGGGGCTGCTCAACGGGGCGGTGCCGGTGGTCAGCACGGCGCTGATTGGCGGGTCGGCCGATCAGAAGCGCCGGCCGCTGGTCTACGGGGCGATGTTCACCTGGCGCGATGCAGGCGTGGTGGTTGCGGCGGTTGCAGGCAGCCTCCTCGGTCTGCAGGTCGAGGGCGTGACGCTGACCTTCGGAGTCTTCGCAGCGGTCTTTGCAGTCTGCGGCATCGTCTCGCTGATCCTCAACCGCTACGCCGAGGAGCGGCTGTAGGCGGCCCGCGCGAGACGCAATTCGTCCCACACCGCCACATCCAGGATGGAGGGAGTCCCATGGCCGGACAAACCCCTCGCTGGCTGCGCCTGCTCATCCTCGCCTGCGCTGTGCACGCGGGCTGCGCTCTCGCAGAAGAGCTGCCGACGGCAACCAACAGCCTCGGCATGACCTTCGTGCGTATCCCCGCTGGCTCGTTCACGATGGGCAGCGGCGCGGACTTCAACGATGCCCCCCCGCACCCGGTGACCATCTCGCGCGACTTCTGGCTCGGCGTGTGCGAAGTGACCCAGGAGCAGTTCGAAGCCGTTGCGGGCTTCAATCCGAGCTGGCTTGCCTACGACGCCGCAGACCGCCCGGTCGACTCGGTTTCGTGGTTTGATGCCGCGCGCTTCTGCGCATTGCTCAGCGAGCGAGAAGGGCGCGTCTATCGCTTGCCGACCGAGGCCGAGTGGGAGTACGCCTGCCGGGCGGGTACCACGACGACCTACTTTTTCGGCGGCGCCCCCGATCCTCTTGCCGAGTATGCCTGGACGCCGGAGTCCTGCTCGGCGCCGATGCCGGTGGGGCAGCTCGCGCCGAACCCCTGGGGCCTGCACGACATTCTCGGTAACGTCTACGAGTGGGTAGGCGACTGGTACGCCAATGACGCCTACGCCGGCAGCCTCGAGCGTGACCCGACGGGACCGGAGGCCAGCAGCAACAGGCTGGGCACGGGCGGGAAGGTCGCCCGCGGCGGCTGCTGGCTGGGCCCGGTGGGCATGAACTGCCTGCGCACCGACCGCTACTCATCGACTGCACGCAACTGCTGGACGCCGCACGCCAGACACCGCGCCATCGGCTTCCGGGTCGTGATGGAGGTGGAGGAGTGATGATGACCATACCCGCGACGCGTCACCACGCGCTGGCTCTCTCACTGTCGGCACTGCTGCTCGCAGCCTGCGGCGTCTGCACCGGCGCACCTCTCTCGACGATCAACGCCGGCGACTACGACAGCATCAGTGCCGCCGTGGAAGCGCTTCCGCCGGGCGGGGGAGAGGTCTACGTCCCCGCCGGCGAGCATCGCATCGCTCGGACAATCCTGCTCCCCGACAACGTGACACTGCGCGGTGCCGGTGACGCATCGGTGATCCGTGCCGGGGCTGAACTCGACGCGTTCTTTGCCGAGCAAAACGCCTTCGGCGCAGCATCGGACGTGGTCATCACCTTTGAGCCCGCATGGCGCCACGGAGCAGCCATCAAGAACGCGAGTCTCGACGGTAACCGCGGCATCCGCGTGCAGGACCTGCGCATCGTCACCGAACGCTCGCGCGTGCGCCTCGCAACGGGGATCCTGCTGGCGAACGTCGATGACGCGGTGATCTCGGGCGTCACCATCGAGGACTGTGGGGCCAGCGCGATTACCATGCTGGACTGCCGCAACTGCCGCGTCACGGGCGCGACGATCCGCCGCAACCACAACGGCGTCTTCATCAAGGGAGCGGGCGACACCACACACGACTTGTGGGTCACCGACAGCACCCTCGACTCGAACCGCTGGTGCGGGATCTACCTGAGCGGCGTCGGAGCGGAGAAGCTTACGAACGGTCCCGCGAACGTGACGATCTCCGGCAACCACCTCTACAACCACATGTGCGACACCGCGATCAAGCTGCATGGGCCACGCTACGTCTTCGTGACGGCGAACCGGATCGATCGCGCGCTGGAGGCCGGCATGGAGTGCAATGGCGGCGTTGACATCGTGTGCGCCGGGAACATCGTCACCGGCGTGGATGATGGCATGAACCTCAAGGGTAACGGCGTGGGCCTGTTCTTCGGGCGCCAGCCGACGCGCGCCGATGTCGTGCTCAACGGGAACATCACGGCGGAATGCGGCGTGGGGATCTGGTCGGAGACCATCCAGCAGACCGCCGACGGCGCCCGGCAGGGGCAGGTCGGCGGTGTCGCCGTGACCGGCAACATCGCGCGCGCGAACCTCGCCTACGGGATGGGTGGCTGCGGGGTCACCGATTGCACGTGGGTCGGGAACGTGAACATCGACAATGGCCAGCACGACGCGCCCGCCGGCCAGGATACCGCCGGGATGCTCTTCACCGCCGGTTGCCGCAACGGCGTGATCGCGGGCAACGTCGTGGCGGACGCCGCTGCGGATGATGAGGGGCTGATGCAGTCCGGGATGATCATCCGCTCAAGTACGGACTTCATCAACGCGATGAATGCTGTCCGCGACGCGACCGGAGAGAGCCTCAACGTCTACGCAAACGAGAACGTGCAGTCGTTCGGCAACATGATCGAGGGCGAGATGGCGCAGTAGCGGTCAGCCCACATGCGGGACAGGTGTGCGGCGCAGGCGCTTGGCGTAGTCGCGGGCGTGCTGGTGCGCCTTGCGACGCGCCGAACGATCGACCGTGTCCGCCGTCACCAGCAGCACTGTCGTCGATGACACGGTGGCCCTTGCCGGGATTACTCCCACCGCCACCGTCTGTCCGGGGAATGCCACGTACTGCACCGTGGCGGAGCTTGACGGCCGGTTGTCGCCCGCGCAGCGAAGGCTCACCTGCACGGTCATCAGCCCGTTCGTGCCCACCAGCGCCGCGAGGCGCAACCCCGGCTGACCCGATGGCATCGTGTGCTCGCACTGGAAGGTGACCGTGCCGCCGAGGCCCTTGTGTTCGGCGAAGCGCGGCTCCCACGGCATCTCCGCCGTGCCGTCCTCGATCATTCGGCCGAGTTCGTCCGGGTCCACGTAGGGGTTCACTACCACGATGCACTCGTCGGCGTATTCCGGCGCCACCGGGCAGAGCTTGCCCACGTCGAGCTGGTCGCGGCTGAGGTCGAGGCGAGTGCCATCGGGGCGCTCGATGATGTTCGGCACACGCGGTTGGCAGAGCAGGCGCTGTGGCTGGGTGCTCTCCACGGCCACGCAGGCGAGGGAGATCGTGGCGGCATGGGGGACGTCGAGGCTCTCGATGAGCACCTGCAGGCGGTCGAGCGCGGCGGGTTCGCCCGTGATCAGCAGGGCGTTGTCATTGGGGAGTACGCGCATGCGGCGGATGTCGCCCGGCTCAATGTCCTCAAACTGGCGCTGGGAAAGCTTCCAGTAGAGCCAACCCGCGACCGCGCGCGCGTCGAGGTGGTACAGCTCAATCGTCGCGCGGTGGTCGGTGTCCGCGTAGCGCGATGCGGCGAGCAACTGCCTCAGTGCGGCGAGTTTGTCCGTCATTCGGGCCACCTCCGAACCTCCATCGCGGACAGGTCCCGGAGAGGCGCCAGGGAGCCCGGCCTGGGACCGGGCTGCTTCGGTGGCGTCACGTCGCCATGGGCGGTAGACGCGTTGTGGCGCTGGGCGTCCCCCTGCGCGCGTCAGGCGGGGCCTATCCCCCTGTCAGTGTACCCACTGCAGGTCCGACACGAAACGGAATCACGCCAGCGTCTTCGCCGTTCACGGTCAGCAGGACCTTGTAGTCGCCGGTGGAGAACGTGGTGCTGCGGGACGGGTAGAAGGTGACCGCCAGGTTGCGGTCGCCGCTGACCCGGACCAGCCGGCGGGCCACGATCTCCGGTCCGTGGCCGATGGTCACGCCGACGATCGTGTTGGGGCGCGCGTCCGCGATCTTCAGGTAGACCAGGAGCTGCCCGATTTCGGCGCCGAACTCCTGGCCGGTATTGAGTATCTCGTTGTTCGGCCCGAGGCCGGTACCGAGCGCCACCTGGCGCAGCGCCGAGCCCGGGGCCAGCCGCGCCTCGGCGATTGGTTCGGGCTGTGCGGGGTCGGGAGTCGTCGGGCCGGCAATCGGGTCAGGCGCGACCGGACCCGGTTGGGGTCCGGTCGGCGCCGTGAAGTCAGGCAGATCACGCTGCTCGGGGACGGGGCCGATGCCCGGGGGCATCCGCATTTCCAGCCGAAGTTTCTTGATCGTCAGCCCGGACATCCACCACTTCTCCGCGCGGTACTGCGCGTCAACCAGCCCGCGTGCACGCTTGAGCGCGGATTTCGCCCGGATGTTCTCGGTGATCGGTGCCGGGCCGCAGGCCGGGTGCCGGTAGGTCCATACGAGTTGGATAACCGACTGCTCCATCGCCGGCAGCAGTGCCTCGAAGTCCGCCTCGGCCATGTCGCGGGCCGACTGGAAGATCAGCGCGACCTCGCGCACCAGCGAGAGGTCCTGGTCGGGCATGCCGTGAGGCTTGGGCTCGAAGCTCGCAGCCGCCTCGGGATGGCGCTCGGTCCACCACGGGGGCACGTCCTTCGGAGATGGCGCCAATGGGAGAGCGCGGAAGAAGTTCTCCTTCCACTGATAGATGAGCGCCTTGGTCGTAGTGCCCGATCCGTTCGCGTCTGCCGGATAGGCCTGGATGAGCATCTGGTTGCCGATGCTCAGCGTCCAGAGATCGTTGGCCTGAGCGATCGTGAGCTTCGGGCCATCGAGTTCGGGGTGGTTCTCGTTCATCACGAAGATGTTCTTCAGTTCGTTGCTGATCGCGTTCGTGATGCGCTGGTCGATCGCCGCCTGGCGCTGATAGATTGAGCCGTAGGGCCCGCCCGTGCGTATGTGAGCGACTATCTCGCCACCGATGACGATGCTTGTCGAGTTCTGGGCGACGGCCGCTCCGGCCGCCACGACGATTGCTGCGATGCAGGCTGCGATGGTGAGTCTGGTCACAGTATCACTGCCCCGTTCTGCCCCCCGCGGAGGCTGATGTTTGGGTACGCGATAGGTTAGACTCTCTTTCCGGTAGAGGTGTTCCGCCTCCTCCCAGACTTGTCGTGCACGAAGTCCGTCGGCCTCCGATGGCGCGAGTGCGACGCTGCCGCGAGATTGCCCGCAGCGCGGCGCAGAGGGGTCATTGTCCGCTCAATTGCATCGCATTCGCGCTTGTGGCATAATGCGCCGAAGGGCGGGCACGATGCAGGCGCGCCCCGGCAACAAAACTCCAGAGGTGAGTCAATGTCTCGCGACAGGCGGCCCGCCGTACTGGCGCTGGCGGACGGCACGGTCTTTCACGGGTACAACTTCGGCGCGGAGGGCGAGGCCGACGGTGAGATCTGCTTTAACACCGGCATGGTCGGCTACCAGGAAGTTCTGACCGACCCCTCCTACCGCGGTCAGATCGTCACAATGACCTACCCCGAGATCGGCAACTACGGCATCAACCCCCAGGATATGGAGTCGTGGCGCCCGTGGGTCGAGGGCTTCGTGGTCCGCGAGTACAACGAGCACGCCTCCAACTGGCGCGCCGATCGCGGCCTCGGTGACTACCTCCGCGAACACGGCATCGTCGGTATCTCCAACATCGACACGCGCAGACTCACCGCACACCTGCGGGACAAGGGCTGGAAGATGGGCATCATCTCCACCGAGGACCTCGACCCCGAGTCGCTGGTAAAGCGTGCGGGCGAGCTTGCTCCGCTGGAGGGCCGCGACCTTGTCAAGGAGGTCATCCACGACCGCCCGCGCCGCTGGGGCCCGAAGGGATACATCAACGACGACGAGGATACCGACTTCCCCCGCGCTTTCATGCCCTTTGGCGGCACCGGCATCTCGCCTTTGGGCTACATGGAGGTCGATGAGCTCTGGTTCGGCTTCCGCGTGGTGGTCATCGACTGCGGCATCAAGCAGAATACCCTCCGGCACCTGGTCCAGCGCCGCTGTGAGGTCATCGTGACGCCCTGCACGACCCCCGCTGAGAAGATTCTGGCGTGGGACCCGGACGGGATCGTCATTTCCAACGGCCCTGGCGACCCGGCCGCGCTCGGCTACGTGATCGACGAGGTCAGGAAGCTGATGCGCCCGGAGCTGCCGATGTTCGGCATCTGCCTCGGGCAGCAGCTCCTCGGCCACGCCTACGGTGGCGTCACCTACAAGCTCAAGTTCGGCCACCGCGGCTGCAACCATCCGGTCAAGCGGTTGGAGACCGGCTCGATCGAGATCACCACGCAGAACCACGGCTACTGCGTGGACCCCGACAGCCTGCCCGACGAGGTCGAGGTCACGCACATCAACCTCAACGATGGCTCGCTCGAGGGCATCCGGCACACCGAGCTGCCGATCTTCTCCGTGCAGTACCATCCGGAGGCGGGACCTGGGCCGCACGACTCGCACTATCTCTTCGATGTCTTCATCGATAACATGAAGCAAGTCGCCAGCGCCACGCGCTGACAACAGACCCGCCTCCGGGCGGGCCTTTCTTTGTGAGGCGGCGGGGCATCCGCCGATGGCCCCGCCCGCCGACACGTACATGAAGCCGTGCGTACGCGCGCGCAATCCGATCGTCACAGTAGGAGGACGCATGCCCAGGCGCGATGACCTGCACAAGATCCTGATCATCGGCTCCGGTCCGATCGTGATCGGGCAGGCCTGCGAGTTCGACTACTCCGGCACGCAGGCGTGTAAGGCCCTGATGGAAGAGGGCTACGAGGTGGCGCTGGTCAACTCGAACCCGGCCACCATCATGACCGATCCGGAGATGGCCACCCGCACCTATGTCGAGCCGCTGACTGTCCACACCATCGCCCAAATCATCGAGCGCGAGCGGCCCGATGCGCTGCTCCCGACCCTCGGCGGGCAGACGGGCCTCAACGCCGCCCTTGCTCTGTCTGAGAGCGGAGTGCTCTCGCGCTATAACGTCGAGCTGATCGGCGCGACGCGCAAGGCGATCAAGAAGGCCGAGGACCGCGAGCTGTTCCGCGACGCCATGGTCGGCGCGGGGCTGCCGATGCCAGACAGCGCCACCGCCACCGACCTGCGCGAAGCCCGCAAGATCATCGACCGCATCGGGCTGCCCGTGGTCGTAAGGCCCTCAGCGACCCTCGGCGGCATCGGCGGCGGGCAGATCAACACGCCCGAGCAGATCGAGGAGATGGTCCTGCGCGGCATCGACGCCAGCCCGATGAACGAGGTGCTCGTCGAGCAGTCCGTCGCCGGCTGGAAAGAGATTGAGTACGAGGTCATGCGCGACTCCGCCGACAACGTGGTGGTGATCTGCGCGATCGAGAACTTCGACCCGATGGGCGTGCACACGGGCGACTCCATCACCGTCGCGCCGACGCAGACCCTCAGTCAGCCGGAGTACCAGCTCCTGCGCGACATGTCCATCAAGTGCATCCGCGAGGTCGGCGTGGACACCGGCGGCTCGAACATCCAGTTCGCGGTCCACCCCGAGACCGGCGAGGTCGTGCTGATCGAGATGAACCCGCGGGTGAGCCGCTCCTCGGCTCTCGCGTCGAAGGCCACGGGCTTCCCGATCGCCAAGATCGCGGCGAAGCTCGCGGTCGGGTACACGCTCGACGAGCTGCCTAACGACATCACCCGCGAGACCCCCGCCTGCTTCGAGCCGACGATCGACTACGTGGTCACGAAGATCCCGCGCTGGGCGTTCGAGAAGTTCCCGGGTGCGGAGGAGCAGTTGACCACGCACATGAAGTCGGTCGGCGAGGCGATGGCCATCGGCCGCACCTTCAAGGAGAGCCTGCAGAAGGCCATCCGCTCACTGGAGATCGGGCGCTTCGGCCTCGGCGCAGACCGTGCGGGAGGGCGATACGAGGACCTTTCGCTCGACGAGCTGCTCGACCTGATCGAGCGGCCCCACCCCGACCGGCTCTTCGAGCTACGGTCGGCATTCATGCGCGGCGCGACCGTCGAGCAGCTCCACGAGCGCACGAAGATCGACCCGTGGTTCCTCCGCAACCTCGGCGAGATCGTTGAGACGCAGGACGAGTTGGCCGGGTGGCGGCCGGGCGCGGGCCGCGGGCCGGACGCGGGCGAGGCCGCGAGCATCGCGGAGATGTCCCGCGACGAGCTGCGCGACTACAAGCGCGCAGGCTTCTCCGACCGGCAGATCGCCACGCTCGCGCAGGTTTCCGAGCACGATGTGCATGATCTGCGCCGCAAGCTCGGCGTGCAGCCGGTCGTCAAGCTCGTGGACACCTGCGCGGCGGAGTTCAAAGCCCGGACGCCCTACTTCTACCTGACCTACGAGGAAGAGGATGAGCACCGCAAGAGCGAGCGGCCGAACATCATCATCCTCGGTGGCGGACCCAACCGCATCGGCCAGGGGATCGAGTTCGACTACTGCTGCGTCCATGCGGCCTTCGCACTGCGCGAACAGGGCTACGACGCCATCATCGTCAACACGAACCCGGAGACAGTCTCGACCGACTACGACACGTCCGACAAGCTCTACTTCGAGCCGCTCACTCTCGAGGATGTGCTGAACATCTGCGAGAAGGAGCAGCCGCACGGAGTGATCGTGCAGTTCGGCGGGCAGACGCCGCTGAACCTCGCCGAGGGCCTCGGCGAGCACGGTGTGCCCATCATCGGCACCACTCCCGCGGACATAGCGCGCGCGGAGGACCGCGAGTTCTTCAAGCAGGCGCTCGAGCGCCTCGGGCTGCAGATGGCCCAGGCGGCCACCGTCACCTCCGTGAATGAGGCGATCGTCGAGGCCGAGACGATCGGCTACCCGGTCGTCGTGCGCCCGAGCTTCGTCCTCGGCGGACGCGCCATGCAGATCTGCTACGATGAGGAGCAGATCGTGCGCTACATGACGCTGGCCGTCGAGGCCTCACCGGAGCACCCGGTGCTGATCGATCGCTTCCTCGAGGACGCGATCGAGATCGACGTGGACGCGGTCTCCGACGGCGAGCGCTGCGTGATCGGCGGGGTGCTCGAGCACATCGAGGAGGCGGGAGTGCACTCGGGCGACTCGGCCTGCGTGATGCCGCCCTTCAGCCTCTCCGAGGCGCAGGTCGAGGGGCTGATGGAGCAGACGCGGGCGCTGGCCGCGGAGCTGAACGTGGTCGGCCTGCTCAACATCCAGTACGCGATCCGCAACGAGCAGGTCTACGTACTGGAGGCGAATCCGCGGGCCTCGCGCACCATCCCATACGTCTCGAAGGCCATCGGTGTGCCGCTTGCGAAGATCGCCGCGCGGGTGATGGCGGGCGAGAAGCTGGAGGAGATCGGCTTCACCAGTGAGGTCGAGATCGAGCACTTCGCGGTGAAGTTCCCGGTCTTTCCGTTCAGCCGCTTCCATGGCGTGGACACGATCCTCGGGCCGGAGATGAAGAGCACCGGCGAGGTGATGGGCATCGACCGCAACTTCGGCGCAGCCTTCGCCAAGGCCGCGGTGGCGGCCGGGCAGAATCTGCCCACCTCGGGCACGGTCTTCATCTCCGTGCGCAACGGCGACAAGCGCGACGCGATCTTCCTGGCGAAGCACCTGGAGACGCTGGGCTTCGACATCGTCGCCACCGAGGGCACCGCGCGGGCGCTTCGGCGTAGCGGCATCGACGCGCAGGTCGTCTACCGCCTCGGCGACCCGTCCGGCCTGAACGCGATCGATCTGATCGAGAACCAGCGGCTGGACCTGATCATCAACACGCCCTCGGGCCCGCAGCCGCGCGACGACGAGCGCCGCATCCGCGCCTTCGCCGCCCAGCACGCCGTCCCGTGCATCACGACGATCGCGGGGGCGTCCGTGGCGATCCTCGGCGTCGAGGCGCTGCAGCGGGGCGAGTTGGACCTGCGCACGCTCCAGGAGTATCACGAGGATCTGCGCTCGGGACAGCCGGCCATCTGACGGCCACGGGCCCCGGCGATGGTAGAACTGAAGCGGCGCGCCGGCACTTCCGGCGGGCTGCTCTCCGTCGCGTTCGCCTGGGAGGTCAGACCTCCCCGCTAGCTCGCGACCAGTCAGATCCTCGTCACGCTGCACGACCAGACACTCGACATCGTCGCGCCGGGCGATGAGATAGTGACCGCGGGCGTGCTGGAGATGTCCACCTGGGTCACGTTCAGCGCCTTCGGCATCGACTACCCGCTCGGCGAGGACACCTACACGCTGGTGCAGGGGACCTCATTCTCCGCGCCGCTGGTCAGCGGCCTCGCCGGCCTCTACCGCTCCGCCTACCCCGGCGCCACAACGTACGACTTCCGCACCGCCCTGCAGAATACTGCGATCGATCTGGGCGATCCGGGATACGACTTCTATTACGGCTACGGGCTCGCCGATGCGGGTGCGGTGTTGGACTGGGCCCCAGTCGGGGGCCCTGAGCAGGTGCCTGAGCCGGTTACGAGCGCTCTCTTCGCTATCGGGGTCGGTGTGCTCGCATGGAAGCGGCGGCTGCGGGCCGAGCGATAGCCCGCGGCTCACGCGCACACGAAAGCGGCCCGCCGGCACTCCCGGCGGGCCGTTCGTATGTCTGCCTGTCAGATCGCGCTACAGGGAGTCGAGTGTCATATCGACTGTTCGCGCCCCGTGCGCGAGGCCTCGTACGCCGCCTCTGCCACCTGTAGCACGTAGAGCGCGTCATCCTCGCACACGAGCGGCTCGCGGCCCTGCTCGACCGCGTCGATGAAATTGCTCAGCAACTCCAGCGCGTACCCGCCCGCCCTCACCCGCTCGATCGCGACCTCCGTGGTCTCCGCGGGGTCTCCGAAGCCCTCCGTGCCGCTCCTCATGCGCAGCGTGAGCGGGCCGTGCGGGAAGTGTGACAGCCAGCCCTCCGAACCCTCCCACGCGGTCATGAGTTGATAGTCCTCGTACTCGCCAGACGGGTTCAGCAGGTAGCCACACCGGATCGTGCCGATCGCCCCGCCCTCCAGCCGCACCGTGAGGCATGCCACGTCCTCCACGCTGATTTGCTTGTCCGCGGTCCGGCACATCGCGCTGACCGCGACGATGCGCTCGCCGGTCACGAAGCGGGCGAGGTCGATCCAGTGGCATCCGAGCCAGTAGAGGATGCCGCCGCCCGCGATCTCATCGGAGAAGCCCCACCAGTCCACGCCGCGCAGGGAGGCCTGCGAGGTGATCCAGTTCGCCTGGAATGACCACAGTTCGCCGAGGGCACCCGCCGCGAGCAGCCGCCTGATCTCGCGCGCCGGTGCGCTCACATGCCTCGACGATCGCTCGCATCTCGGCGGCGGTGCGCGCGCCGGGCTTCTCCCCGTAGACCCACGTTCCGGCCTCCACGGCCTGCAGCGTGAGCCGGCCGGCAGCGCGGTTGCTCGTGAGCACGATCACCGCAGGCACGTCGGGACGGCCGAGCAACGCCTCCCAGTCTTCGACGAACTCGGCCTTCGGCATCTCCGCGGCGATGCTCCGCGCCTCCTCGGAGCCGGTGACGAGCAGCCGGTCGATGCCCTCGCATTGCGCGACATCCTTCATGTGCCCGCTCACGTGCCCGCCGCCATCGATGTACGCGCCCATCGTGATACTCATCGCAGATCCTCCGGCTTCCCGCGGCTTCGACCGTCCGCTGGCCCTTCGCGCCCGATGGCGCCGGTTCCTGCACGTGTGGAGGATGCGACGGGCAAGGGAACGAAGGAGGCCGAGCCGCAAGTCAGACTCGGGAGTGGTGAGTGACATGCGTTCGAAGACGTGGTCCGTTGTGACGGTGGCTCTTCTTCTCGTGACCTCCTGCTGCGCGGAGATCGATCTGCTTCCCGGAGCGTTCTTCGCCCCCGGGAACTTCGGCTCGCACGAACTGGAGCCGGGGCAGACGCGATTGCGCTGGGGCCGCGAGTTCCTGCTCTACGTGACCGAGCCGGGCGCGGTGACGATCACGATCGGCTGTGAGCGCGTCGGGCGCTACGAGGGTGAGGCGAAGCTGACCGTGCTCGGCCCGGACGGCGCAGAGCTGGCGACGGCTGCCGCCGCGGTGGGGGGGACTGCCGAGGCGACCTTCCAGGCAACGCAGGTCGGCCCCCACCATCTGCAGGTCGATGCCGGGCGCAACGGCTTCACACTCGCCGCCGAGGGCGCGAAGTTGCTGATGCCCGCCGGCGCGGGCGGCCAGCCCTTCCACGGCGTGAGCCGCGCGGCGCCGGCCTACCTCTTCGTCCCTCCCGGCGCGAAGCAGTTCGGCATCGTTCTCTCGGGGCAGGGCACCGGCGAGACCGCGAAGGCGCACCTGCTTGCCCCCGATGGCGCCGAGGTGGCGCTGCTCAACACCACCGGGAAGATGACGGACAGCGCGACGGTCGAAGTCCCGGCTGGCGCTGACGATTCCATCTGGGCGCTCACCATCGAGCAGGGCGATGACGGCATGTTCGAGGACTTCGAGTTCACGGTCTCCGGCGACGTGAGCCCGTATGTCGCAGAGAAGCCCGAGGACCTGCTCTGCCCGGCCATGAGCGCATCCAGCGGGCGAGTGTCCCGCGAGCGCCGCGACCCGATCCTCCCGGTTGAGATCACGCTCTACGCGGACCTCGCGCAGTTCGGCGATGCGTCGCTGCAGGTTGCGGCACACGCTGAGGACGGCCTCGAGGCGTGGAGTGAGACACTCACCGAAAGCGCAACGCGCACACTGACGCCGGCTCCGCAGGAGCGTCTGGCGGACGGCAAGTACGGGTGGACGGTCCGGATGCTGCAGGGCGGCGAGGAACTGAAGCGCTTCGAGGGCATGTGGTGGTACATCCCCGCGCCCGAGTACATCACCGATGATGGGACCACGCTCGTCAACGGTGAGCCCTTCTTCGCGCGCGGGCTCTACCACGTGGACCCCGAGGATTACGAGCTGGTGCGCGAGGCGGGCTTCAACGTCGTCCAGTGCCATGCGGACAACGTCGAGGCAGCGGAGACGGCGGGCCTCAAAACCGGCGTCGCGCTCTACTGGGGATCGCGTCCCGGCAGCGAAGCGTGGCGCGCGAAGGTCGATCGGCTGGTGGACAACGACTCGGTGTTCGCCTGGTGGATCCAGGATGAGCCGGATGGCGGGAGGATGTCCACCGATCTGCTGGCCGACTGCTACATGTACATCCGCGAGCACGACCCCAACCGGCCCGCGTACACCTGCCTGTGCGTCCCCGGCACCTATGAGAGCTACGCACCTCAGACCGACATCGTGTCGATGGACGTGTACCCGATCGGCCGGAGTCCGCTCACGAGCATCTCCGACACCCTCGAGCACGCGCAGGACGTCATCCCGGGCCAGGTCCACTACTTCATCGGCCAAGTCTGGCCGTGGCCCAACAGCCCGAACGTGGCGCCGGCGCAGCACCGCTGCATGACCTACGTGGCGCTCGCGCACGGCGCGCGTGGCCTGTTCTGGTACTCCTTTCGCGACCCGAACTGGTTCCTTCCCGACGGCAACCCCGAGCTGTGGGCGGAGATGAAGCGCGTCAATGACGAGCTGACCGTCCTCGAGCCGGCGCTGCTTGGCGCGAACCTGGGCGAGGCCACCTCCGAGGATGGCGCGATCCATGCCTCCGCCAGGCGCGCGGGAGACGAGCTGTTCGTGATCGCGGTCAACCCGACGGAGGAGACGGTCTCCGGACGCGTGCTGCTGTCCGAGGTCGCGCCGGAGCTGACGTGCTCCGCGACCGCGACTGCGATCTTCGAGGACCGCGAGGTCGCGGTGGCTGATGGCGCGATCAGCGACGACTTCGAGCCGCTTGCGGTGCACGTGTACAGGCTCACGGTGCAGTAGCCCGACAGCCCCGCACAGATACGAACAGGCCCGCCGGTTTCCCGGCGGGCCTGTGTGTGTTGGTCGGCAGTCGCGCGTCAGTCGCCCAGCAGTTCGCGGGCCTTCTGCGCGATGTGCTCGCCGGTGAGGCCGAAGAGCTTCACCAGCTCCCACGGCTCGCCGGACTCGCCGAAGCGGTCCTGCACGCCCACCATCGCCAGCTTCAGGGACCGGTCGAGGTCCCCCTCACAGATGACGCCCGCGACACGGTTGCCCATGCCGCCGACTTGATGCTCCTCGGCGGTGATGACCACGCCGGTGTCGGCGGCCGCTGCGATGACCGCCGCGCGGTCGATCGGCTTGACCGTGTGCAGGTTCACCACGCGCGTCTCCACGCTGAACTCCTCTTTGAGGATCACGGCCGCGCGCATCGCCTCAGGCACCATCGGCCCGCAGGCGATGATCGCGAGGTCCTCGTCCTCGGAGGTGTAGTCGCTGGAGAGCACCGTCTCGAATGCGTCCACGAACTGCTCGGCGGCGCCGCGGTAGCGGATCACGTTGGCGACGCCCGGCTCGAAGGGCGTCTCGTCCTTCGTCGCTACCGGCGTCGCCTCGCGGGCGAAGCGGATGACGGTCGGAGAGCCGTTGACGGCGGCCGCGCGCGTCGCTTTGGCGGTCTCGATGGAGTCGCAGGGGACGTACATCACGAAGCCGGGGATGGCGGTGATGAGCGATATCTCCTCAAGCGCCTGATGCGTGGCGCCGTCGGGACCGACGGAGATGCCGCCGTGCGCGTCCGCGATTTTCACCGGCAGGTTGCTGTAGGCGACCGTGGTGCGGAGCTGGTCCCAGTTGCGGCCGGTGACGAAGACGCCGTAGGAGCCGATGAACGGGATGCGGTCCTCCAGCGCGAAGCCCGCTGCGACGCTGGTCATGTTGGCCTCGGCGATGCCGCAACTGATGAAGCGGCGCATCCGGTCTGGGTCCTCGTTCTTCCCATCGGGCTGGTAGAAGCGGTCCATGCGGATTGAGTCGGTGATGTCCGCGCCATGAGCGACCACGCGCTCGTCCGCGCCAAGCTCGCCGATGCCGATGCCGAAACCGTTGCGGGTGGCGTCCATCGTGGCCGCCATACCTTCGCCCTCGTTCCACCACCAGTTGCGCCCGAACTTCGGCACGGCCTCGTCGGCCTTCTGTGTGCCGAAGCGGCCATACTCCTCCGCGAAGGCGAGGAGCTCATCCACGCGCTCGGTGGAGAAGATGTCCGTGACGCCGATACACTCCAGCGCGCGGTCCAGTGATTCCTCGCCCGAGCGGCCATCCTTGGGCGGCACACCGTGGTAGCCGACGACGTTCTCGGCGAAGTCCACACATTTGCCCTTGATCGTATTGGCAAGGATGAGCGCCGGTCGCCCATGCACTGCGTCCGCCCGCTCGAGACCGGCGAGGATGTCGCCCATGTCATGGCCGTCGATCTCGAAGACCTGCCAGCCGAAGGCCTCGTACTTGCTGGCCAGCGACTGCACGTCGCAGATCTCGGCGGTGGGCCCGTCGATCTGCAGACCGTTGTCGTCGATGATCGCGACGAGGTTGTCGAGGGCGTGGTGCGAAGCGAACATCGCCGCCTCCCAGATCGAACCCTCCTGCTGCTCGCCATCGCCCATGATGCAGAAGCAGCGGTGCCCGCGATCCCGGAGCTTCGCGTCCAGCGCCGCGCCGCAGGCGACGCCGAGGCCCTGTCCGAGCGAGCCGGATGAGACCTCGATGCCGGGGAGCTTGTGGCAGTTGGGGTGGCCCTCGAAGGGGGAGCCGAGCTTGCGCAGAAGCACGCACTGCTCGCGCCCGGGGATGTCCGCGAACTGCGCGATGGGCTCACCGTGCCAGGTGACGGACATATCATCGAAGTAGCCCGCTACGCCCAGCGTGGCGTAGATGGCTGGAGCCTTGTGCCCGGCGGACCAGTAGACGCGGTCGCGTCCCTCCCAGGACGGATCCAACGGGTCGTGGTTCATGTGCTGCAGGTATAGGGCGGCGGCGATGTCGGCGATCGACATAGTGCCGCCGGTGTGTCCACTGCCTGCGGCGTGAAGTGCGATCATCACCAAAGCGCGTATCTCCTGGGCGGCGCCCTCCAGGTCGGCGACGCTCAGTCTCCGTCGCGGCTCTCCAGTCTGTGAGTTGAGCAGTGGCATCGTCGTACTCCTCCCTCCATGGGATCCGCGCGTGTGCGCGATAGTCGTCGCGTCTCGTGTGTGGCCCGGGCCGGAGCCTGCTGCCTGCCGCCCCGCCCGTGCGGCGCGGGGCAGCGCCAGACGGCTGTATGCGTGGCTTTCACAGTGTGCATCGGGTCAATTCACCCCCGCGCCGTCAATCTCCTTGTTCGGCGCGGAAATCCGCCGGCGGCGGAAGCTCAACGACCCATCCGCGGCACTTTCTGTGCAGGGCATCGCGCGTCGCAACGCGAAACGCTCCGCCATGTCTGACACGCGAGCCGACCTCGGCCAGTTCTTCACTCCACGCGCGGTCGTGGAGTTCGCGCTGAGCGCGCTTGCTGAGCTCGGCGCTCCGATGGACGCCGCGCGCGTCTGCGACCCGGCCTGCGGCCCCGGCGAGTGGTTGCGGGCAGCGCTGCAGGCCGGAGCGCGTGAGGCCGTCGGCATCGACTGCGACCCGGTGATGCCCGGGCACTGGCGCGACAGCGGCCTCGCGGACGACCCCCGAGCCCTCCTGGCGGTCGCGGACGGCCTCGATCCGTCGTTGACGCTGTGCGAGCGCGCGGACGTAGTGCTGGGCAACCCACCGTTCGGCACGGAGCTCGCGGCCGTCAGCGAGTCAGCGCTCGCCGGGCTTGCGGCGCACTACCGGCTCCCCTCACTCCGCCGGCCGGCGCTGCCCGGCACGGGCGTGTCGGCCGCAGACCTCAAGCGACTGCGCCGCTTCCCCGCGGAGCTGCTGTTCCTCGAACGGTTCGTGGAGCTGTGCCGCCCCGGCGGCCGGATCGCCATCGTGCTCCCCGAAGGCGCCTTCTCCAACAACCGCTGGCGCCATGTGCGCCGGTGGCTGCTCGAGGAGCTGACCGTGCACCTCGTCGCGGCGCTGCCGAGAGCCACCTTCCGCGCGCACGCGACGGCCGCCCGCACCTGCCTCGCGATCATGCGCCGCGAGCCGCCCCCGGCGGGCCACGAAGTCCGGCTGTGCGCGGTGGATGACTGCTCGCCGGAGGCGTTCGCGCGCCTGTTGGAGCTGCTAAAACGCGATCCCGCCGTCGAGACGCAGTCCGGGGGCCTCGACCTCACCCCGCCGATCTTCGCAGACTGACGCATCGGCTCAAGTCGCGGACGGTCCCGCCGTTAAAGTGCGGTGAGCGCACCGTCGCTGCGGCGTGCGCGCGCAGACAGCCTGCCGCGTGTTGCTGAGGTGAACGGGATGGCTCACGCCACGCTGATGGCCGCCCCGCCGGTAGACAAGTCGGTCGAAGTGCTGTTCGTCGATGACAACGCCGCGCAGCGGGAGATGTACCGCAGGCGGTTGGAGCGAGCGGGCTATCGTGTGAGGCTTGCGGACAGCGCTGAATCAGCCGCCGACCAAGTGCGCGCCAGGCGGCCGCAGGTGGTCGTGCTCGACATCGCCATGCCGGGCCGGGACGGGCTGAGCGCGCTGCAGGAACTGCTGGACATTGCGCCCGCGCTGCCGGTGATCATCAACACGGCCTATCCTGCCTTCACCGACAACTTCCTCGCTTGGGCGGCCGATGCATACGTAGAGAAGACGTCGGAGATCGCGCCGCTGCTGCGCGCGATCCGTGGCGCGACCGCTGAGGGCTCGGCAAGCTGAAATCCGCGCAGTTACATATTCTGTCACACTGAGGGCGGCGCCATGCCCAATGGCTCCTCTTCGCGTGGTTGACCGACACCTCCTCAAGGTGCTATCATCCCAACAGTACCGATTCTGCCACAATTCCCGTCATTCATACTCGATACATTGGTCCGCTCGGAGGCGGAACGTTGAAAACTGAAGTGAAAATCATCATCTACTCAGTTTTCCTCGGCCTCTGCATCTGGCTAGTGGACGCCATTTTCTACCTCCGCTACACCGCGGATGTGAGCTTCGCGGGGGCGTTGCTCACTCGGGTGCCTGCCCACGAACTCTACGTGCGCGCCTTCGTACTGGTCGCTCTGGTCGTCTTCGGCTGGATCATCGGCTCGACGGCGGCGAGGGGGCGGAGCGCCGAGCGCGGGATGCGCAGGGCCGAACAGCGACTCGACCTGATTCTCGAGTCGGCCTTTGAGGGCGTCTTCGGTATTGACCTCCAGGGACGGTTCACCTTCGTCAATGAGGCCGCCGGCAACTTGCTGGGCTACGCGTCGTCCGAGTTGATCGGGCGTGACATGCACGAGTTGACCCACCACACGCATTCAGACGGGCGCTCCTATGCCGCGGAGGACTGCCCGATATTGCACCCGACTGAGGATGACGGCGCGGCTCGCGTGACCGACGAGGTTTTCTGGCGGCGCGACGGCAGCAGCATCCCCGTGCACTACTCGGCGCGGCCAATCCGCGACGGTGGCACACTCCGGGGCACGGTGGTGGTGTGCCGCCGCGTCCGCCCCGACGAGGCGGCGCAGGAGGAGCTCGAGCGCCTGAGGCGGCTCAGTCAGCTCATCCTCACCTGGGCGGGAGAGGGCATCTTTGGAATCGACCTCGACGGGCGCATCACCTTTGCGAACCCCGCGGCCGCGGTGATGCTCGGCTACGAGAGCGAGGACCTGATCGGCCGGGAGGCGCATCCGCTCATCCAGCACTCCCGCGAGGATGGCGAGCCGCACCCGCAGAACCAGTCGCTGATCTACGCGGCCTTCGAGGACGACGACGTCTACCACGTCAGCGACGAGGTGTTCTGGCGCAAGAGCGGCGAGAGCTTCCCTGCGGAGTACACCTCCACGCCGCTGCGCGAGGGCGGCCGCCTGGTCGGCGCCGTCGTCGTCTTCAAGGACATCACCGAGCGCAAGTTAGCCGAACGGGACCTGCGAGATACGCTTCATGAGCTCGCGCGCTCAAACCGCGAGCTGGAGACGTTCGCGTACGTGGTCTCGCATGACCTGCAGGAGCCGCTGCGGATGGTGCAGAGCTACGTGCGGCTCCTCGAGCAACGCTACGGCGAGAGGCTCGACCAGGATGCGCGCGAGTTCGTCGAGTTTGCTGTTGACGGCACGAAGCGGATGCAGGGGATGATCGATGACCTCCTGCGCTACGCGCGCGTGGGCAGCCGTGGGGGCGCACCGAAGAGCGTTGATCTCAGCGAGGTGCTCGGCGAGGCGTTGTCCAACCTGCAGGTGTCGATCGACGATGCCGGCGCGACGGTCGATGCCGGTGAGCTGCCGACGCTCGAGGTCGACCGCCGGCAGATGGTGCAGGTCTTCCAGAATCTGATCGGTAACGCGATCAAGTTCAGCGGCGACCAGCCACCGAAGGTCTCGATCAACGGCGAGCTCCGGAACGGATCGTGGGTGATCGCCGTCAAGGACAACGGGATTGGCATTCCCCAGAAGCAGGGCGAGCGCGTCTTCGCGCTTTTCCAGCGACTGCATGGCCCGGACGCGTACCCGGGCACGGGGATCGGTCTCGCGATCTGCAAGAAGATCATCGAGAAGCACGGCGGCTCCATCTGGGTCGGATCGGCGCCCGGCGAGGGATCAACCTTCTTCTTCTCTCTCCCGGCACGCACCGGCGTACGGATTTCCGCATAGTCCCACATCACCTGAGCGCGCTCGCGGAGAGACTGAGCCATGCAGGACCGGTCCATCAGCATTCTGTTGGTCGAGGACAACCCTGGCGACGCGCGCCTGCTGCGTGAGATGCTCAACGACGCAGGGCGCGCGGACATCAGCCTGCACCATGTGCCGGACCTGGCGCAGGCGTTCCAGAGCATTGAGAGCGGCGGCTTCGACATCGTGCTGCTCGACCTCGGCCTGCCCGGCAGCCGCGGACTGGAGACCTTCCGGAAGCTGCATGGGGAGCATCCGGGGATGCCGGTGGTCGTCCTGAGCGGCCTCGACGACGAGCAGGTCGCGATCAGCGCGGTGCAGGAAGGCGCCCAGGACTACCTCGTCAAGAAGCAGATTTCCGGCGGCGCGCTGCTCCGCGCGGTCCGTTACGCGGTGGAGCGCCACATGGCGCAGGAGCGCGAGTTGGGCCTCATGCGACGCGGGGGCGAGAGCGGGGCGATCGCGTTCGTCGGCGTGAAGGGCGGCGTTGGCGTCTCGACGACCGCCATCAACTTCGCCACGGCGCTCGCGGTCAAGGGCAAGTCCGCGCTTGCGGTCGAGATGCGCGGGCGTCACGGCACGTTCTCGACGCTGCTCGGGCGCAGCCCGGCGGAGAACCTGAGCCACCTGATCGCGCTGGGGCCGGGGCAGATCAGCCAGGAGGCCGTTGGGGCGAGGCTCTTCCGCACGCCCTACGGCCTGCGCGTGCTCTTCGGCCCGCAGGAGGCGCGCCAGGAGGTCGAGATCAGCCCCGAGCAGGCAGCGGCCATCGTGGACGTCACCTCGCGGATGGGCGACCACACCATCATTGACATCCCCGCATGCCCCTCCGAGGCCGGGCGTGAGGCGATGCGCAGTTCGTGGCGCGTCTTCATGCTGCTCGAGCCCGAGCCCGCATCGCTGCGCTCGGCGCAGGTTGAGCTTGACGCACTGCGCACCGCGGGCGTCACCGGCCAGCTCATGGGCGCGATCATCGTGAACCGCGCGGCCGTGCCCGTCGGCCCGAACCTCCAGGATGTGCGCGACGGGCTCGGGCTGGAGGTCCAGGCGGTCATCCCCCCGGCGGCCGAAGCCTGCGCCGCCGCCCAGCGCTCCGGCACCCCCGTCGTGCTGACCCAGCCCGACAGCGTCTACGCCACCGCCATCAGTGAAGCCGCCGATCGGCTCACCGCGCTGCAGATCGTGGCGCCGTCCATGTGGTAGACGCGCGTCGGCGCGGAGGAGTCGGGCCCCCTTGAGCCGAACAGGCCCCCGCAAGCCCAGATCTCGCGTCTGGAGGGGTCCCGATCGCGCGCCGCCCGCTCTCACTCCGGTCGGTCATCCTCGGCGCCGCCTGCGCGGCCGCCGCCTGCTGGATAGTCTCCTGGGCGGAGATGACCATCGGGTCCATCCAGATCGGCATCCTGCAGTTCGCCCCGGTCGCCATCGGGCTGCTGCTGGCGATCGTGCTCGCCAACCTCATCACTGGCCGCTTCGCCCCGCGCCTCGCGCTCAAGCCGCACGAGGTCATTGTGGTCTACACGATGACGCTCGCGGCGGCGCTCACGATGAGCCGCGGGCTGCTGGAGCGCTGGATCCCCGCGCTGATCTCGGTCAACTACTACGCCACGCCCGCCAACCACTGGCAGACACTCTTCTTCGAGCACATCCCGCAGTGGGCGGTCCCGTTCGACGTCGAGGGCGACTCCGCGCAGTGGATCGCGCGCTCGTTCTACGAGGGCCTGCGCGCGGGATCGGTGCCGTGGGAGCCGTGGCTGAAGGCCCTCGCCGCGTGGCTGCCGCCCGTCGTCGCGATGTTCGTGGCCTACTTCTGCCTCGCGTCGATCCTCCGCAGGCAGTGGGTTGACCACGAGAAGCTCGCCTTCCCGCTGACCGTGCTTCCGGTCGAGCTGGCCCTGCACTTCCGCTGGCGCGAGTCGGTCTTCGCCGATTCGGTCTTCTGGCTGGGCTTCGCGCTGCCGACGCTTGTGCTCACGCTCAACGGCATCCACAGCATCCTCCCGTCGATCCCTGAGATCCCCGTGCAGTACCGCCTCAACCAGCTCATCTTCGGCCCGATGGGCCGGCCGTGGCGCGACCTCGGCTACACCACCGCCTACTGCTCGATGGCCGCGGTGGGCTTCGGCTACTTCCTCCCGAGCCAGGTGCTCTTCTCGCTCTGGGCGTTCTTCGCCATCATCCGCGTGCAGAACATCGCGTTCTCGGCCTTCGGCGCGCCGCTGGAGGCAATGCCGCTCTTCCCGACGAGCATCTGGAATGGCTACCAGGTCGCGGGGGCGTATCTGGTGCTGACCGGCTACATGGCCCGCTCGGCGATGCCGCACCTGCGGGGGGTGTGGCGAGCGGCGGCCGGGGGCAAGCCGGACACCTCCGATCATGCCGACGACCCGCGCCCGGCACTGCCGCCGCGGATCGAGCTGATCGGCCTGCTCGCGGCGGTGGTCGTCGCCACGTGGTGGTTCGTGCTGCTGGGGATGTCGTGGTGGATGGCGGCGCTGGAGACGCTCGTCTTCCTGCTGGTGATCTGCGTGGTGATGGCCCGCGCGGTGGGGGAGGCGGGGCTGCCGATGACCGAGACGAGCTTCCGGCCGGTGGACCTTGTGCGGCTGGTCTCGCCGATGCGGGTGCTGGGGCCGAGTACGCTCACGTCGCTCGCGCTGGCGGACGCGGTCTTCACGCGCGACCTGCGCGGCAACCTGCTCTCGACCTTCCTCGATGCGCTGAAGATGTCGGACGCGACGAACCTCGACCGCCGGCACCTCTTCGCCGCGCTGGCGATCGCGCTGCTGGTGGCGCTGACCTTCGGCACGTACCTGCACATCACGGTGCCCTACGAGCATGGGGCGATCGGCATGTACAGCTACATCTACCGCGGCAACCCGCTGCTTGGGTTCAAGTATTTCGCGCCGACGATGCAGTCGGGGGATGACTATGACGCGCGGCTGCCGATCTTCTTCGCGTCGGGGGTGCTGGTGACGCTGGCGTTGGGCGTGCTCCGGATGAGGTATGTGTGGTGGCCGCTGTCACCGCTTGGGTTTGCGCTCTCGGGCTCATGGAGCATGATCGTGTTCTGGTTCCCGATGCTGATCGCGTGGGTAGTGAAGGGCGCGGTGTTGCGGTATGGGGGGATGCGCGCGTATCAGCGCCTCCGCCCGCTGATGTTCGGCCTGATCCTGGGCGAGTTTTCGCAGGCGGTCCTGTGGGCAACGATCTCGGGGATATGGCGTACGCCCGCACCGTTCTTTCCGTGGCCGTAGAGGGGCGCAAGTGAGGTGCTGTGAAGATGGCACGGATCACTCTGATAGCGATGGGCGTCGGCATGGCGGCGCTGGTGCACGCCGCGCCCGAACTGACCGTCAATGGCCGGCCCATCTGCGGCAGTTTCGCGGTGCGATGGGAGCCTGCGGAGCTCAAGCAGGCGCAGGAGGCCGGGATCAACCTCGTCTTCTGCTATGAGCGACCGTCGAACTCCGCGCTGCTTGATCCGGAGACCGAACTGGGGCGCATTGCTCTGGAGGGTGGCACGGGGGTGCTCGCCAACTTCCTGCGCTACGCCGGTAGCGCGCGCCTGCTCGCCGACCTTGAGCCGGAAGACACGCTGGTGCGCATGAGCGGCGTCGCGAGCCTGCCCGACAGCGGGACGCTGGTGCTTGATGACGAACTCATCGAGTACGAGGGGAAGCAGGACGCCGCTGTCGTCGTGTCGATGCGTGGCGCGCGGGGCACGGTACCCGCCGCCCACGCAGAGGGAACCTTCCTGTTCGAGGAGAGCACCCTCATCGAGCACCTCGAAAGCGTGAAGTACTCCCCGACGCTCTGGGGCTTCTGGGTGCTGGATGACAGGAAGGGTGAGCAGGCGACCGCTCTGCGCAACTTCACCCGGATCGTCCGCGAGCATGATGTAGACGCGGATGGCGAGCCGCTTGGTCACGTGATCATCGCGGGCTTCGCCAGTGTTGAGGCGCTTGCGAACTACACCGAGGGCTGTTGCGATGCCGCGGGGGTCTACATCTACCCTTCGCGCAGTGGTGCCCACCGGACCTGGCTCACCCACGACCAACTCCGCGAGATGGTCCCTCTCATGCGCGAGCGAGACCCTGACGCGAAGTTCATCGGCATCTACCAGGCATTCCACGCACCGAAGTGGGAGCCGAAGCCCACGCCGGCACAAGTTCGTCAGCAGGTGAACGACTTTCTGCACTGGGGCGCATCGGGCTTGATGGCCTACTCCTGGCACATGGTCGAGGGCGCGACCACGCTCAACACCATGGACGACCTGCGCGCTGAGGTCACGCAGATCGCGACCGACCTGCGTGAGGGGCGCCTGCAGGTCGATTTGGCGCCGCCACAGGTGGAGCCCACTGCGGAGTTCGCGTCTCCCGAGGGACCGCGCACGCCGGTCTTGCGCTTCGGGGAGGGGACCACGCTCCCAGCCAGCGGGAGGCCGCTCGCCGCTGAGATCGCCCCGCTCGATGGCGAGGAAGGGGCATGGCTGCACCTGCATTTCGCACGCTACGAGGAAGGCGGTGACCAGTGGCCGGGCATCCGCTTCGCACCCGCTGATCCGGCCATGCTGGTGCGCGACTGGTCGGCCTTTGGCGGACTGGTAGTGCGCGTCAGGAACACGCTGCAGGTTCCCTCCGAGATCGGTGTAGTCATCGCCGGCCCGATCGGGATGTGGGCGCGCTACCACCCGCTGCCGGCCAATGCTGCGACAGACGTCGCGGTGGACCTGCGCGAGGTCGCGCGCGCAACCCCGATTGAGCGCATCTCACGCCTGACCCTCATCATGCGTCGCCCGCCGGTCGAGACGCACCTGGCGGTCCAGGGCGCATGGCTCACGCCGCTGCGACTGGAGGCGGCCCCCGACGGTACCACAGCCGTACCGTCCATCGCCGCGGAGACACCCGACGAAGCCGATTGGGACCAGGCGGCTGTGTTGGCACTGAGCGATTCCACGGGCACCCCGGCCGTCAAGCCCTGTTCCGTGCGACTGGCACGGTCGGCGGAGACACTACACATACGTTTCGACTGCGCGGCGCCCGACCCGGCGGTTCTGCAGGCGCGGTGTACCGATCGCGACGCGCATATGGCCGGAGAGGACACCGTGCAGGTGCTGCTGCGCGCGGAGGGCTCGGAGACGGTCGTGAGGCTGCGGATGAACGCACTGGGGACTGTGCGCGATGAACTGATCGGGCCGAGTGGGGCGGACCTCGCGTGGGATTCGCAGGTGGTGGTCAGCAGCGAACTCGCGGCAGGAGTATGGCGGGTCCAGATCGACCTTCCGCTTGCATCCGTGCCTGCCGGCGCTGCCGACCGTTGGCACGCTGCCTTCAGTCGCGGCGACACCGAACTCCGCCCGCTCGCCTGGCCAACCGAGCGTATTCCGGGGGGCGTAGCTCTCGGGAGCCTGCGACCGGTGCCATAGCGCCCGCGTGCATGCGTTCGCGCGCGGGCGTTTTCGTCTACCTGCAGGCATGGAGTGACCGGCCCGTGTCCCCTCCCTCTAGTCCCCCCGCGCGATGTACTCCACCCCCGCGACATCCGCGAAGTCGGAATCGCCGGTGACGAGAGTCGCGTCGTGGTGCTGGGCCGTGGCATACACGATCGCGTCCGCCATCCCCAGGCCGAGGCGGAGGTTGTAGTCGGCCGCCTCCAGAGCGATCGTGTCATCGAGTGGAATGACGGTGTACTCACGCAGACGACTGGCAGCGAGGTCGGCCTCGGCCTCCGGGCGCTGGCGCCGAATGATCTTGTAGACCTCGTAGATCACGATCGTCGGGACAATGATCTCCTCATCGCGCTCCGCCCACTCGAGATACCGCTCGTAGCGCGGTCCTTCCGTGAAGATATCGATCCAGCCGGACGAATCGATGAGGATCACAGGCGGTCCTCCTTCTCGCGCAGGTCGGCGGTATCGATACCCTTCACGAATCCAACGAGATCTCGCAGGGGGACAACCGGCACGAGGTGCACGATGCCATGCTTGGCAATCACCTGGAGCTTCTGCCCGGGGCGGATGTCGAGCTGCTCACGCACTTCCTTCGGTATGACCACCTGATAGCGGCTGGAGACTGTTGTCGTAGCCATTGCGCCTCACCGTAAGACGGAAATGTGTTCGATGCCACTATTATCATACCCGCTGGCCGTTTGAGTCAAGCCTGTATGATGATCGCGCGATACCGAGAGGCCGTTCCTCCGGCTTAGGAGGACATTCCTACTTTGCTCCAGCCGGTCAGCGCCATTGTACTCGCTCCAGACGCGTCTCGCGCAGTTGACACCCGCCCTCCCTCCCTGCTAAGATACTCTCGGGGTCCACGCGTGCATGCGTTGGCGCGGGGGCGTTTTCGTCTACCTGCAGGCATGGAGTGACCGTCCGTGTTCGATAGCGGCTTCTACATACGGCAGCGGCCAACTGTGAACACCGTATTCCGCATACGGGCGTTCGCTCTCTTCACTAAGAGGTCTCTCTGAGTCGCACCCATGGCCCGCTGCCCCCAGGTAGCGGGCTTTTTCGTACGTCGGAGCAAGACGACAATCGGGAGGCGGGATCACCAAGGAACATCTCTGGAGCCAGGGCATGAGCGCGCAAGTACTCGTACTCAATCAGAACTACGAACCCCTGACCGTTTGCGGATGGCAACGGGCAGTTTCGATGGTGTACGTCGGCAAGGCGATCGTCGTCGAGGAAGACTCGCGCATCCTGCACTCGCCGAGCACTCAGATGCGCCTCCCGACCGTCGTCAAGCTCGCCTACCACGTCAACCGGCCGATGCCCAAGCTCAAGCTCTCGCGCCAGAACCTGCTTGCGCGCGACCGCTTTTCGTGCCAGTACTGCGGCCGGCGCGGCAAGATGCTCACTGTGGACCACGTGATCCCGCGCGACCGCGGCGGCACCTCGAGCTGGGAGAACCTCGTGGCCTGCTGCGCGGCCTGCAACAACCGCAAGGCCAACCGCACCCCGCGTGAGGCGGGCATGCACCTGCTCCGCCGCCCGCGCAGGCCGAAGTTCATCCCGTACCTGAGCTACGCGGTCTTCACCGCGGCCGTCAAGAACCCCGAATGGCGCTACTACCTGGAGCCCTTCGCGCCACACCTGGTCGGCTCCTGAGCGCGCCCGACCGATGCCCGAACGATCCGAGGCCGGACGCCACGCGCGTCCGGCCTCTTCGCATTGGCGGGCAGAGCCGCGCCTCGATTCCCCGTCCCAGAGCGCTCAGGTCGAAGGTCCTTCCTCGCCCGCGTCGAACAGGTAGCAGGGGTGTGTGTCCGTTCTCGACCATCCGGAGGCTGATCGATGGCTCTTCTTGACGACATCAAAGCCGTGGCCGAGCTTCGAGTGCCGGGGAACCTGCCGATCTTCTGTCTTTCGCAGGAGTTTGACGCGAAGTACGCGGGGTTGACCTATCGGGAGTACATCGAGACGCCCGAGCAGATCGTCGCGGTCCAGCTTGAGGTCATGGACGCCTTCGGCTGGGATTGGGCGTGGCTGCATCTCGACGACACGCTGGAGTTCGAGGCGCTCGGCGTGGGCGTGGCGGAGGGCGGGGAGAACGTGGTGCCCTGCACCGCGGGCTACCGCGACTTCGACCGCGAGACGTTGGCTTCGCTGAAGGTCCCCGACCCGCGCTCGGCGCGGATGCCGCTGCTGCTGGATGCGGCGTCTGGCCTGCGCTCGGAGGTCGGTGACACGCGGTGCATCACGGGGCGCGTTGCGGCGCCGTTCTCGGCGGTCACGCTCATCTTCGGCATGCAGCCGTCGATGCTGATGATGATCGACGACGCGCAGCTCTTCACCGATGCACTGGCGTTCGCTGAGGAGCAGGCGATCAGTTGGGGCCTGGCGCAGATCGAGGCGGGCTGCCACGCGATCTGGCTGGGCGACTGCAACGCATCGCTGCACCTCATCTCGCCCGACCACTATCGCCAGTGGGCACTCGAGCCGTGCCGCCGCGTGACGGAGGCCTTCCAGGACGCGGGTGCGTTCGTCTTCCTGCACAACTCCGAGGAGAACCTCGCGGGGCTGCGGCTGCAGGCCGAGACGCGTCCGGACGTGCTGTCGGTCGGGCCGGGGCTGGATATCTCGCTGGCGATCGAGGCGCTGCGTGGCAAGCAGGCGATCATGGGCAACGTGGACCCGATCGTGATGCTGACGGACAGCTCGGCCTCGGAGGTCGCGGCGGAGACTGGGCGGCAGGCGCGACTGATGGCGGGCGGCGGCTGCATCCTGAACTCAGGCGAGTGCGTCCCGCGCGAGGCGAAGCGCGAGAACCTGCACGCGATGGCCGACACGGGGCGGCAGGTCTGGGAGATCATCGGCCCGCGGGAGGAGTGAGGCGGCCTCTGTTCGCATGTTGCGCAAGATCGCTCGCCTCTCGCGAATACGTGGTCTGGAGCGAATCATGCCCACCACCATGAAGGCAGCGGTGCTCTACGGCATCCACGACATGCGCGTGGAGGATGTGCCTGTGCCGCAGGTTACGTCTGAGCGCGACGTGCTTGTGCGCGTGCGATCGGTGGGCGTCTGCGGCTCGGACGTGCATTTCTTTGAGCGCGGGATCATCGGCAAGTACCCGCTGCGCGCGCCGACCATCATGGGCCACGAGGCCGCCGGCGACGTCGTCGAGGTGCTCGACGAGGCCTGCGGTCTGCAGCCCGGCGACCGCGTGGCGATCGAGCCCGGCTACACCTGCCGCCGCTGCGAGTTCTGCCGCTCCGGCCAATACAACATGTGCCGCGACGTGGTCTTCCTCGCCGCGCCACCGATCCACGGCGCGTTCGCGGAGTACGTTGCGTGGCCGTCGGACTTCCTCTTCAAGCTGCCGGATACGCTCTCGCTGGATGAGGGCGCGATGATGGAGCCGCTCGCAGTCGGGCTGTGGGCCGCGAAGCGCGGCGGCGCCGGGCCCGGCGATTCGGTGGCGATCCTCGGCGCGGGGCCGATCGGCCTGCTCACGATGCAGTCGGCCATCGCCGCGGGCGCTACGCGAGCGGTCGTCAGCGATCTGGAGGCGGGGCGGCTGGCGCTTGCGGCGAAGCTCGGCGCCACCGACACCATTGACGCGTCGCAGACGGACGCCGAGGCGTCGATCATGGAGCTGACCGGCGGCCGGGGAGTGGACGTGGCCTTCGAGTGCGCGGGGGCGGTCCCGACGCTGCAGATGGCCCTGCGCGTGGCCCGCAACGGTGGCACGGTGCAGATCGTCGGGATGCCCGCCGAGCAGCACCCGCAGATGCCGCTCTACGAGATGATCAACCGCGAACTTGACCTGCGAGGCCTGTTCCGCTACGCGAACTGCTACCCGCCCGCGATCTCGCTGGTGGAGGCGGGGCGCATCGACGTGGCGTCGCTGGTCACGCATCACTTCGCGCTCGCGGAAACGCCGGGCGCGATGACCTTCGTACACGAGCGCCGTGACGGAGTCGTGAAGGCAATCATCAACCCCTGAGGGCGGCGCCGGACGAGATCAGGCCACGCAGGCGCGCCCCGGCCTGCGGAAGACCAGCAGAGGAGTGTACTCATGGACCTTGGACAGATCGGGCCGGTGCTGCCCGGACTTGCGATGCTCGTTGCAGTGACGATTATCTTCTGGTTCGTCGTGATACGCCCGACGAGGAAGAGCCAGCATGACCACGCCGAGCTTGTTGACAATCTGACGCCCGGCGATAGCATCATCTCCGTCGGCGGGATCCACGGTACCGTGCGCAAGGTCCGCGAGGAATCGATTGATCTGGAGATCGCGGACGGAATCATCATGACGCTCGATCGCCGCGCCGCGCGCAGGCAGCAGGACAAGAGCTGATGTCGTCACGGGAGTGACCGCCCGCACCCATGACTACCACCGCCCTCACGATCACCGTTGGCATCCTTGCTGCGCTCGTTATCGCGCTTGGGGTCGTGCTACAGATGCTCTGGCGCGAGGTGCGCGGCATGCGCATCGAGTCCGGGACCGCGCGTTCGGTCGCCACCGCCCTGCGTGACGGCCGCGATGAGGACGCCGTGCGCGAGCTGCTCGACTACCTCGAGAGCGCGCATGGACGCATGGAGGCGCTTTCACAGCATGCACGGGCGCTCGACGAGGCGCTGGAACGCATCAACGAGCGCTCGCGAGGCCATCTTCAGCGCGTGGGCGTCTACCGCTTCGACGCCAGCGACGATGTCAGCGGCAAGCTCTCGTGTGCGCTGTGCGTGCTCGACGCGCACAACACCGGCTTCCTGATCACCACGCTCTACGACCTCAGCCGATCTCGCACCTTCGTGCGCGCGGTGCGTGATGGCAAGACCGACCGCGAGCTGCTGCCCGAAGAGGCCGAGGCGCTGAAGGCCGCGATGGCCGCTCCGCCAGTCCGGCCCGCCCCCGCGACTCCCCCGGCGCCCGCCGCCCAGGCCGCACCCGAGGCGGTCCCCGAAGCCCCTGAGGGGTCTGATGATGCGTGAGACGGTCGGTGACTTCGCGGACTTCCTGCGCATCGACCGCGGGCTCGCGGATAACACCGTCCAGGCGTACAGCCGCGACCTCGATCAGTTCGGCGATTTCCTGCGCGGGCGCGGCGTACAGGCCTACACAGACGCCTCCCGCCATGATGTGATCGACTTCGTTGGCTTCCTGCAGCGTGACCGAGCTCTCGCACGTAGCACGGTCGCGCGCAAGCTCTCCTCGGTGCGCGGGCTCTATCGCTTCCTGCTCATCGACGGCCGCACGCAGACCGACCCCGCCGCCGACGTGGATCTCCCCAAGCCCGCCCGGCGCCTGCCGAAGGTGCTGTCGGTGGAGGAGTGCCGGCGGCTGCTGGAGATGCCCGATCGCTCCAAGCCGGAGGGCCTGCGCGATGCGGCGATGATCGCGCTGCTCTACGCCTCGGGCCTGCGCGTTTCCGAGCTTGTGGCGCTGCGCATGCACGAGCTGAGCCTGACCGAGGGGCTCGTGCGCACGATCGGGAAGGGCTCGAAGGAGCGGATCGTGCCGGTGGCGCCACTGGCGCTGCACCTGGTGCGCCGCTACCTGAACGAGGCGCGGGCGGAGTTCGAGCGGCACGTGGGGGAGGACGCGATCTTCCTGACGCGCCTGGGGCGGCCCTTCAGCCGGGGCGGCTTCTGGGCGACGCTCAAGCAGCACGTGCGGCTCGCGGGGCTGCCGGAGGACACCTCGCCGCACACGCTGCGGCACTCGTTCGCGACGCACCTGCTCAGCGGCGGCGCTGACCTGCGCGCGATCCAGGAGATGCTGGGTCACGCGAATCTGCAGACGACGGAGATCTACACGCACGTCTCGACCGAAGACCTGCGCCGCATCTACGACGACGCGCACCCGAGGGCGTAGGAGGACACCACCATGACCCGCATCGCGCTGATCTGTGTCGCGCTCGTCACCACCGTCAGCGGCGTATTCGCTGATGACTTCGTCATCATCCGCGCGCAGGCCCCCGAACCGACCGGCCTCGAGCGCGTGCCGCTCGTCGTCTCCACCGACGCAGCCGGTCTGCGCGAGGCCATGGGCATCGCGCAGCTTCCTACCGGCGCGCTCTACGCTGAGGAGCTGCCTTCCGGCCGACCGGTGGATGCGCAGCTCGATGCCATCGGCGATCGCGCGCAGTTCGCCGCGCTTCTGCCCACCGAGCCTGCTGGCCAGCGCGAGGTCCGCGTCTGGCTGCGCAACGCACCCGCGCGGCCTCCAGCGCCACCGCAGGTGCTCTCGGTGCAGCGCGACGGCGACGCGGTGGTCGTCGGGGGGCCGACCTACGAGGTGCGCCACGATCCCGCGGTCAACGCTGGCATCCTCTCGCAGATCACCTTCAAGGACACCGGCAAGATTTTCACGCCGGACCTCAACGATCGCGTGTGGAACCGCGATACGGGGGGCTTCGACGCGCGCAAAGACCCCGACGCGCGCATGGAGGTCGCGGCGTCCGGCCCGTACATGGTCGAAGTGCGTGTCTCCGCGCGCTACACCGCGGACGGCGGCGCCGCCCCCGAGACGAGCCCGCGCGCGACCTACGCCATCCGCTACTGGGCGGGTCTGCCGGTGGTTCAGGCGGACGTCAGCGTCTCTCAGCAAGGGCACTTCTCGTGGGAGCAGCTTCATTTCCTCGAGTTGCACTACAAGGACGACAGCTTCCTGAACTACGCACAGGATGACCCCGCGCAGATCAGGGCGTTCGATGACGACCAGTCAGGTGATCGCAGCACCGATTGGGGCGCTCTGATCGACGGCCCGAACGTGCTGGGCATGACCGGCAACACGCTCATATACGACGGCATCAGCGACTACGGCCGCTACCTGCACGGGCCCTGGGTGTCCTGGGCCAGCGACGCCGAGACGCTGAGCCGCTGGCTGTTCGTGTCGGCGCAGGCCGACGCGCTGCAGACGCTCGACTCGGCCGCCAGCGGGACCGTCGGGGCGCGAGACGCGGTGATCATGACCGAGGGGCTGCTCGCAGCGTTTGATGGACTCTCGGCGACCGCTATTGACTGGAAGATCCGCTCCGACCAGCGCGGGCTGCTGGCGGGCGCGCTCGCGTGGCGGATTGCACTGATACGTGGCGCGCTGGAGCAGGGGCGGCCTCTCAGTGGCGTGCTCACGGCCGCGCAGGAGCTGCAGGGCGCCGCGGCCGATGACCCGTCGCGGGTGGCGACGTGGATCCCCTCAAGCAATGACGGGCGGCTGCTGCTGGCCGACGACGGGCAGCTTGGCATCGGGATGCTGCAGACCGACACGGGGATCGTGCTCGCGAGCCTCTACGACATGGTCGCGGGGCGCGAGATGCTGGCCGCGCAGTGCGAGTTGTTTCGCATCGCGCTCACCGACGCCGAGCGCACTCCGGCCTCGCTCGCGAGCTCCTACGGCTGGGGCTCGTGGCGCGCGCGGACCAGCGGCGCGACGGGGAGCGCCAGCATCGAGGCGACCTTCGAGCGGCCCGTGCAGGACGGCTTGCGCGACCTGACCGCCACGCTCACTTGTGAGCTCTCCGGCGGCGAATCGCGCTGGCGGCTGGCAGTAGACAATGAGACCGCCTGGAGCATCGACGCGGTGACCGCGCCGGAACTGGCCGGCGTGATCATCGGCGACACTGCCGGCGATGATACCCTCTACGTCCCCAACGGCTATGGCGTGGGCTACAAGGACGGTACGGGCGCCATCTACCGCGGCTCCTACCCGTCCGGCCGCTGCACGATGCCTCTCCTCATCGTGTCGGACGCCCGCAGCGGGCTCTACGTCGCCGCGCACGACGCGGGCTCATCCACGCGCATGGTCAACAGCGACGGCGCGAGCAACGCGGGCACCCCGCTGCGCATCGAGGAGCCCGCGCCCGACGCCTCCGTCGCGGGGAATGACTTCACCACCGCGGGTGACGTCGTCATCGCGCGCGTGGATGGCGGCTGGTACCCCGCGACGCAGAAGTACCGCGCATGGCTGCAGGCGAACGCGCCGTGGTGGCCCGAGGGCGATGCCGACTACGGTCGCCCCGACCGCCCCGCGTGGCTCGATGACATCGCCGCGTGGGTGCTCATCGGCGGCGGCCCGGAGTCGGTCGTCGAACCGACGAAGGCCTTCCGCGAGTACATGGACCTGCCCTGCGCGGTCCACTACTACAACTGGCACGAGATCCCGTTCGACAATGACTACCCCAACTACTTCCCGACCAAGGAAGGCGTCACGGAGGGCGTCGCGCAGCTCCAGGAGGCAGGCGTGCGCGTGGTGCCCTACATCAACGGCCGCCTCTGGGACACCGACACGGAGAACTTCCAGGAAGTCGGGTACAAGCACGCCACGCGCGACCGTGACGGCGAGCCCTATATCGAGGTCTACGGCTCCGGTGAAGAATTGGCGCCGATGTGTATCTCGCAGCAGCACTGGCGGGATACGCTGCACGACATCGTCCTGCGGCTGATGACCGAGGTCGGGATGGATGGCGTGTACATGGACCAGATTGCGGCGGCGCGCCCCAGGCTGTGCTACGACCCGAACCACGGCCATCCGCTCGCGGGCGGCGACTGGTGGACGGAGGGCTACTGGCAGCTCCTCGAGCGCATTCAGGAGGACGCTGCGGCGGTCTCGCCCGAGAAGATGCTGACCACCGAGAGCAACGCCGAATCCTATGCGCGGTGGTTCGACACCTACCTGATGTGCAACTCGCTCGGCGACGGGCTCCTGCCACTCTTCCCGGCGGTCTACGGTTCGAAGATACTCGGCTTCGGGCGCTACATGGCTCGCGAGGACTGGGACGACCCGCAGGCGCTCGCGCAGAAGCAGGGGCAGCTCTTCATCTGGGGCACGCAACTGTGGTGGAGCGACCCGCGTGTGATCGACCACGAGTTCGCCGGCCCGTGGCTGCGCGACCTCGCGCGCCTGCGCTACAGCGTGCGTGAGTTCTTCAACGAGGGGCGGATGCTCGCGCCGGCGGTGCTGGAGGGCAATGACACGATGGTCACCGCAGACTGGCATCGGCGGGAGATGAGCGCCACGATGCCCGCGGTGATCGCGAGCGTCTGGGGCGTGACGGACGGCCGCGTGCTGATCCCGCTGGTCAACGTCTCAGAGGACGCGCAGGCGGTTACGCTGGAGTTCGATCCGGCGCACTACGGCTTCGACGCCGGTGCAACCTGCACCGTCCAGAGAATCGGCCCCGACGGCGGGACGGACATCGGCGCCTGGACGGGCTCCATTCGTGCAGAGATCGCGCTGGAGGGCCTTGAGTCCGCGGCGCTGGTGCTGACCCCTGGGGGCTGAAGGCGCTACGGCAGACGAGGTATGCCGCTCCGCGCCTCCGTCCACACGACGGGGGCGCGCTCGTTCCTCCCGGGCCGGAGGAGCGACTGAAGGGTTCCCCATCGCGCTCCCCGGCAAAAAAACCTCGGATTCCGCGCAACCAAGTGAACCGCACCTTGTCGAAGGTCCACAATGGGATGGGTGAGCGTTCGTCACCGCCGCTTCTTCGGGGGCTGCCGGTGGGGCGAGCCGGGGCTTCTTCTAACGATGGCCGAATCAAGTGTCAGGGAGGGTCACACCATGAAGCGTCTCGCAATCTGCATGGTGATCGCCACCGTGCTCTTCTCCATGGGTATCAGCTTCGCCCAGGAGGGGCTGCAGGGCACATGCTGGTCCGATCGCATCTGCATGTCAGGGTACTTCCAGGTGCGCTACGTTGACACCGACAGCAAGACGGAGTCGGACAACTTCGACTTCCGCCGCGCGTTCTTCACCATCAAGGGTGATCTGGACGCGAACACGACGGGTATCATTACCCTTTCGCGCGTCGGTCCTAACGACCCGAACATCGACCTCTACAACGGGTTCGTTGACTACCGAATGGGAGAGCGCTACGCGATCCAGGCCGGCCAGGTTCCGACATGGTTCGGGCTTGAGGCGTGGGAGAGCTCCTCTGTGCGCCTGCCCTTCGAGCGGGCAAAGGTCCTCGAGGGCGGCCCCGGCCTCTTCTTCGCGGGTGCGGCCGATCGCGGCGTCTGGCTGCGCCGGAACCCCCAGGGCGACGAGCCGCTGGTCGTCCTCGGTGTATGGAACGGCCAGTTCCGCGCAGATGACCTGAACGATGACAAGAACATCTCCGTTGACGTCAAGTTCAACCGCGAGTGGGGCCAGTTCGGCGTGTCGTGGTTCGACGGCACCTACGTGCAGGCGCCCGCAGGCGCCCCGGCAGTCGAGAACGATCGCGGCGCAGTTGACGTCTACGTCCGCAAGTTCGCCGACCCGTGGGGCTTCCAGGCCGAGTGGGCTGATGGCGAACTGATGGGCTCGGACATCGATGGCTGGTATGCCCAGGGCATGTATGACTTCCAGGACGGCAGCAACGTTGCCTTCGCGCGCTGGGAGGAGTTCAACGTCGATCCGCAGGGCGTTGGCGTTGCACAGACGGGCAGCGGCTCCGAGTACAACGGCTTCACCGTCGGCGTGCGCCACAAGGTCTACGAGAGTAGCTACATCACCGTCCAGTACACCGGCGGTGACTGGGACAGCGCGGGCACCAACGGCACGAGCGCTAAGTCCCGCACCGGCAGCGAGGACCTGCTCGGCATCCAGTGGCAGTACATGTACAGGTAAACACCTGAGCTCGCCTCAACGCACACCCACGGGCAGGCCGGATCATCCGACCTGCCCGTTTCCCTGTACTGCCCCAGCTCCGGGAGGAGAAGCAGCTCGGGCGGCGAAGTTCGGTGTGTGTGCAGCTGACCGAGCCCGCCTCTACAGGCGACGGGCTCGTACGCGTTCGGCCCGGAGCGTCCCGGCGAGCGTCGAGATGAAGCGCCAGGCCAGGCCGCGCGCGGGGTGCTTCGCGCGCGGAGAGGGCGGTCTCAGGAAATGGTCCGTCCCTCGATGGAAAGCCCGCAAGCAGTACTGAAAGAGTGATCCGTCCCTTGATGAACAGCCCGGATCCAGGAATCACCTCCCGCTTCTCCGGATGTCTGCTCGCGGCTGCATGCGGCGACTGTCTCGGCGCGGCATACGAAGGCTACTCGGGCACCGACCTCGCCGAAGCCTATTACGACGGCCGCTTCGAGGCCGGTTCGCTGACGATGGGTGAGTGGACTGACGATACGTCGATGCTCGTGGCGACCGCGCAGTCCATCGCGGAGTGCGGTGAGATCAACGGCGAGGACCTCGCCCGGCGCTACCTGGCATGGTTCGAGACCGGCGGACGCGGGATCGGTCGAGCAACCTACCACGCGATGAAGCGCCTCCAATCCGGCACGCGCTGGGCGGAGGCGGGGGAGAAGGGCGAGTATGCTGCGGGCAACGGCGTGGCGATGCGCATCGCGCCGGTCGGCCTGCTCCATGCCGGAGGGCTCGACGGACTGCGAGAGGACGTGCGCGACTGCGGCGTGATCACCCATCGCAACGATGAGGCGCTCGATGGCGCGTATGCCGTGGCCTACGCCGTCGCCCTCGCAGCGGCCGGCGAGCTCGAGCTTGAGACGATACTCCTGCAGATCCTCGATGAGTTGCAGCCCTCCCGCATCACCGACGGGCTCTCCGAATGTGCGCGGCTCCTTGAGGCCGGCGAGCCGCCGCTGACCGCGCTCCCGGAGCTCTCTCTCGGCGGTGCGGCGTTTGAGACGGTCCCGACGGCCTTCTACTGCTTCCTCCGTTCGCCCGAAAGCGTGCAGGAGACGCTCGTCTCCAGCATCGTCGCGGGCGGGGACACCGACACACGCGCGGCAATCGCCGGGGCCATCGGCGGCGCGTACAGCGGGCGCGGGCACATCCCGGCACGCTGGCTGCAGGAGCTTCCGCACCGCGCCGGGATCGAGGGCGTGGCCGAGACGCTCTGCCACGTGACTGTGCAGCTCTGAGACACGCTGGACGGATAGGGGCCTCCGTCGCACGGAGACTCCCGTCCGTGTGTCCCCCTCCCGCGGAGGAAGACCGCCCCTTTTCGGCGAAGCTGCGCGCATGAGCTCCTCGAACGCCTCACCCCACCGTGCGGCCTGGGCCGATGGCTTCTTCGCCACCCGCGACCGCATGCGCGCGTGGATACGCGCAGCCATCAAACGACACCGCGCGATCCCCTACCAGGGCGGCCACGATGAGGGCACCTTCATCTCCTCGTGGTTCGGCTTTCACCAGCTCTTCGGCGCCCCTGAGGCGCTGGAGTTCGCCCGCTTCCTGCGCGATGGCTTCGCCGACTGGTCCCGCGAGCAGATGCTGCACGGCTTCTACGCCGAGGGTGAGGCGCACCATCAGACTGAGATATTCACGTTCTTCCTCTGCAGACTCTGGCGCGTGGCGCCCGACGACCGCACCGCCGAACTGATCGTGGACGCCGCCCATCACGTCGGGAACTGGGTCGAGGGCTTCCCTGAGTGGTATGACCACGCCGGACACCGCTTCCTGAGTTGGCGGATCGGCACACGAAGCATCGGCGGGCCCAGCTCCCGCGGCTACGAGGTCCCCGACCACTTCCGCCTCGTGCAACTTGCGCTCACCGCCCACGACATCACGGGCGAGCAGCGCTACCTTGACCTCTCTACCGCCTATGCGGGCCGCTGGGCGGACGCGATCCTCGAGGCGCCGGTCGATGAGCCCCCCACCGTCCTCCGCTCCGGCGAGTCGGCCGCCGATGAGGGCGAGGTCTTCCGCGCGATCGGCGCGCACCATCACGGCGGATCGCCCCTCGAGCGAGTGGAACCGCACGTGCCCGCCGGGACCGTGGACGTACTGCTCGATCTCTTCGCAATGACCGGCGAGGACCGCCTCGCCCAGGCGGCGCGGCGCATCTGTGAAGCGATGCTGGGCGCGGGGGCGCACGCGCTGCGCGACCCCTACTCGAACCCGCCCGGCGCGCTGCTGAGCCGCTACCGAGCAGAGACCGGCGACAGCTCGCTCGACGACGCCGCGATCGCGCAGATGCAGGAGGGGATCGAGGAGACGCTCGTGGGCCTTGACGGGATTCTGCGGCTGCTGGAGCGCACGCGCGTCTCGGGCTACGCGCTCGCGGCCCACAGGCTCTACGTTTCGCTGGCGGACAACCCCTTCGTGGACGATCGGCTGGAGGATGCCGCGCAGCTCTACGAGCGCCTCGTCGGAAGGCGACCGGGCGTAGGGCGGCGCGAGGAGACGCCCGCGATGGTGATCGAGACGCTCAACCGCAAGCCCGTCGCGGGGATCGGCAAGCGCCAGGACATGGTCCGCTGGGCGTGGGAGGATCACTTCGGTTCGCTGAGGCCCACACACGCGCCGCCTCCGCCCACACTGATGCTCGCGTGGCAGATCCTGGGCGATGAGCGGACGGCCACGAGCGCACTGCGGACGGTCGCGGATCGTATGGCCCTCGCCTCGAGCGCACTGTGCGACGGCCGCACACACGGCTGCGGCGGCAGCAGCACGGGTTCGGTGGCCTCGGGGCATGGGCGCGATGGCGGCTACGGGAACGTGACAGGCGCGTTCTTCCCGCTGGCGGCGGGGATGATCCGGCGGCTCTGTCAGGAGCAGCCTCGGGTCCGCTTTCGCCGCGCGGATGGCGCCGAGCACCTGCCTGAGAGCGTGGCGTCGCTGGTGCGCTCGTTGCCGGCCGCGGGCGCGGAGGTGCTGCTGTGGAACGACGCCGACGAGCCGGTGAGCATCGACCTGGCACTGCGCAACACGCCGTGGCGAAGCGTCATGCTCCCGCCCCGCGAGGTGACTGAGGTCGAGCTGCCCTAGGAGGCGCCGTCCGCGTTACCGCCCAACCTGCACCTGTGCGCTCCCCTCGATCCCCACGGAGACCGCCCGCGCCGTCACCATCCACGTTCCCGGCGCGTCGTTGAGCGCGAAGGGGATCGCGAACTCGTAGCGCCCGCCCTCTGCCGGCGCCTCGTGAGAATACTCGCGGTTGACCTCACCGCTGGGGTCGGTCACCGCGATCTCCAGTGGCATCGCCGCCGCGATCGGGCCCCCCGCGCCCTCGACCGTCACCGCGACGTCCAGCGTCCGCCCCAGGCGCGCGTCGCCGGCGGGCCTGACCGACACGCTCCGCGGCGGCTCCGGATAGAACGCCAACAGCGTGCCCTCCCAGACGCCGACCTCGACCGGGATCACGAGCCTACCGCCCTGCGTCGCGCACTCGATCGGCTCACCCGTCAGCGCGTCGTAGACCGCCACGTCGGCCGGCGGGACGGTGACGGTCGCCCGCACCGTCCGCTCACCGAAGCCCGCCTGCGCGTCGAGCGCCGACAGGTCGCTTTCCTTGTTGATGAAGAGGTTGTGCATGATATCCTGCTCGTGGTCCATCAGGCTGACCACCCAGAGGTAGTCCAAGCCATCATTGCGGAAGCGCCGCAGGAGCAGGTGCGGGTCATCCGTCTGCGCCCACGGCCGCACGTGGCGCTCGACGGCCTGCTTCGCGCGTGCGATCTGATCGAGCTGCCCGTAGCCTTCGCGGCGGCTGCCCTCTGCCCAGGGGAAGTCGAGCACCTCCGCGCCGGGTATCTCGACGCCACAGGCGCTGTCGCAGATGACCGTCCCGCCCGCGTCCATGTACTCGCGCAGGAGCGCGAGGTTGCTCTCGGTGAGCACGTCCACGTCGTGCAGGCAGAGCACCTTGTAGCGCCCACCGATCTCCGGCAACTCCTCCGGCCAGACCGGCTCGACCTCCGCGTGGGCCATCGCGAGGTTGCAGAACGCGTAGGCCGTCTGGATATGCATGCCCGGACGGTACGCTCCGTTCTCGAAAGGCATCAGCAGGCCCACCGTCCCCTCGGCCGGCTGCAGGGCGGTGAAGAGCTTCCCGTGCGTGCGCGGGAGAGGCTTGAGGCGCTCGAAGGCCGCGGTCGCGCCGTCGGACAGGTCGCCGTAGGTGAAGTAGACGAGCCCGTCGAGGCCCGAGGCCATGAACAGGTACCAGTTATTGACGTGATAGGCCTCTTCATCGCGCCCACAGTCGGGCCAGAGCCACTGGTCCATCTCCCGATTGCCCATCCGACCCAGCTCGTACCACCATACCTGGCCGAGCGCGGGCACCCAGTAGTAGTTGTAGTTGTAGGACGAAATCAGGTTGAAGCCCGGCTCCCCGAACGTGTATGGCGGCCACTGGCTCGACCACATGTTGACCAGCGGAATCTGCATTCCGCCCGGAATCGGCCCGATGCGCCCGCGCCCGTCGGTGGCATCGAGCACCGCATCGGTCACGCGATCGGCGAAGTCCCCGTACACGTCCCGCGCGAGGAAGCGTTGCCAGGTCAGCCACTGGTCATCGTCGGGGATGATGCCCGGCTCTCGGGCGATGTCCGTCTGCCGGTCGGTGCCGAGCAGCTCCTCAGGTCGCGGCGGCTCGTAGCCGAACTGCTCCCGGAAGCGCTCGAGGTTCGCGGAGTTGTAGTCGAGCCCGGCGCGGGCGGAGAAGTCGTCCCAGGTGGCGATGACCGGCTCGAAGCCCGGATGCGGTGCGATCCGGGCAACCTGCCGCCTCATGCTCTCCGCCCAGGCGGCCTGCCAGTTGGTGTCGGCGATGCCGGTGAGCGTCCGGCGACCGCCCTGCCACGGGTTCGGGAAAGCCTCGCCCGAGGCATTCAGGCGGTAGAGCTGCTCCTCCGGCGCGTTGAAGCCCGCCGCGGCCGGGTCGCCATGCAGGCGCACGGTCATCGGCATCTCGTACCACAGGCAGCGGTCCAGCGCTTCGGCGCTCGCGTAGCTGTCGAGCACGCCGGTCATGCCGAGGCTGCGCGCGTGCTCAAGGTACCAGTCGAGTCGCCGGCGGATCGTCGGCGCCCGCCCGGTGAAGCCCATGAACAGGCCACCGTGGTCCGGCTCCGGGCAGACGGTCAGTGGGCTCTCCGCGACCAGCGTATTGCCGCCCACCGTCGCTTCCGCGCGCAGCAGATACTCCGCGGCGCGCAGACCCGCGATCGGCAGGGACAGCTGTGTCTCCGCGGTCTCGCTCGCGGCGGCGGCGAGCGCGGCCTCTTCCGACCACAGCACCGGGCCGCCATCCAGCAGCGTCAGCCGGGCCCGCGCGTTCGCAGGCTGCGCACGGCGGTTCGTCAGTCTCACTCGGACCGGAACCGCTTCGGAGCGCGTGTAGGCCTGTCTCGGCAGCTCATCGTTCGCGTATGGGAGCACCTCAAGCTCCAGCTCAAGCGGCGTGGTCACCTCCGCCGGGACGTCCGGCACCCGCGCGATCTCCCCGTCATAGAGCGCGAGTCGGTAGCCGTCCTCGAGCAGGAGCGTGTCGGTCTTGCCGTGCAGGTAGGGCGGAAGCGAGATGAAGCCGCTGCTGGGGTGGTCCTCGCTGAAGTTCTTCAGCCAGACTCCGGACAGGTCGAGGTTGGCGTCGTCCACGAAGCTGACCGCGACCTCGCTCTCCGGGACGGGACGCACCGGCGACCACGCGCCCTGTACGCCCCACTCGCGGCCCGCGTCGGTAATCTCCGCCGGCCCTGGCGAGCCGTAGTAGTACTGCCTGTCGGCCGCGATCCCGAGCACGCGCGTGCGGCCGTCGAGGGTACGCAGTGGCCCGTAGCGGTCCTGCCAGTTGTACATGGGGATGTTCGAGAACCAGACGACGCGCCCGCCGGCCTTGAGGTAGCGCGTGAGCGGGCAGTCCGGCACACTCGGCTCGTTCGGGGCGTCGAGGACCTCCTCGGGGACGATTGTGTCGGGCGCCGCGCCCATCACCGACACGAGCACACTGCCGGGCGCATCGCCCGGGGTAATGCGCTCGAGCCAGGCGCCAAGCTCCTCGGCATTGAGCGCCGTGAAGCCGCGCAGCTCGAAGAACTGAGCCGCCGCGTCGGGGTCGTCCACCCACGAGGTCTCGTAGCTCGCATCGTGGTAGACGACCCGCTGCTGGGCGTCGCCGGCGCAGATGGTGAGCGTGATGGCGGCTGTGAGCGCAAGAGCGATTCGCATGGGTGAGGCCCCCTCAGGCCGAGTGCTTGTGACACCGGCAAACTTCGCGGAAGGTCGCCATCCGGCCTCCTCGCGCAGGCATCGGGCCTGTCGAGCGCGAACTCTCCGCCATGCGAAGACTGAGGGGGTCGTGCGAATGAGCCGGGCGTTGTACCTCATCATGCTGTCGACGCTCTGCGCGCTGCTGCCGGTGATGCAGGGCGGCTGCCAGCAGCGTGGCTACGTCTCGCGGAACACGCGCGCGGGCGAGTCGCGCGCGGCGCTGCTGGGCCTCGAGAGCCTGCAAGCGGCGCTCGATCAGCCTGAACTCGCGGGGCAGATCCGTGCGCTCGGCCAGGGGCAACAGCTCCGCCATGCGCTGGCGGATGGCACGGGGGTGCTCATCACGCGCGAGCGCGGGCACATCGTGGTCGTTATCGACGATGACGGTGACATGCCGGACAACGCAACCGGCCCCGACGGCGACAGCCCGCGCGCGGCCTGCATCGCGGTGGACATGGACGCCGACGGTTCACTCGACCGCACCATCGACTACGATGACCTCGATGGCGACGGCGTCGCCGACCAGATGCTGCAGACCTACACCGTGCGCAGCACGTGGGGCTACCGGCCCTTCCTGGTGGTCTCCCGCGACTTCGACGAGGGCCCGCTGCGCCTCTGGTCGCTACAGGACTACGGCTACATCCAGCAGCTCTGCCAGTGGGACTGCGACTTCGGCGGCGACGGTTGGTTCGCGATGTTCGCACGGGATCGCGGGCGCTGGAACGCCACCCTCGAGTGCCCGTTCTGCTTCTACGACCGCGATGGCGATGCGCTCGCCGAGGAGACGGTGCGGCTCATCGCCGCCGGCACCCGACTGCGCTCGGCTCGCTATTCCATCAACGCCGACAACGACGCGACCGAGGGCCAGCTCTACGACTACGACGTGAGCGTGACCTGCCTCGGCTCGGCCGAGGTGCCCGCGGAGGCACAGGAGACCCTCACCCATCGCAGCGGCAATGAGATCGGCCCGGTCCTGCGCTGGGAGGACGCGCGGGAGGTTGTGCGCGACGCCGACTGGCAGCGCTGCCTGCTGATCTGGGACGAGAACGATCACAACACGGCCGCCGACAAGGCCGACCGCGAGCGCTGGGAAGGCATCCTCAACGCTGAATGGCGCGGCTTCCCGCAGGAGGGCGGGCCACCCACGCTCACGCTCAACAAGCGCTTCGAGCTGGATGCGGACTTCTCCGGGCGGATGCGCCTCTACTGGTGGCCGGCCGACGCCCGCCTGCACCTGCACGGCGCCGAGGAGGGCGCGATCGAGGTGGACTTCGACTACGACGGGGCGCTCGACCTGCACGTCGAGTACGCCGACACCGACGCAGACGGCTTCTTCGACCGCCGCATCGTCAGCTACCCCGGCACCGACCTGCCCGACCGCCGCCTCGATGGCCCGCGCGAGTACGCGACACCCGGGGCATCCGGCGACGCCGCCACGCTCCCGCTGGACTACGAGGCCATCGCACAGTTCTGGCCGCATGAGATGGCAGCGCGCTCGCAGGCTGCTGCCGATGTGCTGGCGGCGCTTCAGGCGACCGCGCAGCGCCTCGGACTGCCGCTGCACCTGGAGGCGCTCAACTTCTACGAGGCCGCGACGCCCGCCGAGTTTGCGTACATCGACCGCCTGCGTGCAAGCGCCGAGGCGCGGCGATACTACCGGGAGGTTGCGCTGGAGCTGGCATTCGCGCACCTGATCGAGGACGCCCGTGGGGCGGGGGGCATCCCGGCGGCGGAGATCGGGCGGCTGGTCTCTGCGCGCGAGCTCTTCGACGCCGGCGATCTTGTCGGTGCGAAGGAGCGTCTTCTCGCGCCTGCAGGGAGGTGAGCGGGCCTTGCGGGCCGAAGAACGCATCCTGCCGTATCTAAACCGAGATCACGCTGACAGGAGCATGTGGATAGCATGGCCGACGAGCTTGCGCTTCATGATGGACCCAAGGCCGTTCAGACCGACGTAGGCGATATCTTCGACTGGCCGATCATCACGGAGGAAGACGAAGAGGCCGTCCTGGACGTGCTTCACCGCCGCGCCATGTCCGGGCGCGACATCACCGAGAAGTTCGAGAACGACTTCGCCGAGTGGCATGGGATGGACTACGCCCTTGGGTGCTCCAGTGGAACCGCCGCGCTGCAGGCGGCCATGTGGGCGTGCGGCGTTGGGGTCGGCGACGAGATCATCGTACCGAGCCTCACTTACTGGGCCAGCGCCCTCCCCGCGTTCACCCTCCAGGCCACGATCGTCTTTGCGGACGTGACGTTCGAGACGCTCTGCATCGACCCCGATGACATCGAGCGCCACATCACCGACCGCACGAAGGCGATCGTCCCGGTCCACTATTGCGGCTACCCCGCGGACATGGACCCGATCATGGAGATCGCGGAGAAGCACAACCTGAAGGTCATCGAGGACGTCTCCCACGCGCATGGCGGGCTCTACAAGGGCCGGTTGGTCGGCACCATCGGCCACGTGGGCGCGATGTCCGTGATGAGCGGCAAGTCCCTGGCCGTGGGCGAGGGCGGGCTCTTCATCACGAATGACCGGCAGATCTGGGAGCGCGGCATAGCGTGGGGTCATTACGGCCGCACCAGCGCGACGCAGTGGACGGGCGAGCTTGAGGAGCAGGTCATCACCGACCCGGAACTGGTGCCCTACGTGGGGCTGCCGTGGGGCGGCTACAAGTACCGGATGCATCAGATGTCCTCGGCGGTCGGCCGCGTGCAGCTCAAGCACTACAAGGCGCGCATGGACGAGATCCAGAAGGCCATGAACTACTTCTGGGACCTGCTGGAGGATGTCCCGGGCGTGCTGGCGCATCGCCCGGCCGCGGGCACGAACTCGACGATGGGCGGCTGGTATGCCGCGCACGGGCTCTACGTTGCGGAGGAGCTGGGCGGGCTGCCACTGAGCAAGTTCGCCGAAGCAGTGCGAGCCGAGGGCGGCACATGCAGCCCCGGCGCGAACTTCGCGCTGCACCTGCACCCGCTGCTCAACACCGCGGACATCTACCGTCACGGGAAGCCGACGCGCATCGCCAACTCCGACCGCGACCTGCGCCAGCCCGAGGGCTCGCTTCCGGTTACCGAGAGCATCCAGCAGCGCTGCTACTCGATCCCGTGGTTCAAGCACTACCGGCCCGAGATCATCGAGCAGTATGCCCTCGCGTACCGCAAGGCCGCGGACAACGCGGACAAGCTGATGGACTGACGGACGCGGGACATTGCACGTCACATGAAGCGGCCGGGGCGCATCGAGCCCCGGCCGCTTCTCATCCCACGCGCACGCAAGACTCCGTCATCTGCGCCCGATGGACCGCTTGCTCCAGCGTATCCGTCGGGCGCTTTGTCTATGCTGAAGGTCCCTCGGCTCTCCTGCGCGAATTGCCCTGCGGCAACCACGAGGCGAAAAGCCTTTTCTCAGCGCAACAGGAGGACACAACGATGGCCAACGTCGGCTATGACGACACCCCGATCCTGCCCGGCACCAACTGGCACGTTCATGATGGGAACCGCCCGCAGCCGCCGGTCGTGACGCCGCCTGGGCCCAGCACGCAGGAGGCCGCTGGCGCGCCGCCGGCTGACGCGGTGATTCTGTTCGACGGCACCGACCTGTCCGGCTGGGAGAGCGTGAAGGACGCCGGCGCGCCCGCGGAGTGGAAGGTCGAGAACGGCTACATGGAGGTCGTGCCCAAGACCGGCTACATCCGCACGAAGGCGGAGTTCGGCGACTGCCACCTGCACGTGGAGTGGCGGGCGCCGGCGGAGGTCAAGGGCGAGAGCCAGGGGCGCGGCAACTCGGGCGTCTTTCTGATGGGCAAGTACGAGATCCAGGTGTTGGACTGCGACGACAACCTGACCTACCCGGACGGGACGACCGGCGGGATTTACGGGCAGTACCCGCCGCTGGTGAACGCGTGCCGCAAGCCGGGCGAGTGGCAGGTCTACGACATCATCTGGGAGGCGCCGCGCTTCGATGGCGACGAGGTCGTCAAGCCCGCGCGCGTGACGGTCATCCTCAACGGGCTCGTGCTGCACCACGCCAAGGAGCTGCGCGGCGTGACCTCGCACAAGGTCGTGACCGAGTATGAGCCGCACGGTCCGGTCGGCCCGCTGTGGCTGCAGGACCACGGCGACCTGGTGCGCTTCCGCAACATCTGGTACCGGCCGCTCAACGACTACGACGAGGCGTAACGTCTACCTCACCCCCCGGAGAACGGCAGTAGCGGCAAGGACAGAGGGCGCCATCGGATGATGGCGCCCTCGTCCGTTTACGTCGCGCTCACGGTGCGCGGGTACTCGATCGGCTGGTAACGCACCGGGACGTCAGGGAACTGCTCGCCGAGGTACTTCGCCAGTTGCATCATGCCCGGCAGTTCCGAGACCGGGTGCGTGACCCAGATCAGCGGCACGTCCACGCCCTGCGCGAAGAGCACGTCGCGCGTCCACGAGTTCCCGTCATCGGTCATCACGATCGCGTCCGGACGCAACTGCATCATCTCGTGCAGTGGGGTGATCGCGCCCGTGCCCACCGCAAGCCGCTCTATGAACCGCATCCCCTCACCCGCAACGAAGACCGCGCTCTGTCCGAGTTCCCGGCAGCTCTCGGCCACCATCAGCGCAAGGCTCTCAAGCGCGATGCCGCCTGTCAGGCAGACTTCGTAGTAGGCACGGCGCGGTCCGAGGTCTGTCTCGACGGCCTCGTGCTCCTCGATGGGGAAACCAAGCCACGTGGCCCATGCGCTGGGAATGCCGATCTCGGGCATGCGATCCCAAGTGTCATGGCAGCGCACGACCGTCAGGCCGAGTTCGTCGTAGAGTAGCGTCGCGGTGGAAGTGTCGTCGGTCGCCGGTCTGGGCGGGAGAGTGGCTTCGGCGAAGAACGGATCAAGCTCGGACGCGCAGCGGGCCTCGAGCACCTCGGTGACGCGCTCGGACACGCTGGGCATGCGGAAATAGATTTCCTCGTGGCTGACGAAGACGTTCGCGCCACGGTCGACGGCCTCGCGGGTGGCACGCTCGGAGGCGATCCAGCCGACGGCGATCGCCTCGACCTCGGCATGCTCTGAGCCACACATCACCTCATCACAGGTGTCGCTCCAGTCCACCCACTCGCCGATCTCGCGGAAGTGGTCCATGATGTCGCTCACGCGCACGCCCGTCGCCTCCTTCACGTCCTTGCCGCCCCCCGGCAGTTCCCGATCGCCTCGCTTGTCCGCAGCGCCCGCCCGTAGATGCGCAGTGACCTCACCACCGGCGCAATTCGCAGCTCCGGGCCGCCGGTCACGTCGTACAGGTGCGGTGTGAAGCGGCCCCAGCCGAACTGCCGGTGCTCGCCACCATCGCAGAGTACGCCATCGACTACGAAGCTCACGATCGACGGTCCGCCGTCCACGATCGCGACCACGTGCGCGTTCGCTCCGGCCTGCACCGCGCCCGGATCGGTGTCCCAGCGGCACTCGCTCCAGCGATCGCGCACGACAAGCTCAAGCGTCCCACGATCGCTGGTGATCAGCGCGATCCCCTCGCCGGCCCCGTCGCGACTATCGAGCAGCACCTGGCTGGGCGCGAGGTCTTCGAGGCGCAGCCGTAAGTCGAGCGTAAAGCCCGCGCGCAGGATCTCTGTGCCGAAATCGGCGCGCGAGCTGTCGCGGGCGGTGAACTCCGGGAGCTTTGGCATCGGCACGCTCGCCGCCAGCGGTGCTGCGGTAAGCGCGAGCAGCAGGCCCTCGGTGGCGACCTCCGCGCACTCCCCCTGTCCGAGCAGGCCCTCGACGATCTCTGCCGGGACCTCGTGCACGCGGCCGACCGCCTTCTGAGTCTCCGTCACGAACAGCCGCCCGTCTTCCTCGATGAGGTCCGGGTAGCTCATGCGCACGCGCGGGTCATCGTCGTAGAGCAGAATCTCCGGCTGCGTGAACTCGAGCCGCAGCCCGTCGGAGGCGGGCGTCTCACGCGCGGCCATCAGCCAGACCGGGTTGCGGTCATCGTAGGGGTTCCAGTCGGGGCGCTCGCGGGCGGCGCTGCCACCGTGGTTGTGGAACCAGTAGAGGAAGTGACCATCGCTCAGGCGCCAGATGAAGTTCGCGGCGCGCGGGTGCTTCACGCGCCGACCGCCGGGCTCGTAGGTGAGATACTCCGGCGCTGACCACGTATGCCCGCCATCGCGGGAGTATGCGCATGCCGGTGAGCCATCGACCGTGCGGTAGACGCAGAAGAGTGAGCTGTCGCTGAGGACCGTGAGGGACTGCTCCTCCGCGACCCGTCCGCCGCCCTCCGGCGCGCGCAGGCCGACGTCGCCATCAGGGAGCGTCTCGAAGCGGATGCGGTCCGGGTCGGGCTCGGTGAGGATGTTGTCGCTGCGGATGATCGCGCCCTCGGATCGTGCGAAGAAGCCCTCGCCCATCGCGCCGACCTTGTGTAGGATCAGCAGCGCGGCGCCGCCCACGGGCGCGGGAGCGCACAGCGGCCTGCCCACGTTCCAGAAGAAGCGCAGCTCGCCGCCGTAGACGTTCTCGCGGTCGCACGCGAACTCGCGCACCGGCACGTCCCAGCGGCGCTCCGACCACGTGCGGCCGTGATCGTCCGAGTACTTGAAGACGTAATGCCCGAGCGAGTCCACGCGCGCGAAGACACCGCCGTCCTCGCGCCGCACCTCCGTGACGCGATCGGTATTGTGGTTGTGGAAGCAGTAGATGCGGCCAGCGGTGGCCTTGAGCAGTACCGCGTAGGACGCCTCGGGCCCGCCCGCGGGCTCGACGGCGACCGGCTCGCCCCAGCTCTCCCCGCGGTCCGTTGAGCGCATCGAGATGACGTGCTGACCGGGCTGGCCCTCATGGCCGGTGCCCGTGGTCATCACGCACAGCCACGCGCCATCATCGGTCTGCACTACGTACGGCTGGTCGGCGTAGCCCTCGCTGGGGATCGGGCGGCCGTTGCTGATGTGACGCGGGTCCGGGATCTCGCTCATCCGGCGTACTCTCCTCAGAAATGGCCTATCGCGCTGCCTGCAGCGCGGCAATCTTCTCAGCGATCTGTCGGCGGTAGGCGTCATAGGTGGCCGCGTCCCAGATGCTGTCCACGTGGAAGCTGAGGCCGCGTTCCTCATAGACCGCGAGGTCGGCGACGGTGGCCGCGCGGATCTCCGCGAGCAAGGCCTCGGCCTCGTCGGCGAGGGCCTTCGCGGCTGCGGAGCCGCCGGCGCGCGCATCGGCGATCTCAAGCTCCAGCGTGCGGATGTAGCGGAAGTCGTCGATGCCCTCGCGCAGGCCCTCCCACTCGGTTGTGGGGATCGGCCCGGTCTCGCCCGGATAGGCGGCGCACCAGTCGATGCCGTCCAGGTCACTCGTCTGGTCCGAGCCGCTCGGGTACTGGTAGGCCCAGTAGAGTTGCCCGGTGGCGCCGGTCTTCCAGAAGAAGAAGCCGCCCTTGAAGCGCATGACATCCGGGTACTCGCGACATGCGTTCGTGTACCACCAGTAGGTATCACCGCCGGCGGCCGCGGCCTCGCGCACCGCGACCGGGTCGAAGCCGCCGCTCAGCGACAGCGTGTGCGTGCGCACGTCGAGCCACGGGTCGAACTCCTCGGCGGTGTCCATCCGCGTGGTGGTGTACGTGCGGGCCTCCGGGACCTGCTTGATGGCTTCCAGCAGCCACTTGCACTGCTCGCGACGCTCGCCATGCCACGGTTCATCCCGCGGGTACCAGAGCACCTCACCGAGGCCCTGCTCTGCGAACTGCGCCTGCGCATGCTCGACGAAGGCCCTCACCTGCGCGGAGTGCTCCTCGGAGCCGAACTCGGTCTCGATCGGCGGGAATGTGTAGACCCAGGGCAGCGGGGCGTCGAGGCCGCCATCACGCACGAGTTGCAGCAACTCGGTCACGAGGGAGAGGTCATACTCATACTGTCCGTCCGCTCCGACGGTCATCGAGGCCGGTGCGCCGAGGGCTACCGTATTCATGTGGTGCTCGCGCATGTCCTCGATCTGAGCCAGCACGCGCTCGTTACTGGTCTCTTCGCGCGATTCCCGCCACGGACCCCAGTACATACCGAAGGTGTACCCATCGGGTTCGCGCAGCGTCACCGGCAGGACATCCAGCGTCACCGGCGCCTCGACTGCCGCGCCGTCGCCGGGGGTGAGCGTCGCGGTCCCCGCGTAGCGCCCCGGCGTCGCGTCGGGCGGCACGTGAACGGTGATCCACCACTCGCGCGTCTCCTGGCCGTCCACATTGACCGCGGGGGTGTCGAGGAGCGCCTCGGGCGTACGGATGTACTGGTCGGCGTAGCTGGAGCCCTTCTGCCCGGGGATCTGCGCCCAGAGGTTCACGGCGCGCACCTCGATCGCGTCGGCGGGGAGGCCTGCGCCGTCCGGGCCGGAGAGCGCGCCCACACTGAGCGTACACTCGCCAAGGTCGCGCAGCGGATAGACCGCGAGTGTCATGGGCTCGTACTCGCCCGGCGCGGCGGAGGCGGACAGGCCGGCGTTGATTTCGCCCTCCACCGGCACGGAGTTGCCGAAGATCTTGCGCATCCAGTGTGGTGCGAAGAGGACGTAGCCCGCCTGCTGCTGGGCGGCGGTCGGGGTCGGCCGGGGGCCCTCAGGCTCGTGGAAAACCTCGGTGAAGTTCACACTGAGCACATAGGACGTATCCGGTGTGGACTTCGCGAAGGCATCCACCTCAGTCAACGCGATGTGGATCGCCTCATCGTTCTGCACCCCAAAACGGAAGTAGCGGATGGGGTGATCGGGGGCGTCGAACTCGAACTCGCGCGTGCCCTTCTCCTCGTCCATCGTGTAGCCGGACTGCTCATCGGCGAGCTCCCACGGGCCCTCCGGGGCGCCTGCGGTCAGATACAGGCGGACGTGGTCGAGCTGGAAGTCGCGGCCGGTGTAGTGCTTGTAGCTGCGCAGCACCACGCGGTCGAGCAGGACCTCTTGTCCGAGGTCCACGTCGATGAACCGCTCCTCGGTGGTGGGGGCCCAGATGACGGAGTACTGCGCGTTCCCGGCGCTGTGGCCGTCGATGAGTTTCTCACCGTTCGGGTCATGGAACTGCCCGTTCCAGTTCGTCTCATCGGGGGGATGCGGGTAGCTGACGCTCACCTGCGGCCTCTCCGCGTCCTGGGCGAACGCCCACGTGGCGCAGAGGATCAGCGCAACGATCAGCATGACTGTCAGCGGCTTCGTCTGCACAGCGCATCACCTCATGGAGTAGGCGCGGCGTCTACGTCTGGTCGCAGCCGCACCAGCGTCACATCATCGAAAATCACTTCGCCTACGCCGCAGATGCCGAGGCGCACGGCGACCTTCTTCACATCCGCCTGCGTCACGATCGTCCGAACGGTCAGGTTCACCCAGTCATCGGTAACGGCCGCGTGGTTCGTCTCAATGTCCGTGACTTTCCAGCTTGAGACAGCTTCTCCGGCCTCGTCGTAGCCCGCGATCTGCAGCACCGCTCCGCGCTCGGTCTTCGCCATCGGCTCGTCAATGCGCACCCACGCGGTTACCTCCAGCCCGTCCCACTGCTGCGCCTCGACCAGGTCGCTGACGGCGTTGACGGTGACCCAGTCGTACTCGGACCCCCGGTAGATAGTCGGGCTCTGGGAGGTGAAGCGCAGACCGAACTGCCCCGTTCGCGCGAGCTCCACCAGCCCGCGCGCGCCGGTCTGGTTGTGTCCGGCCTCCATTCCCTGCCAGCCGACGACTGCGCCGTCCTCGGGCTGCTCGAAGGACGGGTTCGCCAGCAGGTTGCCGCCGGGCTCGGCACTGGTGATCGCCTGGGTCAGCGGGTAGTACCGCTCGGCGAGGTAGAAGTTGGGCAGCAAGTTGGCGTCGCGTATGAACGGATCGCGGTTGAGGGTCTCCCAGGCGTTGCGCACTGCGCGCCGCATCATGCCCCGGCCGCGGTCCGCGCGCCACCGGGCGACCTGCCAGCGCGCCTGCTCGATGGCGTCTTGCGCGTCGGCCAGGTATCTCTCCGCGATCACCATCTGCGCGGTGACGGAGTGGTAGGCTCGGCGTCCCGGGTCAACCGTGGCGCCGATCGGGTCGGGCGCGGGCAGGTTCGCGCGGATGACCTCCAGCACCGGTTTGACCTTGGCGATCTTCGCCGCCAGCGCCTGGGTGGCGAAGCGCGCGGCGTCGGCCTCGACCGCGCGCATCCGATCGGAGATTCCGCTCAGGACCGCGTGGTCGTCACTGATCACGAAGATCTCTGTCATCTGGAACGAGGGGAGAGTGATCTCGTCGCGCGTCTCACTCGGGTGCAGGGGGTGGTAGCCGCCGGGGCCTGTGAACTGCGCGACCGTGGCCCCCTCGGGGATCGGCCTGTCCAGCTTGACCGTGCGGCTCGTCGCGCCGCCCGAGTCCACGTGGTACTGCGTCTGGTCATCGATCACCATCGCCACCAGCAGCCGCCCGCCGGGGAAGTCCACCGGCCAGACATGCAGGTCCTCACCGGAGGTCTGCAGCTCTGGTCCCACCGTGCCCTGTGCAAGCAGCGGCCCGTATACCTCGAGTTCGCAGCCCAGCAGGCCGGCTTCGGCGTAGCGGTCGGTGCCGTAGTAGTCATCGCCGAAGTACTGCGAAACGAACCACAGCAGGCCGCGGCAGCCCGCCGCGAAGGAGGAGTACGCGACCATCCGCAGGTTCTCGCCGTCCGGGTAGCGCGATGGCGCCCACTTGACGGTTGAGTCCAGGTACTTCTGTGTGTACCAGATCTGCACGTGCGCCTGCGCCCAGGTCCAGAGATACTTGTCCGCGCCAACGATCGCGTGCTCATCGTGGAAGCGGTCGATGTAGGCGAGGAGGTCGGGCTTTTTCAGCAGGGGGTAGTGGTAGGTGTTGAACATCTCGTCGAACCATGTGTAGTTCTCGAAGCCGCCGATCACGTCGAGCATGATCGGGCGCTTCCACGGGTCGTTTGCGCGGATGAACTCGAACGCCTGGCGCGCCTTCTCGGCGTCATCAGCTTTCAGGTCATCACCGATGTTCCAGGCGAGCAGGTTGGGGTGGTCGCGCACCGCCAGTACGTGCTCCTCGTGCTGCGGGCCCCAGTTGGGCGCGTACGGGTACGTGATGACCATGAAGTCGTGCTTCGCCGCCTCGTCGAGCATCTCAGGCGTCGTGCCCATCCCACTGAACACGCAGGTCATGTGGTGGCGCTTCATCGACTCCACAGACTCGATCTTGCCCCAGCAGCCGTAGGGGAAGAACGGCTTGCCATCGACGGAGAGCCGGTTGTCCTCGAAGCGCACACGCGGCATCTCCTGCGCCACGGCGGTCACGCAGGTGAGCAGCAGAACCCCGCAGATTATCCTTCGCATCGCACTCACCTCTCGAGCGACTGCAGTGCGACTCGTGCGCGTTGCATGGGCACCCTTCGCCGCAGGCCGCGACGCGTCCTCCGCCAGGCGAGAGCGGACGGAGCGGTACAGGCTACTAGCACGAAGGAGGTGCACGAGGCGTGCACGATGAATTCACATGTCGCGGAATCGCCACTCATGGAGACCATAAGTTCGGTCACATTGGATGCCGGGGAGCAGGGACGTCGTCGTCAGTCTGCCGCTGGTACTGTGGTGTTGTCAGCAGCAACTGCCGATGCACGAACGAGGCCTTGGTCTTGACCTGACGCGTGTCGGAGGCCAGCCATAGCGCGGACAGGAGGCGAGAGACGTGAGGCCCAGCCGGATTGTCGCCATCTACGTGCTCCTGGTCGGCGTATTGTTCTGGGTCCTCGATGCGGCTGTTGAGTCAGTGGTCATGGGCCGCGGCAGCTTCCTGAGCACGCTGCTAACGGACATTGATCCTCATGATCTGTGGATGCGAGCTACGGTGCTGGCTCTATGCGGTCTCCTGGGTGGCCTGCTGGCGTGGCACATGAGGCGGTGGGAGCAGGGCCTGAAGGTTACAGGAGAGTTGCTGCGAGAGAGCGAGGAGCGCTATCGCGGGCTCTACGAGTCGATGAGTGAGGGAGTGGCGTTCCACGAGCTGGTTCACGATGGGGATGGCGCGGCCATCGACTACCGGATCGTGGACGTGAACCCCACCTTCGAGACGATCCTGGGGATTCCGAGGGGGAACGCGGTCGGGCGTCTGGGCTCGGAGCTGTATGGGGCCGACGAGGCGCCGCTGCTTGACGTGTACGCGGAGGTGGTGACCAGCGGGAGGCTCACCACGCTGGAGACGTACCAGGAAGCCCTCGATAGGGACTTCCACATCTCGGCCTTCAGGACGCCCGCGGGCGGCTTCGCGACGGTCTTCGAGGACATCAGTGATCGGAGGCGTGCGGAAGAAGAGCTGCTGCAGCGCACACATGACCTCGGCAAGCGCGTGAAGGAGATACGCTGCCTCTACCAAGTCGCGCGCCTCTCAGGTGACCACGGCCGGACGCTCAACGACGTGCTCCAGGATATCGCGGACGTCCTGCCCGTCTCGTGGCAATGGCCGGAGATCGCCAGCGCCCAGATCGAGTTCAGTGACGCGCTCTTCCAGGCAGGGACCACGGAGGGGGTGCCTGTCGCTGCTCAGTCCGCGGAGATTGTCGTGCGAGGAGAGACGGTCGGGCGCGTGACGGTGCGCTACCACGCCGAACGCGCGGAAGAGGACGGGGGGCCCTTTCTGACTGAGGAGCAGGACTTGATCGACACGGTGGCGCGGGTCATTGGGGACACGGTGGAGCATCAGCAGGCGGAGGCCGAGCGGGAGAGCCTGGCGCGCTTCCCGAGCGAGAACCCCAGCCCGGTGCTGCGCGCGCGCGAGGATGGAGCGGTTGTCTACGCCAACGCCGCCGCGGCGGCGTTGCTCCACAAGCTCGGCTCGGGTGTGGGGCGCCCCGCGCCGACGGAGTGGCTCGAGCCGGTCGGGAAGGCAATGCGTTCAGGCACGCTTCGTCGCATCGAGGTCACGATCGCGCATCAGACTCTGATCCTCAACGTCGCTCCCGTGAGCAAACAGGGCTATGCGACTATCTACGGGATGGACGTGACGGAGCGCCGCGCCGCCGAGAGGGCGTTGCTGGAGATCGAACAGCGCTACCGCACCGTCTTCGAGAACACCGGAGCCGCTACGTGCCTCATCGGGGCCGAAGGCACCATCATTCTCGCCAATGAGGGCTTCGCGCAGCTTGCGTCTGCCTCTCGTGAGGAGATCGAGGGCAAGCTTGCTTTCCTTGGCCTCTGCGCGCCGCACGAGCAGGAACGGCTGGCCGCCTATCATTACAGCCGCCGCAAGCCCGAAATCGACGCGCCGAAGCGCTACGAGTTCGACTTCGTCAATCGCGACGGGGAGGTGCGCCGGGTATTCATGCACATCGACATGATCCTCGGCACGCAGACCTCGGTCGCGTCGCTGGTGGATGTCACAGAACTGCGCCGGACGCAGACGGAGTTGCAGGCGCTCACAGAGGAGTTGGAGGAACGGGTGCAGCGCCGCACGACCGAGCTGCGGGCCGCCAACGAGGAACTGGAGGCCTTCGCCTACTCAATCTCGCACGACCTGCGCGCGCCGCTGCGGTCGATCGACGGCTTCTCCAAGGCGGTGCTGGATGATTACGCTGAGTGCCTCGATGAGACCGGGAAGAGCCACCTGGATCGCGTGCGGCTCGCGAGTCAGCGCATGGGAGACCTGATCGACGACATTCTGCAGCTCTCAAAGATCACGCGGGTAGAGATGCGCGTCGATCGCGTTGACATGTCCGCGCTGGCGCTCGAGATCATCGAGGAGTTGCGCGCCGTGGAGCCGGAGCGGTCGGTCGAGGTCGTCATCGAAGCAGACATGATCGTGGATGCCGACCGGCGGCTGCTCGAGGTCGCGTTGCGCAATCTACTTGGCAACGCGTGGAAGTTCACGGGAAGACGCGAGCAGGCGCGGATCGAATTCGCGTCGAAACCTGATGAAGATGGACGTGCGGTCTACTGCGTGACCGACAACGGCGCGGGCTTTGACATGGCGTACGCCGACAAGCTTTTCCAGCCATTTCAGCGGCTGCACCGCATCGACGAGTTCCCCGGTACCGGCGTCGGTCTGGCTACGGTGCGGCGAGTGATTCGTCGCCACGGAGGGGATGTGTGGGCAGAGGGAGAGGTCGGGAAGGGCGCGGGATTCTACTTCTCGTTCCATGACCTTTGAGGAGAGAAAAGCGATGGCCAGCGGCGTGATATTGCTTGTGGAGGACAACCCGGATGACGTCGAGTTAACGCTCCGCGGGGTGCTTCACGGGCGCATCAGTAACGAGGTCGTCGTCACGCGCGACGGTCAGGAGGCGCTGGACTATCTCTTCTGCCGCGGCGACTGGACCGGTCGGAACGCGCACGACCTGCCCGCCATCGTGCTGCTCGACATCCACCTGCCCAGGATGAACGGTCTCGAGGTGCTGCGGCATATCAGGACCGATGAGCGCACCAGTCGCCTGCCTGTGGTGATGCTCACCTCCTCGAACGAGGAGCGTGACCTCGCGGAGAGCTACGACCTCGGCGCGAACAGCTTCGTGCGCAAGCCGGTGGACTTCGACCAGTTCGCGGCTGCCGTCCACCAGCTCGGGCTCTACTGGCTCGTGATCAACGAGCCCCCGCCACCGACAAGAGGAGTGAGACCGTGACTGCGCTGCGGGTGCTGCTCGTCGAGGATACCGAGGATGATGCGCTGCTCATCGCCCGTGAGCTCAGGCGCTACGGCCTGAGGATCGAGCCCCACCGCGTTGAGACCGAGCAGGAGCTGGGCGAGGCGCTCGCCCGCGCGTCGTGGGACCTCGCGATCCTTGACCACAATCTTCCGGGCTTCGGCGGCCCCGAGGCCCTCAGACTGCTGCAGGAGCACGGTTTCGGCGGCCCGATGATCATCGTTTCGGGCACCATCGATGAGCAGACCGCCGTCGAGGTGATGCGCGCGGGTGCGCATGACTACGTCATGAAGGACAACCTGGCGCGTCTCGGTCCGGCCATCGAGCGCGAATTGCGCGACGCAGAAGCGCGCCGAGAGCGTCAGCGCACACAGGAGGCCCTGGACGCCAGCGAGAGGCAGAGCCGCACACTGATCGAGACGATGGGCGACGGCCTCACGATGATCGACCCCGAACATCGCGTCACCTACGCCAACGAGGCTTTCGCGGAGATGGTCGGCTACCGGCTTGATGAGCTCGTGGGCGTGCCCCTCGAGCAGCTCTACGCCCCGTCCAGCCAGGAGCGACTCGCGGAGCAGCTCGCGCGCCGCTTCGCCGAGGGTGTATCCGCCGAGTATGAGGCCACGCTCCTCTCTCGCGACGGCCGCGAGATCCCCGTACTCACACACGCAACGACACTGCGCGACGATGCCGGCGAGATCGTCGGCGCGCTTGCGGTCATTAAGGACATTACCCAGCGCGCGCGCGCCGAGGCCCGCGTGCGCGAGAGCGAGGAGCGGTTACGCGCGGTCTTCGACGCCTCACCCGACGGTGTTGTCGCTCTCACCGCGGACGGTCGCATCATCGACTGCAACGCATCGATCGTGGGGGCTCTGGGCGCGCGCTCTACGGAAGACCTGATCGGGAAAGCCGCAATCGACTTCATCGCCCCCGATCAGCGCGAGGACGCAGTCGCCCGACTGCGGGAGGTGCTGCGGGTCGGTGCGGCCCGCTCACTGGAGTATGACGTCGTCAGCCTCGACGGAGAGCGCTTCCCGGTCGAGGTGTCCGCCAACGCGATCAGCGATGAGGAAGGCAACCCCGTTGGCGTCGTGCTCGCCCTCCAGGACATCAGCGCGCGCAGAGCCAGCGAGCACGAGGTCCAGCAACTCAACCAGTTCCGGCACTCGATCATCGACCAGGCCAACATCTGGTTGCACGTGCTCGACCGCGACCTGAACACGATCGTCTGGAACCCCGCAGCCGCCGAGATGACCGGCGTCTCGCCCGAAGAGGCGCTCCACAGCCACTTCACGTGGGAGGTCATGTACCCCGACCCGAACGAGCGCGAGGCGATGCTGGGCACCGCTCGGGAGATCATCGAGGAGGGGCGTGTGCTGGAGAACCACGAGACTATCATCTGCACCCGTAGCGGTGGCACGCGGTCGATCTCCTGGAACGCTCGCCGGCTCCTGGACGCCGGAGGCGAGCCGATCGGCCTCCTCGCCACGGCCCGCGACGTCACCGAGCACAAGCAGCTCGAGACCCAGCTCCGCCAGGCCGTGAAGATGGAGGCTATTGGACGACTCGCCGGCGGCATCGCGCATGACTTCAACAACATGCTCACCGCCATCCTCGGCAACGTCCAGCTCATCTCCATGCGCATGGACGAGAGCGATGACAACCAGCGGTTGCTGGGCGAGATCCGCGTGGCAGCCCGCCGCTCCGCCGACCTCACCCGCCAGCTCCTCGCCTTCAGCCGCAAGCAGGCGATGGTGCCGGTGGCGCTCGACCTGAACGCCGTCATCGAGCGCATCGAGCCGATGCTCCAGCGGATGATCGGCGAGGACATCTCGGTACTGACGAATTTCGACCCGTACCTCGGGCTCACCATGGCCGATCCCTCGCAGACCGACCAGGTGCTGATGAACCTGGTCGTGAACGCCCGCGATGCCATGCCCGACGGCGGCATTCTCACGATCGAGACCGCCAACGCCGTGCTCGACGAGAGCTACGCGGCCGGCTACGCCGACCTGCAGCCGGGCCGCTACGTGATGTTGTCGGTCAGTGACACGGGCATCGGCATGGACCGCGAGACGCAGGAGCGCATCTTCGAGCCGTTCTTCACGACGAAGCCCGAGGATCGCGGCACGGGTCTTGGGCTGGCGACCGTCTACGGGATCGTGAGCCAGAGCGGTGGGCATATCTATGTGTATTCAGAGCCGGGGGAGGGGACGGTCTTCAAGGTCTACCTGCCGCTGCTCGAGTCGGGCGAGGCGGCGGATCTTGACGAGCGTGCCGGCAGCGAGGACCTGACCGGGCGGGAGACGATCCTGCTGGTAGAGGATGAGGACATCGTGCGCGACCTGATCGCGACGGTGCTGCGTAGGCACGGGCATTCGGTCCTCACGGCGCCGGATGCGGACGAGGCGCTGGAGATCGCGGCGGGGTATGATGGGCAGATAGACATCATGGTGACGGACGTGGTGATGCCTGGCGACAGCGGCCCGGAGCTAGCGAGAGCGATGGCTCAGATACGCCCGGAGATGCCGGTGCTGTTCATCAGTGGCTATGCGGAGAACATGGTGGCACGCCAAGGCGTACTACAGGAGGGCGTGCACTACCTGCAGAAGCCTTTTGACCCGGAGAAGCTGCTCAGGAAGATCCGCGCGGTGCTCAGCGGGGAGAGGTAGGAGTGGTGGGACTCCGGGGCCGTGCCGGCAACGGCTGACGACTGAAAGACGCACGGGCGAGGGCGCCCGTGCCGCCGGAATGCGTCAGCTCAATCCGGCGCCACGCCCGCGTCGTTGCCCCATTGCCCATTCCCGCCGTTCCGCCCTACCCGAAGTACCTCTCCGCCAGTTCCTCCACCTCCGCCATCTGCGCGTCCGGGATGGTGCGCTCGAACGGCGCGTCGTCCGCTGCGAGGTGTGCCAGGTGCGCCGCCGCGTTCGCGTGTGTGGCAATCACCTCAGCCGACACCGACTGCAGGTCGTCCAGATGCGAGTGGTGGAAGTAGCGCGTCCCCGCCTGGTTCATCCGATGCAGGAACACCGACGGGCAACCCCGCACGTTGAACGCGAACATGTCCGAGAAGGGTGACACCTGCTCCATCACCTCTCCAGAAAGCACCGGCGTGCCCTCCCGACCCGCGCGTCCGATCTCCATCGGCCGCCCGAGCTCGTGCCCGCGAGCGATGGAGCCGCGCTCCGAAACCGTCCCCGCCGAGACGCCCCGCGCGGCTCCCGAGCCGGCCTCGGCCGGCCGATGCACTTCGCCCCCGCGCGTTGATGAGCCGCGCCCACGGCTCTCCGCAAGCATCCCTGCCGCCTCCGACAGCGGCTCGCGCAGGCGCTGATGGCCGGGGCTGGTCATGCGCACGCACGCCTCGCGCAACTCCTCCGGGCCTACCACCATGAGCTGATTGCGCCCGGTGATCGCCGCGACCGAATCGAGGTTCACCACCAGCCGCGTGCAGTCGGCTTCGTCCGGGTGGCGCTCAACGTAGACGCGCGAGCCCTCCGAAAGCTGCTCCTCCGCGCCGAAGCCGCAGAAGCGGGTGGTGCGCTCGGGTCGCTCGCCCAGCTCCACGAGCATGCGCGCCGCTTCGAGCATCGCGGCGATGCCCGAGCCGTCGTCCTCCGCGCCCGTGCCCACGATGACGCTGTCGGTGTGCGCGGCCACGTGCACCATCTCATCGCCGCCACCGGGCAGGTCGGCCCAGACGTTGACCGACTCGCCCTCCTCGCGCCAGGCATCGCTGACGAGCCGCACGCGCGGCGCGGTCAGCTTCGCGATGTCAAGCGCCTCCCAGTAAGGCACGCTGACCTGCGGGAGTGTGACGATGTCGCGCCAGCCGTAGGGGATGCCCGCGGAGACCGGCCAGTCCACCGGGAAGCGGTCATCCACCCACAGCAGCCCGACCGCGCCGCAGGTGTTGAGCTGCTGGAGCTTGCGCGTGTCGCCACCGTGCAGCCCCCAGATCAGGAGAATCTTCCCCTCGACGTCGTGCATCGCGAGGTCCGCGGGCGTCGCGTGATCGACGTACACGACGTCGGCCTCGAGGCCCTCGTCCAGCGTTGGCAGCGAGTTGGCGATGGGGATGCACTCGATCGAGGGGCCATCGCCTGAGAGCACGTCCACGCGCGCGGTCTCATAGCCCCAGAGGTGGAACGGGAAGGTCTCGAGGGAGACGTCTGCCAGACCGAGTGCCTCCATCTGGTCGGCGACGTACTCGGCGGCGCGCCGCTCGGCCTCGGTGGCCGCGAGGCGGTTGCCGATGTCCCGGCAGAGCACCTGCAGATGGCGGTCGATCGCGTCAGGTGAGGCGTTGAAGAGTGGCATCGTTACGGCCTCCTCACACGGCCTCCAAGCGGGGGCGCCTGGAGGTCGGCTCCAGTTCAGAACTCATCCTCAGTGAAGAACAGGCCGCGGATCTGGGCCATGGGCGCGTCATCGTTGATGTAGTTCACGACGAAGAAGCGACCGTCCTCCAACTCTACCCATCCGCAGTAGGACGAATCCGAGCGCTCGCTCGAGTCGTGATCGAGCGGCAGGACGACGCCGGTCTGGTCGTCGCGCATGGGACTGAGGGCAGCCTCGACGGTTTCGCGGTAGGCGAAGAGGTTCTTCGCGAACGGTCCGCGTCCGGGCTGGTGGCGGTAGAGGACCATCACGTGCCCGGAGGTCGTGACCCCCGCAACGGGCCGATGGCAGCCGTTCATGGGCGTGTCGAAGGGCCCGAGCCAGTCGTCGCCATCGTTGAGGGAGATGCACTTGGGGCCGGGGTGGCCGGTGCGGGAGTTGTCGCGCATGTAGCAGATCAGTTCGCCGGTGGGCATGCGGGCGATGCTGGCCTCGCAGGCATCGTAGAGATGGGTGCAGCAGACGGTGATCGGCCCGCGCCAGCTCTCGCCGCCATCGTCGGATAGATGGACCATCTGGCGGTAGATCAGCGGCGCCATCTCTCGCAGACGCCGATGCGTGGCAAGCAGCAGGCGGCCGGACGGAAGCTCGACGACCTGGTCTGGGACGATGCCCGGCACGCCGATGTCCACCGGGTCGGAGAAGCTCGCGCCATTGTCGGTGCTCGTCCAGACCCAGACGGTCGACTCGGACTGGGAGTCGGCAACACCCGGCTCCCTGTAGAAGCCGTCGCAGATCAGGAGGATGCGGCCGTCGGAGAGCCGGCTGATGCGCGGGCAGTTCCACTTGAGGAGGCGGGCGCCTTGGATTTCCGAGCGCACCACGTAGGTCTTCTCCGACCACGTGACGCCCTGGTCGTCGCTGGTGCGGAAGACGAGGTGCGTGAACTGGTCTCCCGTGTGCGAGTCGCTCTCGCGGTAGGTGATGATGAGGCGGCCCGTGTCGGTGAGGCAGACATCGGGGAAGCACTCGTAGATGGAGTCGTCGCGGCTGATGGTGAACTTCTCGATCATGGCCGATCCCCGCCTTCGGAGTAAGTGTTCAGGGGCGCGAAGGACTTCGACGCGCAGGCGCCGGGGCCTCCTGCGGTGCCCGTACATGCAGCGGGGGACGCGATGGCTCGCGTCCCCCGTGACAGGTCACACGACGGGTCGGCTCAGCTCATGGTGTCCTCGTCGGGATCGTCGGCCATCTCGGACTCGACGATGCGCGCGGCGCGCTCAGCGGCCTCGACGGTCTCGCCGCCGCCTCCGCTGCGCTCGTCCTTCTCGGATATAACCGCGTCGATGACACCCGCGATCTTCGGGAACGCGCTCGAGAGCGTTGCCGCAGCGGTCTCGATTGTGCCTTCGGGCAACGTGCTGATGAGCCCGTCCGCCCAGGCGCTGACGCCGGCGGCCTTCGCGAACGCGTCCAGCGCGGTTCCCAGCATCTGCGGGTCGCCGTAGAGGTTCATGTTCGCCTGGCTCAGAGCGCCGCCCACGGACTGGGCGAACGCCACACCGACGTCCTTGCGGGCCGCAATGTCGGCCAGGATCTTCTCCAGCTCGACCGAGATCTGATCGTACTCGGCCTTGGCGGAGAGTTCGGAGCGCAGGACCTCGACGCGGGCGGCCTCGACGTCCTGGACGCGCGCGGCGTCCACGGCCACCTGCTCGCGGTTGACGTTGACCGGCACCATCTGCTTCGCCTGTTCGCCCTCGGCGGCAAGGCGGGAGGCGTCGCGCTGGGCCTCAGCCTTCATGCGGATGGCCTCGGCCATGCGGGACGCGGCGTCCTGCTCGCCCTGGGCGACCGTGGCGTTCTTGTACGCCTCGATGTCGGCTTCCATCTGCTGCCCGATCTTCTCCTGCTCAGCGGCCTGCTGAGCGGAGATGATCTTGACCTGCTTCTCGCGGTCGGCGGCAGCGACCTGTTCGACGGTGAAGACCTCCTGCTCGGCCTGCTCGCGCTGGGCCTCAGCGATGAGCTGCTCGGCCTCAGCGGCGGCGCGGCGCTGCTCGGCCTCTGCAACCGCGACTTCGCGCTCGCGCTTGGCGATCTCGACGGCGCGCTCGCGCTCGACGTCGGTGGTCTGGACGGCCTGGTTGCGCAGGATGTCGGCGGTCTGCTGCTCCTGCTGCTTCGCGATGAGGTCCTTCTCGGCGTTGACCTTCGCGACGTTGATCGCGAGGTCCCTGTGGACGCCCGCCTCCTTGACCTGGCGATCCTTGTCGATCTCCTTGGTCTCGACGATCTGGCGCTGATGGATCTCGTAGCTCTCGGCCTCCTGGCGCTGCTCCGAGCGGATCATCGCGACGTCCGCCGACTGCGTCGCCTCGGCCTCGGCCTGCTCCTTCTCGAGGTCCAGCACCTGCTTGCGGGTGTCAACGTTCTTCTGAGTGATCTCCCGCTCGGCATCGCGCTCGTAGAGGTTTCGCTCGACACGGGCCTGCTGGGTGATCTCAGCGATCTTGCGCAAGCCCTGGGCGTCGAAGACGTTCTGCTCGTTCAGGCGCGAGGTGTCCGTCTGGTCGAGCCGGGAGATCGTGACCGACTCCAGCGTCAGACCGTTGGACTTGAGGTCCTCGCGCACAAGCTGGGAGACCGTGGTGGCGAAGTCGTCGCGCTCAGCGTGAAGCTGCGCGAGCTCGCGCGTGGCGGCGACCGACCGAAGCGCGGAGACCAGCTTCTCGAAGACCAATTCCCGAACCGTGTCGGCATGCACGGAGCGATCGCCGAGCGACCGAGAGGCGTTCAGGATGTCATCCTTGACGCCCTGCACCTTGATGTAGAACTCTGCGCGGATGTCGCAGCGGAGGTTATCGCGGGTGATCAGCGCATCTTCGCCACCACGCTCCACCTCGAGCTTCATCGTTTCGAGCACGACCGGGACGGTCTTGTGGACGATCGGAATCACGATCGTGCCGCCGTCGAGGACGACCTGCCGGCCGCCCATGCCGGTGCGCACGAATGCCTCGTTGGCGCTGGTCTTCTGATAGAGGCGGGAGATGATGATCAGCACTCCCGACACGATCAGGACTACCGCGCCGATTCCAACCAGGATCCCCTGGCTGATGACCCCGATCTCGCCGAACACTCCGACCCAGGGCCCGATGACGAGCACGGCCCCGAACAACACCATGCCAATGGCAAGGAGCATCTGAAACCCCTCCGTACAGTGACTTGCGCTTAAGCGCTTGGAATACGACCGTTGCACGGCTCAGGGCTAATGAGGTGCGCCATCAGCTCTGGGTGGAGGATGTACGTTCGCGGTTCTTGGCCGCCGAGACATCTTGAGCGACCGTCCCGCCGGTTGCGCGATCGCGCGCGGATGAGCTCGCAGGGATGTTCTCCTGCGCGCTTCCGGCGATGGCCGACAGCGGTGAAGCGGCGACATCGTAGTAATCCTCCTCTCTGTGGTAACGCACCAGAAGCACCTCGGTGCTCTTCGCAACCGCGCCGTCCATCGTCCGACCCATCACCTGGTGCAGCGTGCCACCGATGTCCTTCACGTTGACGGGGCCACGCCGGCCGTCGGTGATGCCGTAGACGGAGACGCCGACCTGCCCAACCAACTCCTCCTCGGTGATCGCGTAGGTCTCTTTTGTCGGCATGAGGCGGTGCAGGCCGCTCGCGACCGTCCCTGTGAGGCTGACCGACGTGAGCAGCGCCAGGGCGAGCGAGGGCCAGACGTAGACCGCCGGCGCCCATGACCACGGCAGAGCGCTCTCGAACAGGCCATTGGCGATCAGGCCGGTCGCGCCGAAGATGACCATCAGGCATGTCATCAGGATCGACACCGGAACCTTGCCGACGCCCAGCACCGACAGAGCCCGAACCAGCATCGATGCCTCGTGATGGGCCAGCGTGCCATCGTGGACCTCGTGCTCGGCACCCAAGTGATGGGCGCCCTGAACATCGTGCGCCACCTCAGCGTGAAGGTCGGCCTCCGCCTCCGTCTCGACGTCGATGTCGTGGTCGAGATCGGCGTCCACGTCGTGGTCGAAATCGGCGTCCACGTCGTGCTCCATCGCGACATCGACATCGTGGTCCATGTCGATGTCCACATCATGGTCCATGTCCAGATCGACATCGTGATCCAGATCAAGGTCCACGTCGTGGTCGAGGTCGAGATCGACGTCGTGGTCCATGTCCAGATCGACGTCGTGATCCAGATCAAGATCGACGTCGTGATCCAGATCAAGATCCAGGTCGTGGTCGAGGTCGAGATCGACGTCGTGGTCCATGTCCAGATCGACGTCGTGATCGAAGTCGGCGTCGGTATCGGCCTCCCCGCCCAAGTCGCCGAGGCCGGTAGCACTCAATGCGAGATAGACCGCGGCCAGACCGACCGGAGCCACGAAGATCAGGTTGTACCATGCCAGAAGCTCCACCGGTCAGACCTCCTTTCGTCCATGACGACGCTCTCCGCCGAACTTCGCGTGCCCTACTGCTCCTCGTGTGGCTCCTCCGCCAGCAACTGCTGTGCGCGAGCGATCAGTTCGGCTTCACCAGCAGTCTCGCGCGACCAGCCTTCGCCCGTGTCGAGGCGCTCCAGCACATCGAGCCGGTAGGCGTCCGCGCGCGCCTCGTCTTGCATCTGCGCGAGCTGCTCGTCGCGGCTTGCGCGGGAGGCGGCGTCCATGTCCTCGCGCAGTTCCTCCCGTCGCTCGTTCAGTTCCTCGGCGAGCCGGACGTTGCCGAGTCGTGTCATGCGCGCGGCGGTCTCGTCCTCGAGACGGCGATACTCAGCCACCAGATTGTCCGCGCGCCCCCGTTCCTCCTCCAACCGAGGGACGAGTTCCGCCAGCCGCGTCGGGTCGGGAGCGCCTCCCGCGAGGACGTCGCGCAGCTCAAGCTCAGTGCGCCGGGCCTGTGCGACGGCAAGCAGGGCGAGTGAGCGCGCCTCCGCCAACTCGCTGCGGGCGCGCTCGGCCTCGGCGTCATCCTCGTCGGATTCGACACGAAAAAAGTCAGCCACGGTCCCTCGCAGCCAACTCGGAATCCTCATATTCTCCTGTACACCCTCTTCATGCGCCTGTATGTCCAATATACCCGCAGGGCAGGGGGCCAAACGGAAACCGGTTGACTATCGCACGGGCCCCAGCTCGGCGAGCCGCTCGCCGATGTGCCGGACGCGCTCGATGGAGGCATCGGGGGGCGTCGTGTCGGCGATGCTGTAGATCATGCCGCGGAAGTCGCCGGCGTCATCGATGACTTCGTCTATGTGCGCTTCGAACTCGGCGTCGGTGAAGCTGGAAGTCAGGACGCTCGATGAGCAGACGCCGCCCCAGATCGCCGGGCGGCTGCCGAATGCGGCGCGATAGGCCGAGAGCGGCAGGCGCGTCATCGGCGCCGGGCAGACCGAGTCGGCCAGGTCGATGCCGCAGGTGACGTAGTGGTCGAGCAGGCCCTCGTTCTCGCCATCGGTATGGGTGGCGACGAGCTTCCCCGCAGCGTGCAGCGTGCCGGTGGCCTCGGTGAGGAACGGGGCGATCTGCTCGGCGAAGAGCGGCGGAGGTGTGAGCATCACGTCGTAGTTCGCCCCGAGCAGGACCACCTCGGCGCTGCTCTCGGCGCAGGCTCGGACCACGCTGCGGAAGAACCCGAGCATCCGCTCGGCGGTCTCGGCGATCAGGTCGGGGCGGTCGTGCAGATTGAAGTAGAACTCATCGTAGGGGACGAGCTCCTTGAGGAGATGGTGGACTGGCGAGGCGGCGACGTTGGCGAGAGCCACGGCGACGCCCTGATCACCGACGCGCCGGCGGAAGTCGTCGTAGCGACCGCCCGGGATGACCTCGAGGTCCTCGAAGATGAAGGCGATGATCTCGTAGTCGCCGGGCGATTTGACCGCGCGCTCGGAGGTGTGCAGCAGCGTGACGCCATCGCGGCGCATCCGCGGCGTGTGCAGCACCGTCGTGCTGACACTGCCGACGGGGGTGCGGTAGGTGACGTGATACGTGTCGCCATCGCGTTCGACCAGCCGCTCGGTGCGACGGAAGCGCAGGCGGTAGGGCTGGTTGGGGACGTGCATCAGCCCGAGGGACTGGTCGACGACCTCGTCGGGGTGCTCGACGTCGAGGAAGTCAGGGATGACCTCGTGCCGACCGACGTGCAGATCGGCGAGGATCTCAGGCAGCGACCACGTGCGCCACGCCCCGGGGAGCGTCCCCCGGCTATGGTTGGCTTTGTACCACAGATCGAGGCGCGGAACCCACGGTACAAGGTCCACGGGCTCACCGCGGACGGCTGCGAGGATTCTCTCCCGGTATGTCACGGCGCCCCTCCACTTCTCACGCTCTCCTGATCACCGGTTATGTTCGTCCGGGCGCCGGCCGGACCTTCGAGGGCCTTGTCACGCGCGTCACGCCCCTCAGAAGTTGAGCGCCATCCTCACTGCAACAAGAGCAAGTGCGACCAATGCGAGAGCCGGCAGCGCGATCGGCAGTTCGCGGCGCCAACGTGGCACTCGCGGAAACCTCTCGTACGGACTCATCGACACCAACCCCTTGGCAGGCCGTGCAGCGAACATATCCTGTCAATTCCTTCGGTCGGAAAGCAGCTCTTCCTGAGGAGTACACTCCGACCTTATCCACGCAAGCCTTCGGTTCGCGTAGGGCCATTCCTGCCTGCGGTGACACATTCCGTGGAGCATCGGTCCGAAGCCCACCGGATGGTCTCGTGCGGGAAGGTTGCACGGAAGCGGAAACGAAGATACAATCTCCGAACCTGAATGCAGGGCGAACCGTAGTGTAGGAAGCGCTTGAGATGCCATACTCCGACGATGCCGTGAACCTCAGCCGCGACGAGATCAGCCGAATTCAGACGACCCGATTGCGCGAGACGCTTGAGCGCGCCCGGCGGGCGCCGGCGTACGCCGATCGGCTGGCCGGGGTCGCGCCCGAGGACATTCAGAGTCCCGCCGACGTGCGCAAGCTGCCGCTCACGAGCAAGGGACAGCTTCGTGATGGGATGCCGTGGGACTTCCTGGGCGTGCCGCGCAGCGAGGTCGTACGGATGCACTACTCCTCCGGGACGACGGGCCTCGCGACAGCCGTCTACCACACGCGTAGCGACTTGCGTATGTGGGCCGAGTGCGCGGCGCGGGGGATGCTCGCCGCGGATGTCACTGAGGATGATGTCTTCCAGAACATGATGGGCTACGGGCTCTTCACCGGGGGCCTCGGCTTTCACTATGCCGCGGAGCTCGTCGGCTGCATGACCATCCCGGCCAGCTCGGGCAACACTGAGCGGCAGATCCACCTGATGCAGAGCTTTGGCTCGAGTGTGCTGCACATCATCCCGAGCTACGGCCTGCGCGTGCTGCACGTCTGCGACGAGGCCGGCATCGACGCTCGCAACGACTTCAACGTGCGGATCATCTTCGTCGGCGGCGAGCCACACTCCGAGCAGCTCCGGCGCCGCATCGAGGAGGGCTTCGGGGCGCAGGTGAGCAACTGCTACGGGCTCTCGGAGATGGCCGGGCCGGGCGTGGCGATGGAGTGCCGCGAGCAGAATGGCCTGCACGTGTGCGAGGATCACTACCTGCTGGAGGTGCTCGACCCGCAGTCGCTGGAGCCGGTTGAGCCGGGGGAACTGGGGGAGGTCGTGCTGACGACGCTGCGCCGCGAGGCGATGCCGCTGATCCGCTACCGGACGCGCGACATCGCGCGGGTGCTCCCCGGAGACTGCCCGTGCGGCAGCGCGCACCTGCGCCTCTCGCGCATGGAGGGCCGAACGGACGACATGCTGGTCGTGCGCGGCGTGAACATCTACCCGATGCAGATCGAGCGCGCGCTGCTGGACGTGGACGAGGTCGGGCGCAACTACGCGATTACGCTCGACCGCCCCGAGGACCTCGATCGCATGAGCGTTGCGGTGGAACTGACGCAGGAGGCCTTCACCGACGAGATGCGCGAGTTGACGGCGCTGCAGCGGCGGATCGAGCAGCGGCTGCAGACCGAGCTGGACATCAGCGTGCGGGTGGAGCTTCACGAGCCGGGCGAACTGCCGGTGAGCGATGGGAAGGCCGTTCGTGTCATCGACAACAGAAATCGGGAGACCTAGCCACTCATGGCAGAGAACGCGAGGAAGCTGTCAAACGTGCTGCTGTCGGGCAATGAGGCGATCGCGCGGGGGGCGTGGGAGGCCGGCGCCCGGCTGGGCAGCGGGTACCCGGGAACGCCCTCGTCGGAGATACTCCCCGCGCTCGTGGAGCTGGGGGATGTCTACTGCGAGTGGTCCGTCAATGAGAAGGTTGCGCTGGAGGTTGCGGCGGGGGCGTCGGTCGCGGGTGCGCGCTGCCTCGTGACGATGAAGCATGTGGGCGTCAACGTGGCCGCCGATCCGCTCTTCACGATGTCCTACACGGGCGTCGAGGGCGGGATCGTCATCATCAGCGCCGATGACCCCTCCATGCACTCGTCGCAGAACGAGCAGGACAACCGCAACTACGCCCGCGCGGCGAAGGTGCCGATGCTCGAGCCCGCAGACAGCCAGGAGGCGCGGGACCAGACGATGCGCGCCTTCGAGCTGAGCGAGGAGTTTGACACGCCGGTCTTCGTGCGCCCCGTGACCCGCATCTGCCACTCAGACGGCCTCGTCGAGGTCGGCGAGCGGCAGGTGGTTGAGCTACGCGGCGAGATGGCGAAGCAGCCGGAGAAGTTCGTGATGGTGCCCGCGCACGCACGCAAGCGCCGGGTGACGATGTCCGAGCGCACCCAGAGGCTCATCGAGCTCGCCGAGGAGAGCGACCTCAACCGCGAAGAGATGGGCGACGAGTCGGTGGGGATCATCGCGTCGGGCGTGGCCTACCAGTACGCGAAGGAGGCCTTCCCCGGAGCGTCGTTCCTGAAGCTCGGGATGGTCTGGCCGCTGCCGCCCGAGCGGATCAGGCAGTTCGCGTCGAAGGTGGGCCGGCTCTTCGTGGTGGAGGAGCTCGACCCGTTCCTGACCGAGCAGATCCTGGCAATGGGCGTGCATGTCGAGCCGGTCGATGAGAGCTTCCGCATCGGCGAGCTCACGCCGGGGCGCGTGCGCGAGATGATCGGCGGCGCGGCGATGCCACAGGCGGCGCCGGACGCGGACCTGCCGCCGCGTCCTCCGACGCTGTGCGCGGGCTGCCCGCACCGGAGCGTCTTCGTGGGGCTGCGCAAGTTGAAGGCCTACGTCACGGGCGACATCGGGTGCTACACGCTTGGCACACTGCCGCCGCTGCAGGCGCTGCACACGTGCCTGTGCATGGGCGCGGGGATCAACGAGGCGCACGGCATTCAGAAGGTCCGCGGGCATGAGGCTCCGGTCGTAGCGGTGATAGGCGACTCGACATTCACGCACTCGGGTATCACGGGCCTCGTGAACATCGCGTACAACGCGGGCGTGAGTACCGTCGTGATCCTCGACAACCGCACCACCGCCATGACCGGTGGCCAGGTCCATCCGGGGATCGGTGAGACGCTCTCGGGCCTCCCCGGTCGCGAGCTTGACTTCGAGAAGCTCGCGCTGGCGATCGGGATCGAGGACGTGCGCGTGGTCGATCCCTACGAGATGGCCGAGACCGAGCAGGCGATCAGGGAGGCGATGGCCAACCCGCAGCCCTCGGTGGTGATCGCGAGACGGGCCTGTGTGTTGGACGTGCGGGAACGCGGTCCCGCGCCGGTGCTGGACGAGGAGAAGTGCATTCACTGCGGCCTGTGCGTCCGCATCGGCTGCCCGGCGCTGTTCGACGCGGCGGGCGAGGGAGAGAAGACGTTGCCGCGGATCGACGCCGTGCTGTGCAACGGCTGCACGATGTGCGTGCAGGTCTGTCCGGTCGATGCACTGGTCGTTCCCGCCGCCGGGGAGGGCGATGCGTGATGGTCACGAATGTGCTGCTCACAGGCGTCGGCGGACAGGGCATCATCACCGCCAGTACGATCCTCTCGCAGGCCTGCCGCCTTGCAGGCTGGGAGGTCAAGAAGAGCGAAGTTCACGGGATGAGCCAGCGCGGCGGGAGCGTGAACAGCTACGTACGCTTCAGCCCGGACCAGCCAATCGCTTCGCCGCTGATCCCCGAGGGCGAGGCGGACGTGATGGTCGCTTTCGAGCCGCTGGAGGCCCTGCGACAGATCGCCGAGGTGACCCCGGAGGGTGCCCTGCTGGTCGAGGAGCGGCGGATCGTCCCGGTGACAGTGAACCTGCCGGGCTTCAGCTACCCCGATGACGTGTTGGACCGCCTGCAGGCGACCGGCCGCGATGTGCAGGTCATCCGCGCGTCCGAGACCGCGGTAGCGCTGGGCGAGCCGCGGGCCGCCAATAGCGTGATGCTCGGGGCGCTGTCCATACTGCTGGAGCTGCCTGATGAGGCGTGGGGCGAGGCCATGGGACTGGTGCTCAAGCCGAAGGCCGTCGAGGTGAACATGCACGCATTTGAGGCCGGCCGCGAACTCGTAGGGGCGCAATCTGGGGCAGGTTGATGAGACCGAGGCGGACCGGCCGGTCCGCGCGAAGGAGGCGCAGCAATGATCTGGGACCCGTTCTACGAGTGTATGGATCCCGAGGAGAGAGCGCAACTGCAGGTGAGGCGGTTGCGCGAGACCGTGGCCCGCGTGAAGGCCAACGTGCCGTGGTACCGTGAGCGACTCAGAGAGAAGTGCATCGCGCCCGAGGACATCACCTCGCTCGACGACCTGCGGCACCTGCCCTTCACCACCAAGGTCGATCTGCGGGACAACTACCCATTTGGCCTGTTCGCGATCCCGCCTGAGGAGTGCGTGCGCATCCACGCCTCATCGGGCACGACCGGCAAGCCGGTCATCGCGGGCTACGCGCGGGAGGACATCGGCATCTGGGCCGAGACGATCGCCCGGACTATCGCGTGCGGCGGCGGCACCAGCCACGACGTGCTGCACAACGCCTACGGCTACGGGCTTTTCACCGGGGGCCTGGGGCTGCACTACGGCGGCGAGCTAATGGGCTGCCTCGTCGTCCCGGTCTCTGGCGGCAACACCGAGCGTCAGCTCATGCTCATGGAGGACCTGGGCAGCTCTATCCTGTGCTGCACGCCCTCCTACGCGCTCACGATCGTCGATGAGGCGGACGAACTGGGCTTCGACCTGAGCCGCATCAACCTCAAGTCCGGGCTCTTCGGCGCCGAGCCGTGGAGTGAGGGCGCGCGCGAGAGCATCGAGGAGCGCCTCGGTCTGTCGGCGCACGACATTTACGGGCTGACGGAGATCATCGGGCCGGGCGTGGCGGCTGAGTGCGGGGCCAAGGCCGGGCTGCACGTCTTCGATGACCACTTCATCCCCGAGATCATCGACCCGGAGACCGAGGAGTCGCTGCCACCGGGAGAGAAGGGTGAGCTGGTATTCACCTGCATCAGCAAGCGCGCATTTCCGGTGCTGCGCTTCCGGACCCGCGATATCACGAAGCTGGATTACGAGGTCTGCGAGTGCGGGCGGACGCAGCCGCGTATGGAGCGGATCACCGGGCGGACCGATGACATGCTCATCATCCGCGGTGTGAACGTCTTCCCGTCGCAGATTGAGGAGGTTCTGCTCAAGATCGAGGAGGTGGAGCCGCACTACCAGCTCGTGCTCACGCGCGAGGGGCGGCTGGATAACCTCGAGGTGCAGGTCGAGGTCTCGCCGGCGATGTTCTCCGACGAGGTGCGCAAGCTCGAGGCGATCGAGGAGAAGATCCGCGAGCGACTCAGCTCGGCGTTGAACATTCGCGTGGACGTCAAGCTCGTCGAACCGAAGACGATCGAGCGATTTGCCGGGAAGGCGAAGCGCGTTGTTGACATGCGTGAGGAGGCGTGAGCGATGACCACCAGCGAACTGCTGTGCAAGCAGGTGTCGGTATTCCTCGAGAACAAGTCGGGACGGCTCGCGGAGGTGTGCCAGGTCCTCGGGCGGTCTGAGATCAACATCCGCGCGCTGTGCATCGCGGACACCTCGGACTTCGGCATCCTGCGCCTGATAGTCGATCAGCCTGACCAGGCGGTCGAAGTGCTGCAGTCGAGTGGCTTCTCCGTCGGCAGCACGGGCGTACTGGCGCTGCGCATTCCGGATCGCCCCGGGGGCCTCGGCGGCGTCTTGGGTGCGCTGGAGCAGGAGAGCGTCAACGTGGAGTACATGTACGCCTTCTTCATCACGATCGCCGGGGACGCAGTCGTGCTATTCAAGGTGGACGATGAGGCGCTGGATAGGACGCTGGGTGTACTGGAGCGCGCCGGAGTGCCGGTCATCCCGGCGGAAGAGATCCACAGGCTGTAGGCGTCGGGCGTTCGGCGTCGAGAACCGCGGAGGCCGGCCCCGATCGGGGCCGGCCTCCTGTATCTATATTGTTGCGTGCTTAGCCGAACAGAGCTGGCTGTGGATCCTTCGGAGGCCAGAAGACGCCGAGGATCAACCAAGTCTCACGTGGGTAGTGCGCGGTCCCGACGTAGAAGTGCGTGTCCTTGTCCGGGCCGCAGAGCTCGCCCAGGAACTTGTCGCGGACCTTCTCAAGTGCGGTCATCTCCCCGTGCCGGTCACGCATGTATAGGAACAACGCGCCGATCTCCCAGTCGAGAATCATGACATGGTGGTTCCCCAGGCATCGTGGGTCATCGCACCGGAAGCGGTAACGGAACTCGTAGGGCAGCTTCTGAAGTGGTGAGCGGTCCTGCCCGAAGAGACTCTGCTGGGTCAGCTTGGCGTGGTCCCCCCCCGACCACTCGCGGTCAGTTGGCGCCCAATCGAGGTCGAGAACTTCGGCTGGACGGAAGATGCCGAGGGAGGGGCCGTTGTGGGACTTCCGCTGGTCACGCAACTCCTCCAGTGATGGTGAGGCTATCGGGAGGATGAGTCGCTTGCGTTCCGCCCAGCCGTGTGAGGAATCGACGTGCCCAACGACCTCGATGCTGTCCTGAACGGGTCTGTAGCTGTCAGGCCTCTTGTCCCGTCCCCCGTGCGGTTCAGCCGTCACATTGATCCAGTCGTACTTCTTGTACCACTTCTCGTACGGCATGTCTCGGAACTGAATTGGGAACAGCCGAAGCAGCCCTTCCCCGGGGACGACCACGGCAGTGCAGACGAGTTCGCTGTAGGTCTTCGACGGCGTGGGGTAGGTCTTGACGGTCACGAGTGCCCGGACATTGCGCGATCCCCCCGTAGGCGTCACAGGTGCTGCACCTCCAACTGAGTCATTTCTCGAAGCATCGTTGACAGAGCGTAGCGGTGGCAGTACCTAGCATCTCTCTCGTAGCATACGAGAGCTGCTCGGCCGTCCCGACACAGCGCGGCGGCGTCCGCCAATACGTCGATGTTGCGCTCGATGCGCCTGCGGTATTCGTTGCGGGCGAGGGCGACCGTTGAGAGATTCCCGAACAACTCTCGATGCTCGCGCGGTACACCCAACTCAGGAATGTGATGATAGGTGATGCCAATCTTCGAGGCGAGGCGCGCGAGCATGCGCTCGGAGAACCCCAGCTTCCTGGATGAAGCATGTTCTCGGACGTCCAATATGTCCGTGACGCGGGCGCCCAACAACGTCGCTAGGAAGTCCCCGATACCTCTGCCTTCATAGCCCAGCGTATAGATGCGGGACGACTTGGGATGCTTCTCGGCCTCATCTAGTGCGTCACGCAGTATTCCGGATGAACTCACCACTCCGGCATCGCACAGGTCGGAGGCGACGAGTTCGCGGAAGAACTGGGCCGGGCGGATCGCCATGCTGCGCGCAACCATCATCGTCAATGCGTCGCGTTGGCGTCGACGCAGGAGAGTGTCATGTCTCATCTTCGGGCCCCTCCAGGCTCTACAGCATCGCGTCCACTACGACCTCGCACACGCTATCGATCTGCTCGTTCGTCAGTTCGGGGTACATCGGCAGCGAAAGCACTTCGTTTGCCGCGCGCTCGGTTTCGGGCAGCGAGCCCGCGCTCATGCCAAGATCGCGCAGAGCGACCTGCAGGTGGCAGGGGACGCGGTAGTGGATCGCGTTGCCGATACCCGCTGCATTGAGCGCCTCCGCGATCTGGTCGCGTCGCGGGCTGCGGATCGTGTAGACGTGGTAGACACTCCATGCCCACTCTTTCTCGACCGGGATCGTCAGGTCGGGCAAGTTGCAGAGCTGCTCATTGTAGCGCGCCGCGTGCCGCCGGCGGGCCTCGTTCCAGTCGGCCAGCCTCCGCAGCTTGATGCGCAGGACCGCGGCCTGCAGCTCGTCGATGCGGCTGTTGTAGCCGATCAGGCGGTGCACGTACTTCTCAAGGCTGCCATGCACGCGAAGAGCGCGGATGACCTCGTCGAGGTCATCGTCCTCGACAGTGATCGCGCCCGCCTCGCCGTAAGCAGCCAGGTTCTTGCTCAGGTAGAAGCTGAAGGCCGCTCCGTCGGCCAGGCCGCCGGCGGGCTTGCCCTTGTAGAGCGCTCCGTGGGCCTGTGCGGCGTCCTCAAGCAGCACGATGTCGCGGTCGCCGATGACCTCCGCGATCGCGTCCATGTCCGCGGGGTGGCCGTAGAGATGCACGGGCATGACGGCGCGCGTGCGGGGCGTGATCTTCTCCGCAACCTGAGCGGCGTCGAGGCAGTACGTGTCGGGCTCGATATCGGCGAGCACCGGCGTGGCACCGAGGAGCATGATCGCCTCGATGGTGGCGATGAATGTGAACGAGGACGTAACTACCTCGTCGCCGGGGCCGATGCCATGGGCGTGCAGCAGGAGCTGCAGGGCGTCGGTTCCGCTGCCCACGCCGATCGTGTGTTTAACGTCACTGAACTCCGAGAACTCCTGCTCGAAAGCCTCAACGTTAGGCCCCAGGGCCAGGCGCATCGATGAGAGAGCCTCGTCGAATGCAGCCATGACCTCTTCGCGAATGTCTTGGTACTGCAACTGCAGGTCAACCAGGGGGACTCCCACGAGTGGCACACCTCAAATTCTGGACAGGGCGTGATCTGCCGCGCGCACGCGCGCGTGCGCCGTAAGCTCTCACAATTAGAGGCACTTCGCGCCCGAAGGTTGCGCCGGAGTGATGACTCAGCGCGCAAGAGAGAGTTGGCGCACGCTGATGACGTCGATGAGGGACCTGAGGCGGCCAAGGACGTGGTCGAGATCCTGCCTGCGCCGGATGTCCAGTCGCAGATCCAGCCGTGCGACGCCTGCGTCACTCGTGCTCGCGTTCGCGGAGGCGATGTTGATGCCGCACTCGGCAACGACCGCGGCGATGTGCGAGAAGAGTCCGACGCGATCGACCGCCACGATCTCCAGCTCGTGCTGAAAGACGGTCTTCCCGTCCTCGCGCGACCAGGTGAGCGAGACGACGCGATTCGGCTCGTTGTCGGCGTGGTACTGCAGGTTCTTGCAGTCGCTGCGGTGGATCGTCAGGCCCTTCCCGCGGGTGATATAGCCGATGATGTCGTCTCCCGGGAGCGGAGAGCAGCACTTGGAGCGCCGGCACTGGAAGCCGTTCATGCCGTCGACCGTGACCGCGGGCACGCCTGAGCCGCGCGACGGCGCGGCCCCGGACTCGGCGAGGACGCGATCGACCTCCTCGGCGAGGCTGCCGGGCTGTATCTCCTCGGCGATCAGGTCGCGGACGACTGTGTCGGCTTCGATGTCGCCGTAGCCGACGGCTGCGAGCAGGTCCTCCTTCTCGCGGAAGCCGAAACTCTCCAGCAGCGGCTCGAGGTTCTCCAGGTCGATCACCCGTCGCACCTTGGGGGGCTGCGCCTCAAGGGTCTTGCGCAGCGCCTCCCGGCCCGCCGCGACGTTCTCGGTGCGCATCTTGGCGCGCAGGTAGTGGCGGATCTTCGACTTCGCGCGGGAGCTCCTAACCAGCTCCAGCCAGTCGCGGCTGGGCTCGGAGGTCGGGGAGGTGACGATCTCGGCGATGTCGCCGTTGCGGAACATGTAGCTGAGCGGGACCTGGCGGCCGTTGACGCGCGCCCCGATGCAGTGGTGCCCGACCTCGGTGTGGATCCGGTAGGCGAAGTCGATCGGGCCGGCGTCGGCGGGCAGGTCGATCACGTCGCCGTCGGGCGTGAAGACGAAGACCTGGTCGTTGAACAGGTCCATCTGCAGCAACTCGAGGAACTCGTGGCTCTCCTTGAGGTCTGTCTCGAGCTCGAGGACCTGGCGCAGGAGGTCTATCTGGTCCTCCGAGGGCGCGCTGTCCTCGCCCTCCTTGTAGCGCCAGTGGGCGGCGACGCCGTACTCGGCGACGCGGTGCATGTCCCAGGTGCGGATCTGCACCTCCAGGGGTTGCTTGTCCGGGCCGATCACCTTTGTGTGCAGGGACTGGTATTTGTTTGCCTTGGCCTTAGCGATGTAGTCGGTGAACATGCCCTGGATCGGTATCCACAGATCGTGCACCAGGCCCAGCGCGGCGTAGCAGTCGGCGACCGAGTCGGCGATGATGCGGATGGCGGCGAGGTCGGCGATGCGGTCGAAGCTGATGTCCTGCTTCTCCATCTTCTGCGCGATCGAATAGATGTGTTTGGCGCGGCCCTGGACGGTGGCGCGGATCCCCGCCTGCTCCAGCCGCCCGCGCACCGCGGTCCTGACGGCCTCGATGCGCTCCTCGCGCTCTTCGCGGCCTACGCCGAGGAGCTGGGCGACCTCGTAGTACTCTTCAGGGCTGATGTAGCGGAATGCGAGGTCCTCGAGCTCCCACTTGAAGCGCCAGATGCCCAGGCGGTGGGCGAGGGGGGCGAAGATCTGGATCGTCTCCTGCGCGGTGGCAAGCTGCTTGTCCTCGGGCAGCGCATAGAGCGTGCGCATGTTGTGGAGACGGTCGGCAAGCTTGATGAGGATGACCCGAATGTCATGGGCCATTGCGAGGAACATCTTGCGCAGGTTCCCGGCCTGGCGTTCCTGGTGTGTCTGGAAGCTCAGTCTCGTCAGCTTCGTTACGCCATCCACAAGATTCGCAACAACTTCTCCGAACTCATTCTCAATGTGCTGCACACTGATGTCGGTGTCTTCTACCACGTCATGCAGCAGACCGGCGATGACGGTCGCGGGGTCGGCCTCGATCTCGGTGAGTATCTCCGCGACGGCGAGGGGGTGGCTGATGAAGCGGTGACCGGTCCTGCGCGGCGGGTTGTCGCCATGCGCCGCCTCGGCGAACCTGTACGCGGCTGTGAGCCGCGCGATGTCATCATCGGACCAGTAGCCCGACACGCGGCTGAGGATGGCGTCCAGGTTGTCAGGATGGGTAGCGGACATGGTTTGTGCCAGCTTCGCAAAGGTTTAATGCATTTGGGTAAGTATACCACGGGGCAGGCGGGCGCGCAATCGCGCATTCGGCTGCAGGACCCGCCTCCGGGTGCGGTTTCGTTGACATCAGAAAGCCAAACTGCTACGCTGTTGCCAGGATGACGATGGCACGATTCGCGACTGTGGCGGTCACCGGCGCGGCGGGAATGCTCGGACAGGAAGTCTGCGTAGCGGTGCCGGAATGGGCCACGGTCGTTGCATTGACACGGGCTGATGGCGACCTGAGTGTGGCCGCGGAGGCCCGGGATGCCGTGGGCGGGGCAGAGCCCGACATCGTGGTTCACTGCGCCGCGTACACCGACGTTGATGGCGCGACGCGAGACCCCGAAAGCGCGCGGCGCGGGAACGCCGTGGCGACCCGCAATGTTGCGCGCGCCTGCGACGAACTCGGTGCACGTCTGCTCTTTGTGAGCACCGACTATGTCTTTGACGGCGCCTCCGACCGTCCCTGCGTGGAGTCTACCGAGCCCTCGCCGATCAACGCCTACGGCCGCACGAAGCTGGCCGCTGAGGCGCAGGCGGCCCGTGTCGGGTCGCACATGATTGTCCGCACGCAGTGGCTCTTCGGGCCTGGGGGGCGCAACTTCGTTGAAGCGATCCTGAACGCGGCGAGAGTCGGCAAGAGCCTTCGCGTGGTGCAGAACGAGCACGGGCATCCCACGTATACTCCCGACCTCGCGGCGGGGCTCTGGCGGCTGCTGGAGACGCCAGAGCAAGGGATCGTTCACCTGACGAACAGCGACGCATGCACGCGCCTGCAGCTGGCGCGTGCCGCGCTGGACGAGGCCGGCCTCGGCGACACAGAGGTCGCGGGGATCGACAGCGCCGAGTGGCCGAGCCCGACGCGGCGGCCACTGCACGCGGTGCTGGAGAGCGAGCGGCTTGACACGCTGGGCGTGGCGCCGATGCGCCACTGGAGCGAAGCGCTGACCGATTACGTGGCCATCTTGAGACGGCGCTGGACGGCCGAGCAGCCGCCGGCGTCGTCGTGAGCGAGGAGTCAGCGATGTCCGACGGCGGCTGGCGCCCGAAGCGCGCGAGAGCTCCCGTGAGGATCGACCTCGCGGGTGGCTGGAGCGATGTCCCGCCTTTCAGTGCGGAGGCGGGCGGTGCTGTCGTCAACGTTGCGATCAGCCGCTATTCCTACGCCACTCTGATTGCAGACGAGGCCGGCGAGTTCATGCTCGAGTCGGCCGACTACAACCAGTACATTCACGCCCGGGACATCCGCGAGCTGGAGTACGATGGCTCGCTGGATCTCCTGAAGGCGGCCGTGCGGCGGATGAAGATCGGCTTCGGCGGGCATTTGATTACCCGCTCGGAGGCCCCACCGGGCTCGGGCACCGGCTCGAGCGCCTCGATGGGCGTGGCGCTGGTTGGCCTGCTCGACGCGATCCTGGGCCGGGGCATGTCGCGGATGGAGATCGCGGCGATGGCGCACCTGCTGGAGACCGAGGAGCTGAGCATCCGCGGCGGGAAGCAGGATCAGTTCGCAGCGGCGTGTGGCGGGCTGTCCTGGATGGTCTTCGAGGACCCGGAGGTGACGGTCGAGCCGCTCGCGCCCTCACGGGACTTCCTGCTGGAGCTGGAGAAGTCGCTGCTGCTGGTCTATACAGGCAAGTCGCGCCTCTCCGGTGACATCATCAGCACGGTGATGGACGCGTATCAGCGCCATGAGGAAGCGATGACCGAGCCACTGATGAACCTGCGCGACGCGGGGCATCGGGTGCGCGATGCGATCCTCGCTGAGGACCTGGCGGGCGTCGGCGAAGTGCTGGACTTCAACTGGGAGAATCAGAAGCGGCTCTATGACAACATGACCACGCCGAAGATCGAGGCGCTGATGGCGGCCGCGCGTGATTCCGGCCTGCTGGGCGGTAAGGCCTGCGGGGCCGGTGGCGGCGGGTGCATCGCGCTGTTGTGCGAGCCGGACAGGGAGCACGTGGTCCGGCGAAGCGTCGAGGACCTTGGCGGGCAGTGCATCGACTTCAGCTTCGACTACGACGGGCTTACCGTCTGGGAGCCCGTGCACGCACGAAACGGAGAGAGTTCATGAATTTCGACATCGCGAACGCGTCACTCGCGCCACAGGGCAAGCTGCGCATCGAGTGGGCCGAGCAGCAGATGCCGGTGCTCAGGCAGATCCGCGAGCGTTTCGCCGAGGAGAAGCCGCTGGCAGGACAGCGCCTCGCGGCCTGCCTGCACGTAACGACGGAGACCGCGAACTTGATGCGGACGCTGAAGGCGGGCGGAGCCGAGGTGGCGCTGTGCGCCAGCAACCCGCTGAGCACGCAGGACAACACGGCGGCATCGCTGGTCGAGGACTACGAGATCCCGGTCTTCGCGATCTGCGGCGAGGACCGCGATACCTACTACGCGCACCTGAACGCGGTCCTGGACATGAAGCCGACGATCACGATGGACGATGGCGCGGACCTCGTCTCAACGATCCACGCCGAGCGCACGGACCTGATCGAGCACATCGTGGGCGGAACCGAGGAGACGACCACCGGCGTTATCAGACTCCGGAGCATGGCCACGACCGGCGAGCTGCTCTATCCGATCATCGCGGTGAATGACGCGAACACCAAGCGCCTCTTCGACAACCGCTTCGGGACCGGTCAGAGCACGATCGACGGGATCATCCGCGCGACGAACATCCTTATTGCGGGCCGCACGGTGGTTATCTGCGGCTTCGGCATGTGCGGGCGCGGTGTCGCGATGCGCGCACGAGGAATGGGCGCGAAGGTCATCATCTGCGAGGTCGAGGCCCTTCCGGCCCTTGAGGCCGCGATGGAGGGCTATGACGTCATGCCGATCGCGAAGGCCGCGCAGGTCGGCGACGTGTTTGTGACCGTGACCGGCAACAAGGCCGTCATCCGCAGCGAACACATCGAGGCCATGAAGGACGGCGCGATCCTGTGCAACGCAGGACACTTCGACGTCGAGATCAGCCTCGACGAGCTCCGTGAGATGGCGTCCGGGACGCGGAACGTGCGCCCGTCGCTGGAGGAGTACTCGCTCGGCGACGGGCGCCGGATCTACGTGCTGGGTGAGGGCCGCCTGGTGAACCTCGCGGCCGCCGAGGGGCATCCCGCATCGGTCATGGACATGAGCTTCGCTAACCAGGCGTTGTGTTCGGAGTTCATCGCGACTTCCAGGCGCTTCGCGCTGAAGGTCCACACGGTGCCCGAACAGATCGATACGCACGTCGCCGAACTGAAGCTGGCGGCGATGGGCGTTGAGATCGACCAGTTGACCGAGGAGCAGAAGGAGTATCTGAGCAGTTGGAGGCAGGGCACCTGAGGTGCCGGCGAGATGCTGATGAGTGACGCCTTGCTGTTCGTGCTGATCGCGGGCGGTACGCTGGGCCTTGCGAGTGTGCTGCGCGTGATACTGGCCGGCGAGCAGGAGCATCCGGCGCCGTGGCTCGATGCGCGCGGGCTGCTCTTCTTCGTGCCTCTGATCGTGCTCCTCGGCATGCGCGCGCCGCTCGAGGTCACAGTGCCGGTCATGACCGGCGCCGCCGTCTACCTGCTCGTCGCGCTGGGTGCGGTGCTGGGAATGCCGCGCGGCGCGAGGGTAATCCTGGTGCTGATCGCCGCGGCGGTGCTCTTCGCCCACGGTGTGCGCATCGAGACCGTGCGCGTCCCGTTCACGGCGTTCACGTTCTCACTGGGATGGTTCTCATTCCCGCTCACGGCCGCCTGGTTGCTGGTCTGCGCGGTGCTTTTCGGCCGGGCGGGGAGCATCCCGAGCGTCTCCTTCGGCGTCGCCGGGATCACCGGGTTGTCCTTCTATCTGATCTGCCGGACAGTTCCGTGGGCGACCGGCTCGGCGGCGCAGGCTCTCGCCGTGGCGGTCGCGGCGGTGTGTCTCGCCCAACTGCCGCGATGGGGGCAGGTCTCTCACCGGTCCGCGATCCCCAGCAGCTATGCGATGGGCTTCGTCATAGGCGCACTGGCGGTCGTGGGCTCGCTCAAGCACGCGGCTGCGATCGCGGCGCTCTTGCCGATCCTGCTCATCAGCGTCCCGCTCTTCGGAGCGACCTACACGTACGTCTCCCGGCTGCGCGGGATGCGCATCGGCGAACGCCGCCAGCATCTGCACGAGGCGCTCCTGCAGCAAGGCTACTCACCACACCAGGTGCTCGGGGTGCTGCTGGGGATCGCGGCCTACATGGGGCTGCTCGGGCTGCTGATGGTCAGCCTCATCCCGCAGGCGCCGTGGCTCAAGCTGCTCGTGCTGCTCGCGGGACTGGGGTTCGGGCCGCTGGTGGGCTTCCTCGTGCTGCGGATGCTCCGGCGCGAATCGCCCGTTGAGGCCGTGAGCGATCCGCGCACGATCGAGATGTTCAACGTGCGGCTCCACCCGGTCACGATGGACGAGGCGCTCGTCCGCGCTGAGGAGTTCCTGCGCGACGGCCGCCCGCACATGATCGTGACCAGCGACACCTCCGCGGTCGTCCGGGCTCAGGAGGATGAGGAGCTGCGCACGATCATCAACGAGGCGGACTTGGTGACGATGGACGGGCAGGGCGTGGTGCTCTGCGCGCGGCTGTTGGATTTCCCGGTAGCCGGTCGGGTGCCCGGGTGCGACATGATGCAGCGCCTCTGTGAGATCTGCGGCCGACTCGAGCAGCCGGTCGCGCTGCTGGGCGCCGCGCCGGGCGTGGCCGAGGAAGCCGCGGCGGTGCTGCAGCGGCGCTACCCGGGGCTGCGCGTGGTCTACCAGCACCACGGCTACTTCAGCCAGGAAGAGCAGCCGGGGATCATCGAGGAGATCCGGGCCGCCCGCCCCGCCGTGCTCTTCGTCGCGATGGGCATCCCGAAGCAGGAGAAGTGGATCAAGCGGCACATGCAGGAGCTTCAGGTGCCGGTGTGCATGGGCGTGGGCGGGACGCTGGACGTGGTTGCGGGACGCGTGAAGCGTGCGCCCAAGTGGATGCAGCGGTGCGGCCTCGAGTGGCTCTACCGGACTGCTCTGGACCCGCGTCGCCTGCCACGGCTCGCGGCTCTGCCCAAGCTTTTCGTGTGGACGATCGGTGCGGTGCTGCTCCCCGGAGAGACCGGCCGGCCACCTGTCCAGCAGACGGATGGCCCCACGATGAAGTAGTCCTGGTGGTGCCCCGGAGGGTGTGCTCCGATGAGCGATGTCGTCATTGTCGGCTCTATGGCGCTTGACAGCGTGAAGACCCCGTTCGGCTCGGCCGACCACGTGGTCGGGGGCGCGGCGATCTACGCATCGGTCGCTGCGAGCCTGCTGGCCGCGCCGCAGGTAGTGGGCGTGGTCGGCGAGGACTTTCCAGAGGACGCGCTGGAGTTGCTCGCCTCCCGCGGGGCCAACCTCGAGGGCGTCGAGCGCGTCTCCGGCGGGAAGTCGTTCTACTGGAGCGGCGTGTATGACTATGATCTCGCCAGCCGCGAGAGCCTGGTCACGGACCTGAACGTCTTCGCCGACTTCAATCCGGTGCTGCCCGAGAGCTACCGAGAGAGCCGCTACTGCTTCCTCGCGAACATCCAGCCGCAGGTGCAGCTGGCCGTGTTGGAGCAGCTCAACGAGACCTGCTTCGTAATGTGCGACACGATGGACTACTGGATCGAGAGCGAGCGTGACGCCCTCGGCGAAGTGCTGGCGCGTGTGGATCTCGCGCTGCTCAATGATGCAGAGGTGCGTCAGCTTGCAGGCACACCCAATCTCGGCCAGGCTGCTGAAATCGTGCTGGAGATGGGCCCGCACGCCGTTGTGGTGAAGAAGGGCGAGTACGGCGCCACGCTGGTGTCGCACGACGACTTCTTCACGATCCCATCCTACCCACTGCCCAATGTCGTCGATCCGACGGGCGCGGGCGACAGCTTCGCGGGTGGGATGATCGGCCTGCTTGCCCGGGAGGACGATTGCTGCAGCATGAACTTGCGCCGTGCGATGGCCTCCGGCACCGTGATTGCATCGGCTGCGATCGAGGACTTCAGCCTCGGAGGGCTCCGACGTCTGGAGCTGGACGAGGTCGTGAGACGGTACGCGACGCTCAGGGAGATCGTCTGGTTCGAGGCGCTGGAACTGGAGGCGCTCTGACGAAGAAGTTCCGCCGGAGGTCACTGCAGGTGAACGAGTGGCAGGGAGGACCGGTGTGAACGCCGGCGAACTATGTACCTTCGTGGTGGCTCCTTGCGCGCGTACCCATGGGCGAGGATATATCGGGAGAGGGAACACCGATGACCATCGATCAGATCGCCGAGCTGCTGGGAGAAGACAGAGGTCTGCTGGAGTATGAAGCGGCGGGCGTGACGCGTGACCGGCTGCACCTCCCGGGCACGGACTTTGTCGAGCGTGTGTTGATGCAGACGGATCGATCGACCCGCGTGCTGACCAGCCTGCGCCGACTGTGGAGGCACGGGCGGCTGTCGAACACCGGCTTCGTGTCGATCCTGCCGGTGGATCAGGGCATCGAGCACAGCGCGGCGTCGGCGTTCGCGCCGAACCCGGACTACTTCGACCCTGGGAAGATCGTCGAGCTTGCCCTCGAGGGCGGCTGCAACGGCGTGGCTTCGACGCTTGGCATACTTGGGGCGGTGAGTCGGAAGTACGCGCATCGCATCCCGTTCATCGTCAAGCTCAATCACAGCGAGCTGCTGCAGTATCCGAATGAGTATGACCAGGTGTTCTACGGCACCGTGGAGCAGGCCTGGAACCTGGGTGCGGCGGGAATCGGGGCCACGATCTACTACGGCTCGCAGCAGAGCGCGCGGCAGATGCAGGAGGTCACAGCGGCGTTCGAGCTTGCCCACGAACTAGGGATGTTCACGGTCCTGTGGACCTACCTGCGCAACAGCGAATTCAAGCGGGACAAGGACTACCACGTGTCCGCCGATCTGACCGGCCAGGCGAACTACCAGGGAGTGACGATCGAGGCGGACATCATCAAGCAGAAGCAGCCGGAGAACAATGGCGGCTATCCTGCGATGTCGAAGGACGGCAGTTACGGG
>JALGSW010000053.1 GCA_029821635.1 Candidatus Zipacnadia bacterium
CGCCTCTCGTACGACCTCGCCGACTGCCCCGCGGCCGTCGAGGGCGTGCTGGATGCGATGTTCGAGCAGTCTCGGGAGCTTGCGCGCGTCGCTGCCGAGTCGGACGCGCAGCTCGTCTGGCTGCCGGACAACATCACCGGCGAGATCTCGGGCACGGGGGTCTTCGAGCGCCTCCTCGCGCCCTACTACCGCATGGTCTGCGATACGCTGTTGCCCGCGGGGAAGACGCCATGCTCGCACATGGACGGCTTCCTGCAGCAGATCAGCGGCGCGATTGACGCGACGGACGTGTCGGTCATCGAGGCCTTTACGCCGCCGCCTGACGGGAACTTGTCGGTTGCAGAGGCCTTCGCGGCGTGGCCGGGCAAGCGGCTGTCACTCAACTTCCCATCGTCGGTGCATCTGAACGAGCCCGAGGAGATCAAGCGTGTTACGCGCGAGCTGGTGGAGCAGGCGGACGGGCGCCCCGGCTTCGTCATGGGCATCACGGAGAACATCCCCGCGAGCGTCGGCACGAGCTCGCTGGAGGCGATCGGCGAGGCGTTGATGGAAGGGTGAACGTACGATGATCGAAGGCAACGAAGTCGTCTCGTCGGTTGGAGCGATCGCCGCGCAGCCGCAGGAGGCCGCACGGATCGGCGCGCGCATGATGGAGCTGGGCGGCAACGCCTTCGATGCGGCGGCCGCGTCCGCGCTGGCATCGTGCCTGCTGCAGCCGCAGTCAACGGGCATCACGGGCTACGTGTTATGCGCCGTGGTGCGCGATGGCAGCACCGGCGAGATATTCTCGCTGGACGCCAACTCCGTGGCGCCGGCGGCAGCCCATGAGGCCATGTACGAGGTGCTCCCTGCCTCCGGCGATCCGAAGGACCTCAACTCGCGCGAGTACGAGTGCTCGGTGCGCGATGATGCGAACATCTTCGGCCCGCTGGCGGTCGGCGTGCCCGGCATGGGCGCCGGGATAGGCACGCTGTGGGAGCGCTGGGGGCGGCTGGAGTGGCCGCAGATCGTTGCGCCCACGCAGCAGCTCCTCGCCGACGGCATCCCCTTCGGCGGCACCGCGGCTTCGGTCAAGTCGCTCGAAGAGGTGGTCCGGCGCTACCCGTCAACCTCCGCGCAGCTCCTCGTTGACGGCCGCCTGCCCGAGCCCACGGACATCATGCGCCGGCCGGGCATGGCCGAGACGCTCGAGCGCATCGCTGAGGCGGGCTGGCGCGACGTGTACGAGGGCGAGCTTGCCCATCGCATTGCTGAGGCGGTGCAGGAGGCCGGCGGCATCCTCACCTACGAGGACCTCGCGGCCTACCAGCCGCGCGTGAGCCTGCCGCTGACGACCACCTACCGCGGCGCGTCGGTGCATGGGCCGATCCTGCCCAACGGGACGCTCACCAGCCTCCAGGCGCTGAACATGCTTGAGTGCTTCGATGCGGTCGATGACGCCGACCCCGCGTACTGGCACCGGCTCGCGGAGGTGCTTAAGCTCGCCTGGCGCGACCGGCTCAACTACCTGACCGATCCGGACTTCGCGAGTGTGCCCGTGGCGCGGCTGCTCTCGAAGGCCTACGCCGCCGGGCTCGTCGAGCGCACGCGGCAGTTCCCCGAGTGGGTGGACGACCTGCCCGCGCGCTTCCCGCCGGGCGCGATGCACGGCACGCTGCACCTCTCCACCGCCGATGCCGAGGGGAACCTCGTCAGCGCCACGATCACGCAGGGCATGGCCTTCGGCGCGGCCTTCGTGGCAGGCGACACCGGCCTGATCCTCAGCCACGGGATGGCGCGCTTCGACCCGAGGCCCGGCCGCATGAACTCCGTCGCGCCCGGCAAGCGGCCGCTGAACAACGTCGGCACGATGCTCATCGAGACGCCCGAGCGCTTCGTCGCGACCGGCCTGCCCGGCGGGCGCAAGATCGTCAGCGTGATGGCGCGCGCCGCCCAGCGGATCATCGACGCGGGGGACGGCCCGCTCGCAGTGGCGCAGGCGCCTCGGCTGCACGTCGAGGCCGCCGAGCCTGTCCAGGTCACCGAATCCGCGGGTGAGCCGGTGATCGGCGCCCTGCGCGCGATGGGCCACGAGGTGGAGGTCGTTGGCGCCGTCGCGGGCGCGCTGCACTCGGCGGAGCTGAGCAAGTCCGACGGCACGGTCTGCGCCGGTGGTAATCACTGGGCGGCGGGCGTGGAGTGAGTTGACGGTGCTACACCGCAAGGAGGGACGCCAGAGCTGAATCGTGCGTTCGAGGAACCGACGAGCAGGAGGAGATAACATGGCTGTTCGGTTTCCGCATGGTGGCAGCAGTACAGTCTCTGATCTGGAGTTCATCGGCGCCTGGAAATTACTCGGAGAACTCATCGGACCGTCGGAGTGGCAGTGGGATCAGGACGCAATGCCGAGATCCAATCGTGCCGAGTCTCTCGATAGCATATTGGGGAAGGGTCTCTGTTTCGGCCTCGATGCCCTCTGTCGGTGCTTGGTGGAGGACTCCTACCGGAACACGATGCATGCCACGAATCCCTTCATGGAAGCGAACCAGCATCTCCTGCTTCACGAGCAAGCAGTCAATCCTGCAAGCAACCGGTCGATCAAGGGGGCACGCCTGAGCGAACACGCGCTGCAGGTCTGGGACGAAGCGTCGGTAGATGAACGAGAACGCGTCTTACGTATAGCCGGTGAGAGTCTGCAGCCCCTTCTCGGTAGCCGTTCTGATGAGACGCAAGCGCAACATAGTCCCAACGAACCCCGCTCGTTGCGGCCAGTGGACACGCCGGGGCCGTCCGAAGCACTGCTGTCTCGCGCGCTTCCAGGCGCGCTACCTGAAGACATCTGTGCACTCGTTTCGGAGGGCTTGAGCACCGGCGGGATGTTTGCCACCTGTGACCCACTGCTGTTGATACGCGCCTCGGTTGAGTGGATCGCGCAAGACGCATTTCAACAGATCCGTCGGCGGAGCGAACTCGTGGGAGGACCAGTGACTGGGTGGCCCAGTCGGCTGCGAGAGTACTTCTGGGACGCTCGCGGCTACGCTGAGACCTGCAGTTACCTCAAGCCAATCGCCGAGGAGGCCATGTGCCTGGCCCGGCGACTTGAGGATGTAGGAGAGTGGTCTGAGACAGAGGGGGGGCAAGCTGTTCAGCTCGCCCAAAAGGTATTCACCTGGGGTGGCAGATCGCCCGACGAGGTCACAGCGGAGGCCGTGCGCAAGGTGTTCTGGAACGCGCTGCAGGATGAACTGGTCCATGATGGCGCCCCGATGGGCAGCGGATGGTCGAAGGTAGCCGCCTTCGCCACCAATCACCTTGAGGCCGAGGAGCGACGCGATCCTCAAGCCATCTGGGACAGCCGCGTCTCCACCGCGATTGTATCGCGACTGGACCGGATGCTCATCGCGGCTGGCGCACGCGAAGTGCCTCTGGAGTTCCGGGACATCGGACCGGCTAACGTCGGGCAAGGTGGAACTAGGCCAAGGGACTTCGAGCTCCGCTGGTGCAATGCGTACGCTAAGTGGCGTTGCCAGTTCGCGGGAAGCAACTTCGTGCGTGCAATGCGTGACATTCTCAACGGGTGCCCTCGGCCTGCGTCAGACGACAGCTATCCACCGATGCCGTTACCGGATGGCACCAGCGCGCCATGGACTGTGCGTGGCGTCGAGATGGTGCTGTTCATGGATGGCTATTGATGATCGGGCCTGCCCGCGCCCTCGGGCGGAAACCAGGGCTGGTTCCACTGCATCCCGGCCGACCTGTGCGGCGATGAACGCGAGGAACTCGTGCTCTACGACCCGCACGCGGCCTCGGTGTTCGTGTACACGCCCGCGCCACTCGACGAGGCGGCGTATTCGGGCTATCATGGTGGGCAGAGGCAGTACAATGCTCGGCTGATGGACTGAGCGAGGGGAGACTGACATGATCAGAGTACTCGCGATGATGGGCGTGACGCTGATGCTCATACCGGTCGCATGGGCGCAGCCGGTGGTTGACTACGTGAACGCACCCGACGACTGCTTTGCGTGGGAGGTCGTCGGAGAGCAGCAGACCGCCGGCGCGACGCTGATCGAGCTGAAGGTCACCTCGCAGACCTGGCAGGGCATCACCTGGACGCACCGCGTGAACCTCGTGGTGCCGGACGGCTGCACGAACACCGGCACCGCGTTGATGGCGATCACCGGCGGCTCGCCGGGCGGCAAGGAGCTTGTGCTGCTCTCTTCGGCGGCACAGATGCTCTCCGCGCCGGTCGTGGTGCTGGGCGACATCCCCAACCAGCCGCTCTACGACGGCCTGCGCGAGGATGCGCTGATCGCCTACACCTTCGCGAAGTACATGGAGACCGGCGACCAGAGCTGGCCGCTGCTCTTCCCGATGACGAAGGCGGCCGTCCGCACGATGGACGCGGTCGAGGCGTATACCGCCGAGGCATGGGAGCAACCGATCACGCGCTGGATCACCACCGGCGCCTCCAAGCGCGGCTGGACCACGTGGTTCACCGGCGTGGTCGTCCCCGAGCGCCTCGACGGCATCGTGCCGATGGTCTACGACAACCTCGACCTGGCCGCGCAGATGCGTCATCAGATCGAGACGTGGGGCGAGTACTCCGAGGAGATCAGCGACTACACCGAGCGGGGGCTGCAGGACCTGCTGCAGACGCCCGAGGGCGCGCGCCTCTCCGCGATGGCCGATCCCTACGCGCTGCGCGAGCGCGCCGACATGCCCAAGCTCATCATGACCGGCAGCAATGACGCGTACTGGCCGCTCGACGCCGCGAACCTGTACTGGGACGATCTGCCCGAGCCGAAGTACATCCTCTACGTGCCCAACGCGGGTCACGGCCTGCCCGACATCACCCGCGTGATCGACGCGCAGGTGGGCTTCTTCAAGGCCTGCACCGGCCGCATCTCGCTGCCGAAGCTCACCTGGCAGTTCGAGGACGGCGGCTATCTGAAGCTCACCATCGACCCCGGCGACGAACTGCCGGTGCTGCGCGTGAATGAGTGGAGCGCGCACACCGCCAACCGCGACTTCCGCGGCGCCGAATGGGTGATGGACGAGGCGATCGAGCACGAGGGGACCTACATCGCGCGGGCGCTACACCCCGACGACGGGCACAACGCGCTCTTCGCGGAGATCGTCTACGACGCGGACGGGCGGGAGTTCCCGCTCTCGACGAACGTGCGCATCATCGGCCCGAAGGAGTGAGCGCGATGAAGGCCCGAGTGATGTCCGCGATCGCCCTTGCGCTCGCGGCCGCCCCCGCGATGGCAGTTGGCATCACCTGGGACGCTGTCGCGAACTACGGCAGCGCGATCACCGTCAATCACAACTCGCACTGCACCGCCGGGGCGTGGATCGCGAAGCGCCACGGCCTGAAGAAGCCCGTCGAGAACGATCAGCAGTTCGTCTCGGTCGCGTGGGTTTACATGCAGCACTGTGAGTGCAACAAGCCCGGCAAGCCCAAGACCTGGCGGGTCGCCGAAGGCCTCGCGAAGATGTTCGAGGGGCGCGGCAAGCCCGTCCCGGCGATCACGGAGCGCGTACGCTACTCGACGGTCGCTGCCGAGCGCGCAGGCTGGGACCGCTACGTCGCAGCCATCGACGCCGATCAGCCGGTGATTGTCACGTTCTGCTACGACCCGGACACGCGCAGCTCCCTCGCCGCGGCCAAGCGGCGCGCGTCGAACTGCTTCAGCGTCGTCGGCGTCGGCTACATGGACTACGGGGGACAGAAACTGCTGATCTGCCACGATGGCACCGGCGATCCGGCGCAGATGGGCATGGCCGTGCAGGATCGCGTGTCCCCGCAGGCGATGGGTATCAACACCGCCGGGAAGCCGTGGGGGCAGGCCGGAACGTGTCTGATGAAGTGGGACGGGGTCGCGAGCAACATCGTCCTCATATTCACAGGTGATTGACCGATGACGGACAGGCTTCGGCGCCGTGTGACGGCCGCTGCGATCGTGACCGCCACAGCACTCCTGCTCAGCGTGCCCCGAGCCTGCCTGGCGCAGGACGAAGTGCCGCTGGAGCTGCACGAAGTGCCGCTGGAGTTGCATCTCTTCTGGACGCCGGGCTGCAGTCACTGCCGTGAGCTGCGCGATTACACCGTCCGGCCACTCGTCGAGGAGTATCCGCAGCTCGACTACCACGAGTATGACCTGTCCGATCCCGCGTCGAAGGAGACGCTGGTCGAGTTCTACATCAACTACGCGGTGCCTGAGGACTACTGGGCCGCCTCGAGCGTCGCCTTCATCGGCGACCTCTACTACATCGGCACTGATGAGGTCGAGGCGAAGCTGCCGATGGTGGTGGAGAAGCTGCTCGAAGAGGGCTGGGAGGTCCCCGACGAGTGGAAGCCCGCCGACGCCCGCACGCGGCTCGTCAACATCTTCGACCGCTTCGGCGCGTCTGCCGTGGCCGCCGCGGGCCTCGCCGACGGCGTCAACCCCTGCGCCCTCGCGGCCCTGATCTTCCTGCTCTCGCTCCTGTCGGTCTCCGGCCGCAGCTCCAACGAGATCCTCGCGACCGGCCTGCTCTTCGCGGCAGGCGTCTTCATCGCCTACTTCGGCGTGGGTTTGGGCATCTTCCGTGGTCTCCAGGCGCTCAGTGGCTTCGACCTCGCGGCGCAGATCCTCTACCCGGCGGCCGCCCTCGCCACGCTGGCGCTCACAGTCGTGACCTTGCGCGACTACCAGTATGCGAAGCGCGGCTCCCCGGAGGAGATGTCCCTGCGCCTCCCCATGCCCCTGCTGAAGGCCGAGCACAGGGTCACGCGCACGCTGCTGCGCGGCCGCTGGTTCCTGCTGCTGGCGGTCATCGCGGGTGCGGCGGTCTCGCTGCTCGAGCTCTTCTGCACCGGGCAGATCTACCTGCCGACGCTCGTGTACCTATCGGGACGGGGGGAGCTGCTCGAGCGCGTGATCCCGATGCTCGCGCTCTACGTGGTGATGTTCACGCTGCCGGTGATCGTGCTGACGGTGTTGGTCTGGGCGGGGGTGAGTTCGAAGAGGCTCCGCGACTGGGCGCGCGACCACACTGCGACCTCAAAGCTCGCGATGACGATCGTCTTCGCGCTCCTGACGCTGGCGCTGATAGCGGTGTCGCTCAAGGGCTGGGGCATGTAGAGGGCGCGCCGTCGCCCTGCGGCCTCAGTCACCCTCCACGAACCGCTCATCGGCGATGGTCCGGTCGCGCGAGTCCTCCAGCCAGCCCGAGCGCGCGTCCTCCCGGCAGTCGAACCTGGGCACGTACGGCTTGATGTCGAGCAGCGGGGTCCCGTCGAGGAAGTCCACTTCGGCCAGCCGCAGCACATTGCCCTCGCGCGCGATGAGCCGCACGATGCTCAGGCCGATGGCGTTGGGGCGCTTCGGCGCGCGCGTGGCGAAGACGCCGCGCTGCGTATCATCGCGGAAGGGCTTCACCTTCAAGCGAAAGCCCTCCGAGCGGTCGAATGCGTAGATCAGGAAGAGGCGGCTGAAGCCGCCGATGTCGTCGAGCCCCTCCGCGAACTCGTCGAAGACCTCCGCGCGCCCTTCGGCCTCCGGCGCAAATGCGCCCTGAATCGGGGTCCCCGCGGGCTCATGATAGGGGCTGCGCAGCACGCCGATGGGGCGGAAGGTGAACTCGGGCATGATCGGTCCCCTTCAGTGCGGCAGTCTTTGCTCACAAACGGGAAGAGCGGCCGCCGGCGTGCTCCCCCCTCTGCCGCCAGGACTTCGCGCAGCAAAGTCACAGGGAGGAAATGGGGGCGGGGGGGAGATGCCGCCTCCCACCGCGGTGACGATCGCGAGACCTCCAGCGATCGCCAGCCCCACGATCAGCCTCTTCGTCTTCACAGGTCCCCTCCTGAGCGGCGGGCGTGTACTACTCGTCCCCATCGGCCCGCGGCTCCCGCTCGCCGCCGGGGCAGACGCCCGTGCGTAGGTGCGGGCAGGACTTCGCACTCGCGCAGCTATCGCACATACCGGTGCGCGCGGACCTCACCAGGCTCCACACGAGCCACGCAACGGCCACCACCACGATTGCCGCCACGATGATTGTCTGCGTCATGCGCGTCCACCTCCACCGACCACATTGCCCCGGGCCGGGGTGAGGTCAGCCCAAACCGAGCGCCCTTCCGCCCTGGTAGACGATGAAGCTCACCAGCCACGCCAGCGTGGTCGTGTAGGCGACCGCGAAAGCGAGCCACTTCCAGGAGCCCGATTCCCTCCACAGCACCGCCATCGCCGCGAGGCACGGCGGGTAGATCAGCACGAAGACCATCAGCACGTATGCGACGAGCGGGGTGAAGATCGGATCTCGTCGCATTGCCTCCCGCACTGCCGTCGATCCGGTCTCCTCGCTTTCTTCGATCGAGTAGGTCGTCGCCAGCGTCGCGACCACGACCTCCTTCGCGGCCATGCCCGCCGTCAGCGAGATGCCGATCTTCCAGTCGAAGCCGAGAGGCCTGATAACCGGCTCGATTACTCTACCGAGCCGACCTGCCACGGTGTAGGCTATCTCGGGCTCGCCCTGCAGATCGAAACCCGCGGGTGGCGTCGGATAGCTCAGCAGCGCCCAAATGACCACGGATGCCGCGAGGATCATCGTTCCGGCCTTTCGGATATAGCACCACGCGCGCTCCCACATGTGCAGCAGTGTGCCCATCAGCGTTGGCATGCGGTATGGCGGCAACTCCATCACAAACGGCGTCAGCGGGCCCGTCAGGATCGTTGAGCGGAAGATGCGGGCCATCAGCACCGCCAACAGCACGCCCAGTACGTAGATTGAGAAGATGACCTTGCCCGCGAGCTGTGGCGCAAAGAACGCGCCCGTGAGCAGCACGTAGACCGGCAGTCGCGCTCCGCAGCTCATCAGCGGCGTCACGAGCATCGTGGTGAGGCGGTCGCGCCGGCTCTCGAGCGTGCGCGTGGCCATGATCGCCGGCACGGTGCAGCCGAAGCCGATGAGCATCGGGATGAAGCTCTTACCGTGCAGGCCGATGTGGTGCATGAGCTTGTCCACCACGAAGGCCGCGCGCGACATGTAGCCGCTGTCCTCGAACAGGGAGATTACGAGGAAGAGCAGCATGATCTGCGGCACGAAGATCAGCACGCCGCCCACGCCGCCGATGATGCCATCCACGAGCAGCGACTGTAGCGGGCCGTCGGGCAGCCATGCCGCCGCCTGCGTGCCGAGCCAGCCGAAGCCGCTCTCCAGCCAGCCCATCGGCGGCGCGCCGAAGCGGAAGACCAGCTCGAACATGCCCCACATCAGGATCAGGAAGATCGGGATCCCGAGGACGCGGCTGGTGACGACGCGGTCGATGCGCTCCGTCCAGTCCACGGCCTCCTCGGCGCTGCTCGTGACGGCCTCGGCACATGCGCCGTTGATGAAGCCGTAGCGCCGGTCGGCCAGCGCCAGCTCGGCGTCATCGCCGACCACGGCTTCGAGGTGGGCGCGGATGCGCACGACGTGGTCGAGCAGCTCCTCGCCACCGGGGACGTCGCGGGCGACGTCTCCGCACACCTCCTGGTCGTCCTCCAGCAGCTTGATCGCGACCCAGCGCGACGGCACTCCGGGCAGGCCGCCGGCGCCTTCAAGCAACTCGACAAGCTCCGTGATGTGCTCCTCCAACTCGCGACCGTAGCGCACGTCGCGGGCGGCCCCGTGGCCGTCGCGCGCGGTCTGGATGGCCACCGTCAGCAGTTCCTCGACGCCCTCGGACTTGCTGGCGACGGTCGCCACGACCGGCACGCCGAGCAGCTCGCTGAGCAGCTCGGTGTCGATTGAGCGGCCCATCGACTCGGCCATATCCACCATGTTCAGGCACACGACCACCGACACACCGAGCTCGATGAACTGCGTGGTCAGGTAGAGGTTGCGCTCGAGATTGGAGGCATCGACGACGTCGATCACCACATCGGGACGCTCGTCGATCACGTAATTGCGGGCAACGACCTCTTCGAGGGAGTAGGCGGTGAGCGAGTAGGTGCCTGGCAGGTCCACGACATGCACGAAGGCGTCGCCGACGGTGCGCTCGCCCTCTTTCTTCTCGACCGTGACGCCGGGGTAGTTGCCGACGTGCTGACGCGCTCCCGTGATTGCGTTGAAGACGGTGGTTTTACCTGCGTTGGGGTTCCCCGCGAGGGCAACGCGGATCTCCGGCCTCGCTGCGGCTGCCAATGGTGCTGCCTTCGTCACGACACAAACCATCCCTGATGGCGATTCGTTTCCATGTGTGGCGCGCATCTGTTGCTGTTGTTCGGCCGTTTTCCGTTTGCTGACAACTGACAACTACGCCCCGTTCGCACGCACAAGCACCCTCCGCGCCATGCCCCGCCCGATGCCGATGCGCGAGTCGCCGACTCGGACGATCACCGGCCCGGCGCTGCCTGCGTCGCTAAGCAGCTTGATGGGCACTCCCGGCGCCAATCCGAGGTCGATCAGTCGGCGGACGATGCCGCCGCCACCGGAGATGCGGGCGATCTCGCCCGCCTCGCCGACGCGCATGCGGTCGAGCGGCAGCACGGGGCCGGAGGGCAGCTCACACGGGTTCGACTGCAATGCCCGCCGCCTCCCGCTTGCGCAGCGATAGATGGTAGCCGCGCACCTCGATCTCGATCGGGTCGCCCAGCGGCGCCAGGCGCTCGACCTCGATCTCCGCGCCCGGCGTCAGGCCCATGTCCATCAGCCGCCGGCGGATCTGCGGCTCGCCGGAGAGGCGCAGCACCTTGCCGCGCTGCCCCGGATCAAGGCGGTCGAGCGTCGTCGCGGTCTCCGTGTCGCGCTGCGAGGCGAATGGGTTGCACGCCGGCGCCGCGATCTCCGCCACGCAGGCTGCGCACTCGTGCTGGCAGGGGGGATTCTCCCAGCGCTCCAGCATCCGGGCCAGCCACTGATCGCCGCCGCGCGGGCAGCGCTCGATGAAGTCGAGCAGCATCAGCAGCCGCCGCAACGTCTCGGCGCTCAGCGCGTGCTCGATGCGGCAGGCCTCCGACTCCGCCCGCTCGGCGTCGAGCCCCAGAATGTCACGCAGAAAAGCGGTGAGGGCGTAGTGGCGGCGGCAGAGGAATTCGGCGGTGTCGCGGCCCTCGGGCGTGAGGGCGACCTGGCCGTAGCGTTCGTGCTCTACGAAGCCGCGCTCCTTGAGCGCCGCGAGGGCGGAGGAGACGGAGGGCATCTTCACGCCCACGAACTCCGCGATCTCCTTCACGCGCACGGTCCCGTTCTTACGCTGGAGCTGGTAGATCGCCTCGAGGTAGTCTTCCAGCGATTCCGTGAGCGTCTGGGCATCGACCATGCTTTCAGCCTCACGTGCGGGTCTGCGTGCCACCACTGCAATAAGTTAGCACAGGCTAACTTCTGAGTCAAGGCTCTCCGCACGTCCGTGCGGGAGTGTTTCACGTCAAGCATTGGCTCGAGGAAACGTGCGCGTGCTCGGCGAAGGAGCGCGCTGCAGCGCCGGCGAATGTACTCGTAGATCACAGACCCCTCGCGTCGAAGGAGATCACCCATGCCCTGCAAAGTCAAGTGGGAAGAGATGTTCCCGGACGAGATGGAGCGCGCAATCGAGGAGCATCCGCTTCTCTACCTGCCCTACGGCATGTGTGAGCCGCACGGCTTCCACAACGCCCTCGGCCTCGACGGCATCAAGTGCTACGAGATCTGCGTCCGCGCCGCGCAGGAGGGTGGGGGAGTGGTCGCCCCGCTGACGATGTGGCACATCGGCGAGCAGGGCATCGGCGTCCCCTGGCTCACGCGGCAGAGCGCGCCGCAGCCCTACATCACCTCGATTGGCCACGAGCTGTTCGTGCAGGGCCTGATCTGGCACCTGCGGGCGGCTGTCGCGCGCGGCTTCGAGGCGGTCATCGCCATGACAGGCCACTACGGCGGCACTGAGTGCGACATGCGCTCTGCGGTCGAGGTGTTCAACGAGCGCATCCCGCTGCCGATCTGGGCGCTTGCGGACTGGGAGTGCATCGACTACAAGCAGTACAAAGGCGATCACGCCGGCCCGTGCGAGACCTCCCAGCTCTGGGCGGTGCGGCCCGACCTGGTGGACGTCTCGCGCATCCCCGAACACGACGGCAGCAAGCGCATCTTCGCCTCTGCGCTCCGGTCCGGCGAGGCGTCGCGCGTTGAGGGAGACCGCATCGTCGCATCGCAGGTGCGCAACCTCGTCGAGGGTGGGAATCGCCTGCTGGAGCAGTCGCCGGGCGATCTCGTCGATCCCGGCCCGGATGGCGCGCGCGAGATCTGCGCGGAGATGGTGTCGCGCGATATCGAGTGGGTCTACATGATGGACACCGAGCGCCACGGGCAGTACTGGTCCGCGGACGACGAGGGCGGCAAGCACCGCGCGAAGACGATCGAGAGCCACGGCGCGATGCTGTAAGCCGTGAGGAGGGGCGAGGCGCGCCCGCGCCGAGGCTTCCCTGCCTGCCCGCCGTCGTCGTTCGCACCGAGACGAAGAGAGGATCGATCCACGTGAACACGCGCATCACCGCAATCATCAGCGCAACACTTCTCCTGCTCGCGGGCGCGGGGTTCGCGCAGCCCGTCGAGCTTGCGAACGACCACCTGACGCTCGCGTTCGACCCGGACGACGGCTACGCCGTCTCGAGCCTGGTCAACCGTGCGCAGGAGGTGGACTTCATCGAGGAGCGGCCCGAGGGCGCCGCGGAGCAGAACCGTTCGCTGTGGGAGATCGAGGTCCACTCGCAGACGCAGACCGCGCTCCTGACCGCCGCCGATGCGACGGGCGCCACGCATGAGCTCGATGGCGACACGCTCACGATCACCTGGACGGGCGTGCAAAGCGCGCAGACGCCCGGCGACCTGACGGTGACCGCCACCGTGCGGCTGCCCGAGGATTCCGCGAAGGCGTACTTCGGCTACGAGGTCTCCGGCAGCACCACCGGCTGGCTCTGGCAGGTGGACTTCCCGCGCGTCTTCGGCATCCGCGACTTCGCCGACTGTCAGATGTCGCTGCCCTACTACTGGGGCCGGCTGGTCCGCAAGCCCCAGCAGCTCGGCCGCGCGGCGTCGCTCATCTACCCCGAGCCCGCGTCGATGCAGTGGCTCTCGTACTGGGGCGTGGACGATGACCGCGACCCGCCGCTGATGGAGGAAGAAGGGCGCAACCCCGAGACCGGCTGGTCGCCCGACTACTCCGACGCCGCCGGGCTCTACTGGGCCGCCGAGGACAGCGACGTCTACATGAAGCGCTTCGCCTGGGACCCCACGCTCCCCGGTGAGCAGATGACCTTCCACGTGGAGAACATCCCCGGCTTCGATTCGTGGCCGATGCCGCAGTTCACCGATCCGGTGCGCGTCGCATACGCGATGCCCTACGAGGTCTGCGTGGGCGTCTTCACCGGCGACTGGCTCGACGCGGCGCAGATCTACCTGCAGTGGGCGCGCGAGCAGCAGTGGGCGCAGCGCGGCCCGATCGACCAGTGGCCCACCGCGACCCCGGAGCCGGGCAGTGACGAGCTGGCGCGCTGGACACCGCAGTGGTTCCGCGACATCGGCTTCTGGGCGAAGTACTACCACGAGCCGGCGAAGATCCTGCCCGAGTGGGGCGCGTACCGCAAGTGGCTGGGCGTGCCGGTGGCGAGCCACTGGTATCGCTACAACATTGCCACCTTCAATGACAACGACCCAGAGCACCTGCCGCCCGACCCCTACGTGCTGGACGGGGTGCGCGCGGCGCGGGAGCTGGGCGTCGACCCGATGCCCTACGTGCTCGCGACGATCTGGGACACCGATACGCAGTCGTATATCCGCGAAGACGCGCGCAAGAGCGCCGTCGAGACCGAATCGGGCGACATCATCCCGTGGAACATCGGCAAGAACGTCTTCGCGTGGATGTGCATGTCGCAGGAGCAGTGGCACGCGAAGATGCGGGAGATCTGTGAGAAGCTCATCTGGGAGCACGGGATGAGCGGCGTCTACCTGGACGTGCTGGCCGCCGGCTCGGCGAAGCAGTGCTACGACCCAGACCACGGGCATACGGTGCATGGTGGCAACTACTGGGGGCAGGGCGCGCGCGAGCTGATGACGGAGCTGCGCGCCGACATCCGCCGCCTCGACCCGGACGCATGCTTCTTCACCGAGGAGATCGGCGAGCACCTCATCGACGTGATGGACGGCTTCCTGACGCTCGACCTCACCCGCAACTACACGCCCGGCGGCGAGCAGGTCTGGCCGGTCCTCACCGGCGTCTACCACCAGGACACGATCTACTTCGGCTCCGATGCGAACCTCACGATGGAGCCCGAGCACTTCGCGAACATCTACGGCCGCCAGCTCATCTGGGGCAGCCAGCCGCTGAACTCGGCGATCGTGGTCCCTGCGCCGGAGGAGGGCGACCCGACTTCGGAGATTCTGCGCGAGTACACCCGCGCCTACTACGTGGCGGGCCAGCCGTGGCTGCTGGGCGGGAAGATGCTGCGCATGGCCGTGCGGCCCAGGGACGGCCGCGTGGGGCAGTGCGGGCTCGAGCTCGCCGCGGACGCGCATACCACGCGCTATGACAACCTGAGAGACCGGCTGAAGATCTGGACCGGGCCCGCGGTGATGGCGTCGGCGTGGGAGCGCTTCGGCGACATCGGCATCGTCATGGCGAACGTCACCGGCGAGGCGCAGACCGTCGATCTGACCGTGCGTGGCGAGGTGCTGGGCCTCGACGAGCAGCAGATGGTGCGCCTGTGGCCCGAGGTCGAGCAGATGGGCGACGCGGCGGGCGAGAGGACGCTCACGCTTGAGCCGTGGCGCTGCGCGGTGCTGTGCATCACCGCCGACACGGACGCGGCCGTCGCGCGCCTCAACAAGCTCGACGCGATGCCGTGGGAGCTTGAGGTCGTGCAGGACGGCCCGATCCCCTCTGTCAGCGGGCCGGAGGGCACACTTTTTGCATGGAGCGATGGGCCGGTCAGCATCGAGCCCGCGGGCGAGGGCGTTACGGCGACCGTGCGGCAATGGACCGATCAGGGCCGGCTCGTGCCGATGCAGGGCCGGCAGGCGGAGGTGGCGGGCGTTCGGGCGGAGTCCCACGGGCTCCCGCGGGCGCTGGACGAGCAGCCCTTCGCGCTGACCCGGCGGTTGCCGCACAAGGCGATGGCGACCGCTCCGGGCATCCTCGTGGTCTCCGGCGACGAGCAGCACCTGCTGGCTATCGTGCCGGGCGGGACGCGCGTGCAGTTCGCGGGGGAGGGCCTCGCGGTTGTCTCCGACGCGGAGAGCGGGATCGTCGTGCGCGGCCTCGACCAGCCGCCGACCAGCAGCGTCGAGACGCCGCCGCAGGGCATGTTCGTGGTGGGCTGGGCGAGCTTCGAGCGCGGCGAGATGGCGGAGCTGCTGCAGTTCGGCGATCAGAAGATCGCGGAGATAGTGCGGCCGCTGTCGAGTCGACTCCTCGCGCTGGAGCAGTCGCTGCCGCAACAGCGCATGGCGGTGCTGGCGGATGCGAGCCGGCGATTCGTTGCGGTCGCGAGTGCGTTCGACACGATCCCGGGCGCGCTCTCGCCGGTGAGCCCGCTGACGAAGCTGCACGAGCGCCTCAACGCGCTGCTGGTCGCGCATCTGAATACGCGCGTGTTGCTGCAGGCGCAGGACCGCTGGCTGGCGCCCGAGCTGCCCAAGAGCCTGCGCGTGCTGGTGCAGGGCGCGGGCGCCGAGACGGTCCGGATCACGCCGATCGGCTTCTGGCGCGCGGGCAACATGGAGATCACGCAGCCCGCGGGCGCGTCGGTCGTGCAGGACACGGCGATCTACGACGCGTCCGTGCGCATGGATGACGGCCTCTACGTCGAGCACGTCGTGCCGGTCATCGCCGCGGCGACCATCGCACGTGGCGGGCAGAGCTTCATCGTGGCGGATGTGCTGCGGCTGGAAGCGAATCGGCCCTACCAGGTGATGTACGACCCGATGAACGCGCCGACGATGGTGGCCGGGCGCGAGAGCACTGTGGAGATGACGGTGCGCAACTGGTCGCCGATCGACCTGACGCTCTCGGTGAACGGCTCGGGGCCGGAGGGCTGGGAGGTTGTGCCGACGGAGAAGACGATCGAGGCGCCCGCGCTGTCGGACACGCCGATCACCGTCCGCATCACCGCCGCGCCTGACGCCGAGCGCGGCAGGCACGAGGCGCGCGTGGTGACCAACCACGCGATCGGCGAGGACTCGAGCTTCATCGTCATCCAGCCGGTAAGCGTGCTCGACTCGCTGGTGCCGCTGGAGCAGGACGTGGCCGAGTGGGAGCGTCCTGCCGAGGACCAATTCGCGCGGATCCGGAACGGCTCCAAGTTCGCCGTCTACGTGACCGCCGGGCAGGAGATCGACGCTCTGGTGCGGAATGTCCGCGTGACGACATACGTGGACACGCTGAGCTGGTCGCTGCTGAGCCCGGAGATGGCGCTGCTCGACGAGGGCCAGGTACGCGTTGACGAGGAGGCGCGTGTGACGCACGAGGCGGCGGCGGCCGGGACGTACTACCTCGAAGTGGTCCCGAAGCGCGGATCCGCACTGGTCCTCTTCGAGAATCGCGCGGTCGCGGAGGTCGCGACGGGCGAGGACCCGTTGCAGCTTTTCGGGAGCCCCATCACGCGCTACTTCGTCGTGCCGGAGGGCTCGGAGGGCTTCAAGCTCGGCGCACAGGACGGCGGGCCGACGGAGGGCGCGCGGTTGGCAATCACTTCGCCCACCGGCAGGCTTGCGTTCGAGGCTGATGGCAATTACAATGGTGTGGAATTCCCGATTGATGTTAAGGCTGGGGAGGCGGGGGAGATCTGGACGCTGCGCGTAGAGCCGAAACAGGACCTGTCACTGTGGTTGGCCGGAGACGTGCTGCCCTACCTCTCCACCGCGCCCGAACGGATGCTCAGAGCCGTCGGCGATGATGGGTAGACGCGCCGCGAAGTCGGCAGGTTTGCCAGCATCCCGTGTCGCGGTTGGTTTGCCCGCCCGCGGGGTAACGTAGAGTGGGGGGTTGCAGTCCGGCCGGGAGCCGGGGGGCGCTCAGGCGTGACGCTCAATCGCGGGGTCGCTTGGGACCGCGAGTTCACTCTCACTTACCGACAAATCACAGCTCGGGGGCGAGCCGCATGGCGCCAACAATACTTGTCGTTGACGATGACGCCGCAACCCGCAAGATGATCGACACCGCTCTCACGCAGAGCGGTTTCGATGTCGTGAACGCGGGGACTGCCGCGGAGGCCGTGAGCGCGATCCAGCGGGAGGACCCGGACGTGGTTCTGCTGGACCTGATTCTGCCCGACGGTGATGGTGTGGAGGTCTGCCGCGAGGTGCGGGAGTACTCCGAGGTCAGCATCATCATGGTCACCGCCAAGCGAGACCTGACCGATCGCCTCGCCGGACTCGATGCCGGCGCCGATGACTACGTTACCAAGCCGCTGTCGATCGGCGAGCTGGTGGCGCGGGTCAAGTCCCTGCTGCGGCGCAGGCAGATGCGCGAGCTGGAGGAGCCGCGCGACGAAATCGCGTGGGCGGGCGTGTCGCTGCAGCCCGCCAGCCGCGTGGTATCCGTGGACGGGCGCGAGGCGCGGCTCAACGAGCTGGAGGCCGAGATCCTGGAGATGCTGATCGCCGCGAAAGGCCAGCCGCTTTCGCTGGCGCAGATCGCGGCGAGGGTCTGGGACGACGGCGAGGGCGACACGATGGTGCTCCGCACACACATCGCCAACATCCGGCACAAGCTCGAGGCGGATCCGGCGAACCCCGCGCACGTCGTCGATGGCGACGGCGGCTATCGGATCGTGTAGCAGGAGCGACGGCAAACGGCGCAGCTTTCAGGCGCGACCCGCGAGATCGGGTCGCGTCTTCGCGTACGCAGGTGAGACGGCGGCCCCGGCGAAGACGTTGGTGGTGCAACGAGGCCAGGAAAGGGAGGACGCGACGATGAGTGGGCGGTTCAGGATCGCACTGCATCTGATCACATGGCGTGGCGAACAGCACGAGGACCCGGAGAAGTGCTTCCGCGTCGCGGCTGAGTGCGGCTACGATGGCGTCGAGGGCGTGAAGGCCGACAGCGCGGACGACCTGGTCGAGCTGGCGGCGCTGGCGGCGAAGTGGGGGCTGCGCATCGTGAACGTGGTCGGGTCGGGGAAGCGCGAGCGCGTGTTGTACAACTGCGCGCTGGGCAACGGCGCCGCGGAGGTCGGCTCGCTGCGCAAGGCAGACTTCGGCGGGCGCGAGATGGGCCCGGACCATGTGCGGCGCGTGGTGGAGGAGTTGCACCCGCTGATCGACCTGGCCTGCAGCCTCGGCATGGCGCCCTTCCACCACGCGCACCGCGGGACCATCATCGAGACCGAGGAAGACGTGGACGCGATCCTCGGCGCGGCGCAGGGCCTGCAGCTTCTGCTCGACACCGGCCACCTGCTGTGCTGCGGCGCCGATCCGGTGGCGGTGCTGCGCAGGCACGCGGGCCGCATCGGGCACGTGCACCTCAAGGACTTCTGGGCGCGCGACCCCGCGGCGTGGGACAACTGGACGAGCGCATGGGGCGAGGACGGCGACTTCGAGGAGCTCGGCAAAGGCAACTTCGGCTTCGATGCAGGCCAGCTCATGCGCGAACTGGACCTGTCCGGCTACCAGGGCTGGGTGAGCATCGAGCAGGACCGCTCGCGGCGCGACCCGGCCGTTACGGCGAAAGCGAACCGGGACTTCCTGCGCGCGCTGGGGTACTGACGGAGGCAGTCGCCGATGAAGGCCGGCGGCCAACGCAATGCGAAGCGGCCGGGCCCGTGTGGGCCCGGCCGCTTGATTGATTGATCGACCCGCGGAATTAGCCGCCGGGCGGGGCGTCGGGGCCGACGCCCGCGGGAGGCTCCCCGATGTTCCACTCGGACTCAGGCGCCTCGACCGAGCTCTTCTTCAGGTCCTCGACGTCCTCGGGCAAGTCGCCCATCAGGAACTCGGAGATTCGCACCACGCGCTTGCTGTCCCCAACCATCGCGTAGTACTCGTCATCCTCGGTGCTCTCGCCGATCAGCACCTTGATCGGCTCGCCAGCGCGCAGCTCGACCGTGAGCGCCGTCTGCGGCACCGCCAGCCCGAACTCGCGCAGCTCCTGCGGCGTCGCTTCGTCGGTCACGAACTCGACCGCGCTCAGGTCTTCGAGGTTCCAGAGGATGTCATCGACCGCGCCCTGACGCGCCTCGAAGTTCTTCGGCTTCTCCACGAACCAGCCGCTCGGGCGCTTCGCGACGGTGAAGCTCAGGCCCTGAGTGCGCTCGACCCTCAGCCGCGTCACATCATCGCGCTTGAAGGTCAGCACGCTCTTGTCGCGGAGGTCGAAGGCGGTCTTCTGCAGCGCATCGAGCACGTCCGCCGTCACCATCATGACTTCGGGGCGCTTCGAGCTGCGGACGAAGATGATCTCCTTCTCTGCCGCCGGGTCGCCGACTTCGCGCTTCCCGGTGTTGCCAAAGGTCACGGTCAGCGGCTCGCCTTCCGCGGATTGTAGCGTAACGGTCGCCTGCGGCTTGTCGAAGCCCAGGTCGGCGCCCGCTTCGTCTGTTGTGAGGAAGCCCTCAGCACGCATATCGCCGATCTTGTTGATGAGCTGCTTCACGTTCCACTCATCGGCCTCGGTCTTCATCGGCGCGGTGAGCCGCCAGAGCGCCTTCTCATCGCCCTGCGTGCGCACTGCGACGACGTGCACGTCGGCGTGGTCGAGAGTGAGCCCCGTCACGCCCTCTGCGTCAACGGACGCCACCTTCTTCTGACGCAGCGTCTCGGGGTCCTTCCAGAGCGTGGTGCGCACGTTCGCGCCGACAACGTAGAGCTTTGGGTCGCCGGAGACCTCTGCGAAACGCTGGGTGCCGGCAGGTGTCTCGCCACCGACCTTGAGCGTGGCGGTATTGTCTCCGTCGTAGGTGATTGTCGTCACGAGGTCGGCCTTGGCGAGGCCGAACTGCTCGTCGGCCAGGTTGACGCCCTCGCGCGATGCGGCGGGCCTGAGCAGGGCGACGGCTTCGACGATGCGCTTGACCTCGTCGCTGTCCGCGAGGCCATCGAAGGGCTTGACGACGTGCCAGTCCTCGCCACGCTTCGCAAGCACGACCTCATCCTCGTTCGCGCGCTGGATTTGCACGCGAGTGACCTTCTCCGGGTCGATACCGTAGAGGTTCAGGCCCATGAACGACTGCCGGAAGACCTCGCCCTCCTCGGCGACGCGCTGCCTGCTCTCCACCACTACGACGGCGAGTAGGACGATGAAGATGAGACCGGCGGCGACAGTTGCCCTCCAGTTCATTGCGACGAAACTCCTTTACCTGCAAGCGTGCCGTTGTCAGCCGTTATCTGCGGTTGTCTGTCGTTGTCAGCCGCTACCGGCGGCGCCACCAGACGGTGAAGCCGACGAGGATGATGATGACCGGGACGATGCCGACGACGATGGCCCAGACGAGCCGCTTCTGCCCTGCGCTCATCGTCAGGAAGCGCGGCAGGTCGGTCTTGGGCGGGATGCTGATGAGCTTCTCGTTCTCCATCAGCCAGTTGACCGAGTTGAGGACGAAGTAGGCGTTGCCGGTGAGGCCGAGGCTGATGAACTGGTCGGCCATCATCTCGGCGTCACCGAGGACGACCATGCGCGGGCCGGTCGGCTCCTCGGGCATAGGCATCATCGGGTTGGGCTGTTGCTGCTGTTGAGCGCCATCCACGACCGCGGCGACGGTGAAGGGTCCGGCGGCCTCGCCGGCGTCACGCCCTGCGCTTTCAGAGCCAACCTGCTCGATCCACCCGGTGGGGTAGGCCTCCAGCAGCGGCTGGGCCATCTGCTGTGGCGGCATGCCGGGGGACATTGGGTCCTCCATGCCTGTGTCGAGGATCTCCAGCGCCCTTGGCGTGACCAGGGCGATCGGGACGCGTTGGAGGCTCTCGATGATCCGGTGGGCCCCTGCGACGTGCACCATCGGGATGTCGGTGGCGCCGAGGTAGCCGGCGTCCTTGTCGCGGATGGAGCCGTCGCGGGCCTCGATGCCCCACTGGCCGAGAAGTTCGGCGAGGTCCGGCCCGCCGGCCTCGATGCCCACGAGGAGGTTGCCGCCCTGCCCGGCGTAGGTGACGATCGCGTCCATCTCGTCCTTGCGGATCGCCTCGGTGGGTCCGGCGATAACCAGCACGGCGCAGTCGCCGGGGATCGTCGGCTTCTCCTCAGTCGCGAGGTTCAGCTCATCGACCTGATACTGCTGGTCCTCGAGGGTGCGCTTGATGGTGCCGACGCCGGCGCCCTGCGTGTCCTCGATGCTCAGCTCACCGTGGCCGGTGAGGAAGCAGATGCGCGCCTTCTCGCCGCTGGTGACGGCGAGGATCGCGCTGGTAAGCTGCTCCTCATCGCCACCGTAGATCGTCTCCTGGCGCTCGCCGGACTTGACGACGAGGATGTTGGAGGTGCTGGCCTGCACGTTGTACTCCGCGGCCTCTTCACGGTCAAGCAGCGGGTCGTAGGTCTCGACCGCGACCCTGGGGCTGAGCATTCCGTACTCCCGCAGGCGGTCGCGCAGTTGCGCGGTGCCGGGGTTCGGCTGCCCGGTGAGCGGGTCACGATCGTTCAGGAAGGCGACGATCTGCAGATCGGTGTCGAGCTCCTCGACGACCGCGCGCGTCTGCTCGGAGAGCGAGAAGAGCTGCTCTTCGGTGATGTCCTTGCGCCAGTGGTGCCGGGTCGAGACGACGTTGACGAGGACGAAGATGCCCAGCACGAAGACGGCGAAGATCGCGCTGTTGGCGCCCAGGCGCACGCCACGGGCGCGCGCGGCGCCGGTCAGGGCGGTGTGATGCACGACGCCCCAGAAGACTGCGAGCGCGATGGTAACGCCCAGCAGGATCTTCTGCCACAGAATGAAGCTGGAGTTGATCGCCAGCCAGAATACCAGCACAAGCAGCAGCGCCGCTGCGGCGTAACCCGCCACCAGTGCTGCGATCTGAAGCGGCGAGAGTGCTTCGCGCTCTCTCTGCAGCCGCGGATCGACCATCGGTCTGCGGCCCTGAGTGGTCTCTTGCTGTCCGGTCTCGTCCGGCATCCGTGTCACCTGCCCGAAATCTCTTGTCAGAACGGCGCTGCGTGAAGCCTCAGGCCCTGCCCTGCCGCGCGGAAGCGGCGCGCCATCAGATCGTGCGCTTGTTCTCGAGAGCGCGCACCGAGAGGAACAGGGCGAAGACGATCAGTGATGCGAAGAAAATGATCGGCCTGCTGTCGATGATGCCTTTGGCGAAGTCCTGGAAGTTCTCGAGGATGCTGATGTTCTTGGCGATCGTGCCGAGCACGCCCTCGACGGCGCTGTCGAGCCAGCCGATGAGCCAGAAGAAGAGCAGCATCAGGTAGCCGAGGACGGCCGCGGCGATCTGGTTGGCGACGAGCGCGCTGGAGAAAAGGCCGATGGCGAGGAACGCCATGCCGGCCAGCGTCACGCCGATGTAGCCGGAGAGGATCGCCATCCAGTCGGGGTCGCCGAACGCGTTGATGATCAGCGCGAATTCCAGCGAGGCGACGAGCGCGATCATGTAGAGCGCGAGGGCCGCGAGGTACTTGCCGATGACGACCTCGCTCTCGCGGATCGGGTTGGTCATGAGCAGCTCGAGGCTTCCGGTCGACTGCTCCTGCGAGAGCAGGCCCATGGTGATAACCGGCGTCATCATGAGCGTGATGAAGATCATCGTGTGGAACATCCCGGCCATGTTGGCCTCGGACTGTGTCATCGTCACGGTGAGGGCGAAGATCAGCCCACACACTCCGAGGAAGAAGGCCAGGACGACGTAGGCCATGGGGGAGACGAAGTAAGAGCGGATCTCTTTGCCTGCGATCGTGAGCACTTTGCGCATCGCTACTCAACACCTTCTTCTTCGGTGGTGAGCTGCTGGAAGACGTCCTCGAGGGTCATTTCGACCGGGCGCAACTCAAGCAGGCCCCAGTCGTGGCCGACGACGAACTCCGCGATCTGTGCGCGCACGTCCGCGCCGATCGCGGTGTCCACGTGGAAGATGCCGCCGCCCTGCGGCCTGACGGCCACCACCTCGGTCATGTCGGTGAGCTGCCTCTCGACGCTCTCGCCCGGGGAGGCGAGGGTCACGGAGACCGTCTCGGCCTCGCGAATCTGCGCCGTCAGCGCTTCGGGCGTGTCCTCGGCGATGATGCGGCCGTGGTTGATGATGATCACGCGCTCGCAGGTCATCGCGGCCTCGGGGAGGATATGCGTGGACAGCATGACCGTGTGCTTCTCCGCGAGGCTCTTGATGAGGTTGCGGACCTCGATGATCTGGTTCGGGTCGAGGCCGACGGTGGGCTCGTCGAAGATCAGCACGGGCGGGTCGTGCAGCAGCGCCTGGGCCAGGCCGACGCGCTGGCGGTAGCCGAGCGAGAGGGTGGCGATGATGCTGTCGGCGCGCTCCGCGAGGCCGCAGGTGTCGATCACGTACTCCATGCGCTCACTGGTTTCCGCCCCGCCCATCCCGCGCAGCCCCGCGCAGAAGCGGAGGAACTGCGTCACGCGCATGTCGCGGTAGAGGGATGCGGTCTCGGGCAGGTAGCCGATGCAGCGGCGGGATTCGAGCGAGTCGGTGACGACGTCGTGTCCCGCGACCGTGGCGATGCCCGCGCTCGGCGGGATGAAGGACGTGAGGATACGCATGGCCGTCGTCTTCCCGGCGGCATTGGGGCCGAGGAAGCCGACGATCTCGCCCTCGCTGACGTGGATGTCCACGTCGGCGATGGCTCGATGATTGCCGTAGTACTTGGTCAGTCCCTCGCAACGTATCATCCGGTAATCCTCCCGGAGAATGTATGTCGGGCGGTCAGACCCTTGGATGCTGAATATGAGTCGCGGCCCACCCCTGCCACGCACATCCCCCCGTGGCGGGTTGAGCCGGGATGGTCGGCGTCCTGACATCTGTCGGGCCAGCGTCCGTCATTGTGAATGAACGCGCCCGCGCGAGTCAAGGTTCCCGGGCGGCGAATCTTTTCCGGAGGATCGGGTGCGTCGGCCTCGCCACGGCCGTTCGCGCCCTGAAGGTAGACACAGTCTGTGGCGCGAAGAGCCCGACGACCGGCCATGCAGCGGACACGAGAGGGCGTGCGGTGAGAGAGCTTACGGCAGCAATCATGCTGATGATCCTCGGAGGGACACTGATGCAGGCGCACGCCGCGGGGGGCATCCCTGCCGAGCGGTCGCGCGAGCACGTCGAACGCATCGTGACCGCTGCACACGACTACGCGGTCACCATGGGCGGCCTGCTCGACGCCGACAACACCACCACGCGGGAGGTCACGGAGCGCGAGGTGGCCTTCCAGCCGATGGAGTCGATCACCATCGCGAACCTCGGCGAGCGGACCGTCGAGGGCGTGCGCCTGGTCGCGAACGACCGCGGCGACTGGTATGACATCGACAGCATGGTCGTCGAGGCCACGCGCGGCGCCGCCACCGACCAGGAGCGCATACAGCTCATCTACCAGTTCATGACACGCAACCACCATCACGGCGCGTCGATGTTCTGCGCCACCGAGGAGCTAAAGGCCGAGCAGCATGACCCGGTGGTGCTGCTGAACTCGCTGCCGGTCGGGCTGTGCGGCTACTCGGCGAACGCGGGCCTGACGCTGATGCGCCGCGCGCTGGGCGAGCGGGCCGAGCCACCCCCGCTGATCCGCGGGCTGCACGGGCACACGGTGGGGGAGATCGGCCTCGGCGGCGAGTACCAGATGATGGACATGGCCGCGCACGTGTTCTTCCTGGGCCGCGACAACCTCACGCCCGTGAGTGGCGAGGCGCTCGCGCACGATCACGAGCTGGCGAAGCGCGAGCTGCGCGGCGGGCCACTGCTCGGCCAGCTCTGGGAGGGCGCGGAGAAGGGCGCCGGTCAGTTCGGCGCGGATGACGTGCGCGTGCCCTGCCCCTGCACCGAGGGCCACGCGATCGACATCGACCTGCGGCCGGGAGAGGCGCTCCAGTGGCGCTGGGACAGCCGCGGGGCGTTCAGCAGCGACGGGCGCGCCACCACGCCCCCCGTCGGCGTCAGCAACTCGATCTTCACGTGGCGGCCTCCACTGAGTGACACCGGCCTGCAGGAGTGCTTCGAGCGCGCGGATGACGTGGAGGCGGTCGCCGGCGCCCTCGCGGGGAGCGATCCGGGCGCATCCGTGACGCTGCGCGTGCGCACTCCCTACGTCATCGCGGGCGCAAGCCTCGCGGCGCACTTCCGTGGCGGCGAGGCGGGGGATCGCTTCGCAGTCGAGCTGAGCACGGACGGCGAGCGGTGGACGGACCTCTGGCGCGCGGACGGCGCCGGGGAGCACCGCGCGGACCTCAGCCTCGATCGGGCCCTGCCTCTGCGCGAGGGCCCGCCGGAGTACGAGTACCTGCTGCGCATCAGGCTCGGCTCGCGGGTGGCGAGCGCGCGGCTGGAGGACCTGCGGATCGAGACGGTCGTGATGACCAGCCCGATCGCGCTGCCTCGGCTGCAGGTGGGGCAGAACCGCCTCGTCTACCGCGACGCGAGCGCGAGCCGGGACGTGCAGGTCGCCATCCGCTGGCGCGAAAGCTCGGCGCAAGCGGCGCCTGCCCCGCCCGAGGGGACCTTCGCGCCCGCTGCCGGGGAGGTCGTGCGCCAGACGCAGGTCGCCTTCGAGTGGCCGGAGGCGCCGGGCTGCGACCTGTATCATCTGCAGGTGAGCCGGCGGCCGGACATGCTGGTGATCTACCGCCCGAGCTTCGACTGCTACCACCGCGAGCCGAGCTTCGGCGTGCCCTTCGGGGGCATCTTCAACCCCGGAGAGAGCTACTACTGGCGCGTGCGCGCGCGCTCGGAGGCAGGCGTTTGGGGTCCGTGGAGCGAAGTCCGGCGCTTCCAGTGGGAGGGCCCGTGCCCGCCGGTGAGTGTGCGCAGCGAGGTCGATGGCCAGCGCGCGCGCATCACCTGGGCGCCGCACCCGGATGGCGCGCGGCCGGTGCGCTACCTTGTCTACGGCAGCGATGAGCGCGGTTTCAGCGTGGCCGACGGGCCGCATGAGGTGGTGGGGCGCGGCGAGGTGCCGGGCAATCTGCTCGGCGAGACCGAGGGCACGGAGGTGCTCGTGGTGGCGCCGGATGCCGCCGATGGGCGGATGAACCGCTGCTTCTACCGGGTGGTCGCGGTCGATGAGCGAGGCACGCGCAGCGGCTGCTCGGACTACGCGGAGATGCCGCACCCGCTCATATTCACGCAGCCCGTGACGGAGGCTCGCGCGGGTGAGGCGTACCGCTACGAGGCGCAATCACTGCGGTCGCTGGGCGACCTGCAGTACCGCGACCGGCAACGCCCGCACGAGTACTTCCTGCGCGAGGAGATCGCCTGGGCGCTCGTGGATGGGCCGCAGTGGCTCGCGATCGACGCGGAGAGCGGCGTGCTGAGCGGCACGCCTGCGGCCGCGGGCAGCTGCGACGTGGCGATCTCAGCGACCGCCACCTGCCCGCACAACTACGTCCCGACCGGCTTGCGCCCGAGCGCGGCGCAGCGCTTCTTGAGTGCGTCGCAGCCGGAGCCGGTGACGGTCACGCAGAGGTTCGAGCTGGAGGTGCGATGATCGTGCGTGTTCTTACTGCAGTACTCGTTGCGTGCGCCCTTGCCGGG
>JALGSW010000003.1 GCA_029821635.1 Candidatus Zipacnadia bacterium
ATGCCCGGTGTCGAGGTCGCCGGAACGATCGCGGAGAACCTCGCCTCGGGCACGATCCTCCAGCGCGTCCCGCCGTGGGTGCCGCCGCTGCTTACGCTGGCGCTCGCGCTCTTCGTCGGGTGGGTAGCCTCCGTCAGCAGGCCCCTCCACGGGCTGCTGCTGACGCTCACGATGCTCGCGCTCACCGCGGTGGTCGGGCTGGTGCTGTTCATGGCCGGCGTCTACCTGCCGCTCGCCGCCCCGCTGTTGGCGGTGGCCATCACCGGAGGCGCGCTGGTCGCGAACGCGGCCTCCATCACCGACAGGCGCCGCGCCGAGGCCGAGGCGGCGTTGCAGTCGCGCCTGCAGGCCATCGCGGGCATCGGCCGGCTCGTCAACTCCAGCCTCGACCGTGAGCAGCTCCTGGTCGAGATCCTCCGATGGGCGGAGAGTGAGATCGACGCCGAGGCCTCCTCGGTCCTCATGATGGACCCGGACGGGCAGCACCTGAACTTCGAAGTCGCGCTGGGTGAGAAGGCTGAGATGCTCAAGGACATCACCGTCCAGGTCGGCCACGGGATCGCCGGGACCGCCGCCGCCACCGGCCAGCCGATCATCTCCCAGGACGTGCAGCGCGACGAGCGCTGGAGCTCCGATGTCGCCTACGCAATCGATTACCCGACGCGGTCGATCCTGTGCGTGCCGATGATGTTGCGGGACAGCGCGATCGGCGTCCTCGAGGTCATCAACAAGCGCGGAGGGCCGTTCACCGACTACGACGTGCAGCTCATGCAGGTCATCGCCCATCAGTCCGCCCTCTTCCTCGAGAACGCCCGGCTCTACCGGGAACTCTCCGACCGCGTGGACTTCGCCAGCAAAGAGCTGCGCCACACCAACGAGCGGCTCGAGTTCGAGATGGCCCGCATCGCCACGCTGGTGGACGAGATGGCCGACGCGGTGATCGCCACCGACGGCGCCGACCGCGTAGTGATCTTCAACGACGCGGCGCAGGCAATGTTCGGCGTCCCCGAGGGGCGGGCGCATGGGCGGCTGGTCGTCACCGTCCTCGATCACCCGAAGGTGGCCGACCTCTTCACCATGCCGCTCTCGCCGCATGGAGGTTCATGGCAGACGGAGATCACTCTCGATGAGGCGGCGGGCATCGTCGTCCGCGCGCACATCGCACTCGTGGACGAGCCGAGCAACCGGGCGGTGGGCAAGTGCGCGGTCTTCACGGACATCTCCCAGCTCAAGCAGCTCGACCGGATGAAGATGGACCTGATCTCCTTCGTCTCGCACGAGCTGAAGAACCCCATCGCCTCGCTGCAGGGCTCGTGCCGGCTGCTGAAGGACCGCCTCAACATCGAGGACGAGCGCACCGCGCGACTGCTCGAGATCGCCACCAGACAGAGCCGGCGCATGCAGTACCTCGTGCAGGACTTCCTCGATCTCTCCCGCATCGAAGCCGGGCAGGAGTTGAGCCTGAGCCTCGCGGAGATCGGCGACCTGCGTGAGCTGATCGAGGGCGCGATTGCACTGTGCCGGGGTTTCGGCCCCGAGCGCCCATTCACGGTCGAGGTCGATCCGGACACCCCGGTCTTCCTCGCCGACCGCAACAAGCTCGAGGCAGTCATCATCAACCTCGTGGAGAACGCGATCAAGTACTCGCCCACTGACGCCGCCATTGCCGTCCGGGTCCGTCCGGCCGCGGACGAGGTCGTGATCAACGTTGAGGACAGGGGCGTCGGGATCCACGAGGAAGACCTCCAGCGGCTCTTCCGCAGCTTCCAGCGCGTCCACGACGACAGCTACGGCGCGGTGAGCGGGACGGGCGTGGGCCTCTACATCTGCCGCCACATCATGCGCGCGCACGGCGGCGAGATCACCGTCGAGAGCACCTGGGGCGAGGGCTCGACCTTCAGCCTGCACATCCCGCTGGGGCTCGTCGAGGACACTCCCGGGGAGGGGCGCGCGCGTGTCTGAGACGCCACATCTGCGGGAGGGACTCGTGGTGCGGCTGAAGAAGCCGCATCCCTGCGGCACCAACGCATGGGAGATCATGCGCCTGGGGATGGACGTGAAGCTGCGCTGCCGCGGCTGCGGTCAGATCGTGCGCCTCCCGCGCAAGCGCATGGAGCGTCGGGTGCGGGGCGTGGTCGATGGGGAGCCTGTGGGGGACGAGGATTCGTGAGCGCCGACGAGGAAGCCCGATGGCTGTGGGAGACCTGCGAGGCCCTGCCGACCGCCGACTGCTTCGGCTGCGACGGCTGCGCGGGACGCTGCATGGGCGGGCTGGGCATCACGCGGACGGAGTTCGAGGCAATCCGTGACTACCTCGGCGGGCCGATCTTCGTGCCCGGGCTGCGCTATCCAGGCCGCATGTCGCCGCCCTGCGAGTTCAAGGACCCGGACGGGCCGCGCTGCCTGATCTACCCGGTCCGGCCGCTGATCTGCCGGCTCTTCGGGATCGTCGAGTGGCTCCCGTGTCCGCTTGGTGCCGTGCCGACGCTTGTGCCGGACGGGGCGCGCATCATCCATCGCTACCGGCAATTCGAGCGCAGGACATTCCGGGAGTGGGCGCGAACTGAACACGCCGGGACCGGGGGAAGCCGCATCTGACCGCAATGCATCGAGAGGACCAGTCCAGGTATGGCAACAGTAGAGAGCCAGATCGTCATAGCCGCCCCGATCGATCGTGTTTACGCTATCGCGCGCGCCGTCGAGCGCTTCCCTGAGTTCATGGATGATGTGCAGAGCGTGGAGATCCTCGAGGAGGACGGGGGCCGGCGGGTCAGCCACTGGGTCGGGCTCATCGAGGAGTTCAACCGCACGCTCGAATGGACCGAAGAAGACTACTGGGACGATGAGGACCACTCCTGTCGCTTCCAGATGACAGAGGGCGACTTCACCGCCTACCGCGGGACGTGGACCTTCGAAGAGGGGGAGGACGGAACCGCGGTGAAGCTCACTGTTGATTACGAATACGCGGTTCCGCTGATCGGCCCGCTCATCAAGAGGCTCCTGCACCGTAAGGTCCAGGCGAACTGCGACAACATGCTCGCAGCGATCAAGAACGAGGCCGAGAAGGACTAAGTGCGGCCCGCGTGGAAAAGCACTGAGGCGAAACCGTTCCGTTGCCGTTGCTGCCGTCGCCGTCGCATCCGTTGCTTCCGTTGCTGCCGTATGCTATACTGCGGCGCAGGCTCGTTCGATTCGGCCGCATGCCGTTACCATGTGAGGTGCGAGATGCAGGAGATACGCAGTCACCGCACTGTCGTCGCAATCATGATCTCGCTGCTGTCCTGCCTGCTGCTGGCAGGCGTAGCCGATGCGCGAGAGGTCCAGCTCGCAGGCATGAGGCTGGGTCAGCACGCGGTCACCCTTCTTGACATCTATGGTCAGCCGATGGGCATCGCCACCGGCCAGGGAGACGAATTCGCCAGCGGCGCCGCCGCGGGCGGCGCTATGGGGATGGATGGTATGGGCATGGGCATGGAGGGTGCAATGCCCGGTATGATGCCGATGGGCGAGCCCGGCATGCCCCCCGACGCAGGCATGGGCCCCGGTGCGTTCCCTGAGCCCGGTATGGAGGGCATGGGCGCTGAGCCCGGCATGGAGGGCGGCGGAGCGACAGCAGGTGCTGGCGCCGGTGGCGTCCAGGCCAACCCCTTCCCGATGTGGGCTCTGCCCGTCTGGGTGGACCTCGAGAGCAACCAGCTCCAGTGGCTCTATCGCCGAGGCCCCGTTGTGCTCGGCTACGTGCTCGACCGTGACGGCTACATTGAATCGATCGCGGTCGCCGGCGAGAACTGCAATTTCGCCCGCTCGAGCATGTGGCAGCCGCATCAGTACGTGAAGCTCGGCGACAGCTACAAGCAGGTCATCTACCGCTACGGCTGGCCGGATGAGACGTTCACCTACTACTCAACCGGCCCGGGCGAGGTCGGCCCCGGCGGCGGCCCCGTGACCGTCACGTGGAACGGTGTCACCCGCGAGTTCTCACGCGACTGCATCCTCCGCTACACCGAGCACAACAACATCGAGTTCACCTTGCACAACATGAAGGTCGTCCGCATGCACATCTGGACCCACGAGTGATCGCGGCGTCCATCAGTCCACCAGCCGACCACAAGCCCCCGGAACCCTCCGGGGGCTTTCGTTTAGGGAGTGGGTGCCGTGAAGTTCGCTACCGAGTACCTGTGGTTCGAGACCCGCAAGAAGCGCGAGTACATCAACATAACCGATGAGGTCGCGCAGATCGTCGCCGACAGCGGCGTGCAGGAGGGTATGGTGCTCGTCTCCGCCATGCACATCACCGCGGGCGTCTACGTCAACGACGCCGAGTCGGGGATCATTCGGGACATCGACGAGTGGGTCGAGGAGCTTGCGCCCTTCCGGCCCGACTACGCGCACCATCGCACCGGTGAGAGCAACGGAGACGCGCACCTCAAGAGCCTGCTCATCCACCACGAGGTCATCGTCCCGATCACTCACGGTGCGCTCGACCTCGGCACCTGGCAGCAGATATACTACGCGGAATTCGATGGCATGCGCCGCAAGCGCGTGATCGTGAAGGTGATGGGGGAGTAGCGCCGAACCTGCCGGGCGAGCCGGACGCTGCGCTGAGCCACCGTCGCCGGGAGGTCCGCCATGGGCTATCAGATCGAGCTGCCGCAGGGGGCGTATCACGTCGTCACCGCATTGGAGCACTGCGCCTGGCCGAACCTGACGCTCATGCCAAACGGTGAGATCGGGGCGGTCATCTACTCGCACCCGAGCCATGGCTGGGATGAGGGCGATCCGGAGTTGTGGGTCAGCTCCGACGGCGGCTACACCTGGGCCTGCCGCAGCGAGGTGACGCAGCACGAGCCGCCCACGGTGCGCATGAACGTCGCGGCCGGCCTCAACGCCGACGGGCGCCTCGTCGCGCTGGTGAGTGGTTGGAGCCTCCAGGGCGAAGAGCGCGGTGGCCGCGGCGTGGTCCTCAAGCCCTGGGTGAGCATCTCCACGGACAACGGGCACACCTGGGAGCACGTGGGGGAGGTCGCGCCCGCCGACGGCGAAATCGCGGGCTTCGAGGTCGCGCCGGTCCTGATCCCCTTCGGCGATGTGTGCGTCAATGGGAGCGAGTGCGTGGTGAGCTGCTACGGCTCGTCGAGCCGGCAGCAGGACATCGCTCTGCACTCGGTGCTGCTGCGCAGCTCCGACGGGGGCCGGACGTGGGGCGATCCGTCGATCATCGGCGCGGACAACTACAACGAGACCGACGTGCTGATCCACTCAAGCGGCCGCTGGCTGGCGCTGGCGCGCACCGCCAACATCGTCGCGCGGGACGTGGAGCGCGGCCATGGGGCCAACGTGCGCCTCTTCGCCTCGGAGGACGAGGGTCGCACGTGGGAGTTCGCGCTCGACCTGAGCCAGCTGAGCCAGCACCCCGGCCACCTGCTGGAACTGGCAGACGGACGCATCCTCGCCTGCTACGGATCGCGCATCCCGCGCTTCCGCGGCGTGATGGGGCGCATCAGCGCAGACGCGGGGGAGAGCTGGTCGGTGCCCTTCGTGATCGTGGGCGGGCTGCTGGAGGGCGACTGCGGCTACCCGTCGAGCGTGCAGACCGACGACGGCGCGATCGTCACCGCGTACTACACCAACGCCGCCCCGTGGCACCAGCGCTACCACATGGGCGTGGTGTGCTGGAGCCTCGATGCGGTGGCGCTGGGCTGATACATTGATCAGGTTGCGCAAACACCAAACGGAGGCATCACCGATGGCTGAATTCCTCGTGCAGGACGGGCAGACGTACGTCTTCCAGGGAGACTCGATCACCGACGCGGGCAGGCGGGCGGCCGCCGCGCCGTTCGGGACCGGCTACGCGAAGCTGACGGTTGACCTGGTGACGGCGAAGTACCCTGAGCGCAAGATCAACTGGATCAACAAGGGGATTGGCGGCAACCGCGTCACGCAGCTTGCCGAGCGCTGGACGGATGACACCATCCGCCACAACCCCGACTGGGTCTCGATCCTCATCGGGATCAACGACCTGCACTCGATGCTGCGCCAGGGCGAGCCGATCGTGCCCGTGGACCTCTTCCGGGAGAAGTATGACGAGATCATCTCGCGCACGATCTCCGAGACCGGCGCGCAGGTGCTCATCATTGACCCGTTCTACATCAGCATCGACAGCTCCGGGCAGGACTGGCGCACGGTGGTGCTCGAGGCGCTGCCCGCCTACATCAAGGTCGCGCGCGAGATGGCGCAGAAGCACGGCTGCCGGCACATCCCCATGCATGACATCTACCAGGAGCACCTGGCATTGCGTGAGGCTGAGGTCTTTTGCCCCGAGCCCGTCCATCCGGGCCCGACCGGGCACATGTGCATCGCCAACGCGATCCTCGACGCGCTGACGGAGTAGCCTGCTCGTCACAAGCTTCGTGACACGAAGAGTGCCGCCCCCGGAGCGATCCGGGGGCGGCGCCACAAATCACCCGCAGGAGAGGGCATGTCCGTGAAGCACGGCCCTTCACAGCGTCCGAAACTGTGAGGTATCCGTGAGGTCCGCCCTGGAGGGGCGTAGTCACATATGGCGAATTGAGCAATGCTGCTGGCTCATGGAGAGCCGACAGTTAGACATCCTGGCTTGGGTTGCCTGGCCCAGCGCATCGACGTGGCCTGAAAGCCATCGGAATGCGCCCGGTGTTGTCACTGACCAGCGACGCCAGCTCCGACTCGCCCGAGCCCGGAACCTGGTTGCTCATTGCGTGTTCCGCGTCCGTTGCAGCGCTACGACGCCGCCGGCTGGCGTCCTGAGGACACACCCCCTCAAGAGTAGCGTTGCGGACGCGATCATGGCCCCCGCGCACACCCCGGCGGGGGCCATGCAATTCCCGTGCATGCGCCTCGTCAGATCCGCTCGATGTCCACGAACTCCCCGGTCGCCATCGACTCGAGCGCCGCGAATGCGATCGCGCCGGACATCCACGCGTCTTGGATGCCCTCCTCCGGGTCCTCGTTGTGCTCGATGCGGTCGAGTAGGTGCGTCAGCAGCGCCATGTCGTGATGCTGATGCCCCCAGCCCTCGGGCGGCTGCACCTCGATGACCTGCGGCTCGCGATCCGCCAGCGGCATGTACTCGATCTGGTAGCTGTGCATGTCCGTGCGCAGCTCGCCGTCGGTCCCCATCAGGATCATCCGCCGGTCCCCGCGCGGGGCGACCATCGTCATCGTGTATGAGACGCGCATCCCGTTGTCGAACTGCGCCACCAGCGAGGTGTTGTCGGTGGTGTCCTTGTCCACGTTGTAGACGCAGAAGTCCTCGGGCAGCACCTGCGGCCCGGCGGTCTCGTAGAAGCGCTTGCGGTACTCCTCGCCCTGATCGGTGTAGTAGATGCAGTCCGCGGTCAGGTCGCAGTCGTGGCAGTATTCCGCGGCCTCCTCGCGCGGCGTGAACGAGTCGAGCCCGCCCATCGCCGCCACGCGCGTTGGGTAGCTGTCGAGGATGAAGTTGATGATGTCCAGCGTGTGACAGCCCTTGTGCAGCAGCATGTCGCCGGACATCTTCTTGAAGCGGTTCCAGCGGCGCATGTAGGTGGCGCCGTGGAACCAGCCGACGGCTTCGTGCACGATCGCCGCGATGGGCTTGCCGATCGCGCCGCCGAGCACAAGCTCGCGCAACTTCATCGCCAGCGGATCGTAGCGCAGGACGAAGCCGAGCTGCAGGATCTTCCCGGCGTCGCGGGCGGCCTGGCAGATCGCCGCGGCGTCCTCGGGGTTCGTGGCCAGCGGCTTCTCCACGAGGCAGTGCTTGCCCGCCTCGAAGCACGCGACCGCCGGTTTGCGGTGCGCGTAGTCGGGCGTGCAGACCAGCACCGCGTCCACGTCGTCCATCTCGCCGAGCTTCTCCTGCCCGATCACCTGCGGGCAATCGAGGTCGTTCGCTTCGCAGAAGTTCGCGACGGTGTTGGGCGTGCGCCCGACCATCGCGGTCCACTTCGCCCGCCCCGGCTGCATCCGGTTCAGCACATCAACGTAGATCTGCCCACGGCCACCTGTGCCGAGGAGTGCAAGTCGTGTAGGCGCCATCGTGTCCTCCTGAGCATCTTCTCAGATCACTGTCCGAACTTGTTCTCCACGATCTTCTGCAGCATCCCGCGCGGGGTCAGGCGCCGCCCGAGCTCCGCCTGCACGGTCTCCCCACCCGCGGCGTTGTGCACGGCGGGAGACGCGGCGGTCGCGACGTTCACGACCACCCGCGCGACGTCGTCCGGGCTCATGCCGGTCGCGAACAGCTTCTCCACCGATGCGAGAAACGCGTTCCGTCCATCGTCGTAATCCGCGATTGGCTCGTCAGGTAGACGCCCGGCGTCCTCGAAGTTCGTCTTCGTGAAGCCGGGATCGACGGTGCAGACGAGCACGCCGAAGGGCTTCAGCTCGATGCGCATCGACTCGCTCATGCCCATGATCGCGAACTTCGTGGCGGAGTAGAGTGCCTCGAAGGGCACCCCGACGATCCCCGCGCCGGACGCGATGTTGATGATGCGCCCCGAGCGCCGCCGGCGCATTCCCGGAAGGACCGCCTGGCACATGCGCAGGCCGCCGAAGACGTTGACCTCGAAGATCGCGTGTGCCTGGGCCATCGAGGTCTCCTCGCCAGCAGCGAAGATGCCGAAGCCCGCGTTATTGACGAGCACGTCGATCCGCCCGGTCTGCTCCAGCACCTCGCCCACGCAGGCCTGGACGGAGGCGTCGTCGGTCACGTCGAGCTGCAGCATCGTGACGCCCGCAGGCCCCTCTGCGCCGGCGCTGCGGCTGGTGCCGAAGACGCGGAGGCCCATCTTCTCGAGCCTGCGCGCGCTGGCCTCGCCGATCCCTGATGATGCGCCCGTCACGAGCGCGGCCCTCTGCTCGGGCATCTCAGTCCTCCGCCATGAGCGCCTCATGGGCCTCGGCGAGCTTCTCGATGATCGGGATCTGCTGCGGGCAGTGCTCCTCGCACTGTCCGCACTCCACGCAGTGCGAGGCGTATTCGTCCGGGTTCGTCATCATCTGGTAGCCCATCTGCGCCCGCTTGCGGTCGAACATCGAGCTGTCGTTGTAGAGGTAGAACACGCGCGGGATGTTCACTCCGTGCGGGCAGGGCATGCAGTAGCGGCAGGCGGTGCAGTCCACCACCATCTTCTCATGGTAACGCGCGCGGATCGCGTCGATCATCTCCTGCTCCGGCGCGGTCAGAGATCCCGGAGCCGTCGCCTCGGCCGCGGCCAGGTTCTCCTCCAGGTGGTCCATGCGGTTCATGCCGCTGAGCGTCACCGCCGCCTCCGGGTGGTCGAAGACCCAGCGCAGGGCGAGCTGCCCGGGCGACCAGTAGATCCCGAGGCTCCGGCGCATGGCTTCGAGGTCATCGGGCAGGGGCTCGCCGAGCGTGCCTCCACGCAGCGGCTCCATGACGATCACGCCGAGGCCGCGTTCGGCGGCGTAGAGCATCCCCTCGGTCCCGGCCTGCACGCGCTCGTCCATATAGTTGTACTGGAGTTGGCAGAAGTCCCAGTCCCAGGCGTCCACGATCTCCTTGAAGCAGTCCACGTGATCGTGGAATGAGAAGCCCGCGTGGCGGATGCGGCCGTCGTCCAGCGCGCGCTCCAGCAGCCCCAGCGCGCCGAGGCCATTGAGCTTCTCCCACATGGGCCCGATGAGACTGTGGAGCATGTAGAAGTCGATGTGATCGGTCTGCAGGCGCGTGAGCTGCTCGTCGAGGAGACGCTCGCAGTCATCGAGCGTCTCCACCGCCCACGGCGGCAGCTTCGTCGCGACGAACACGCTCTCGCGTAGGCCGCCCTGGAGGGCCTTGCCGACGAGCGGCTCGCTCTTCCCGCCGTGGTAGGGCCAGGCGGTGTCGATGTAGTTCACACCGCGGTGGATGGCGTGGTGGATCAGCGCGATCGCTGCGTCTTCGTCGATCTCACCGTCAGTGACGGGCAGGCGCATGCAGCCGAAGCCCAGCGCAGACACCTGCTCGCCGCATAGCTCTCGGAATTGCACGGAGATTGCTCCCTTCGCGTCAGGTGGGGGTGACGTCAGTACAGATGGTTTCGACGCCATCCCGCCCGGCGCCTCCGCCCGCCGCACATTGACGGCCGCCGAGCGCCCGGCGTTCGTTTGCCATCCGTCCCGTCTGCCGCGAGCAGGTGATGCGGCCTCCCGGAGGGAATACCATGCACCGACACCGGGAGGGCGCGATGCTATCGGGCGCGAGAGGCTACGAGTCGGTCGAGCACACCGCCGACCTGGCAATTCGCGCGTGGGCGCCGGACGTGCGCGGGCTGATCGAGCAGGCGGCGCACGGGATGCTGTCGCTCATGCTCGACGATCCGCCCGCCCCGGCGGAGCACCGGGAGGTCGCCGGCGAGGGGCCGGACGCGGAGGAGCTGCTGGTGGATTGCCTGCGCGAGTTGCTGGCGCTGGTGAACATCGAGCGCCTGGTGCCGGTCTCGGTAGATGTGATGGATGTGCGCGGTGGCCGCGCCCGCTGCCGGGCGGGCGTGGTGAGCTTCGCGGACGGGCGCGAGGCGCTCATGCAGGAGATCAAGGCCGTTACCTACCACGGTCTCGAGGTGGCCCGGACGGAGGAGGGTCTCGAGGTGACCGTGGTGTTCGACGTGTAATACCCGTACGAAGCAGAGGCGTGCTGTAACATCCGTGTCGCGAAGGGCAAAGAGAGAGCTGGAGGTCGTCGGATGGCCGGGTTCGACGCTCTGCGGAGCGCAACTGGGCAGGATGGCGCGAAGCTGGCGGATCGCCACCTCGCCGCGTTGGCCTGCGGAGGCAACGCAGGGGCCTTCGACGTGCTTGTCGAGCGCCACCTGAGCTCGATCCAGCGGCTGTGCTGGTCGATGTTGGGCAACAGGTCAGACGCGGAGGACGCCGCCCAGGAGACATTCGTGCGCGCCTACCGATGCCTCAACAGATACGACACCGAGCGGACCTTCGGGCCCTGGCTGCGGGGCATCGCCGCGAAGGTCTGCCTGCAGATGTTGCGCAAGCGCGGGCGCAGTTCCGGCCGCGAGGTATCGCTGGAGGACAGCTACCGCGAGCCCGCGTTCCCCGAGGAGGAGGAGCCGTCGCCGCTGGCGATGGAGGCGGTGCGCGCGCTGGCGAAGCTCAAGGACACCTACCGGCTGCCCCTCGCGTTGTTTTACCTCGAGGAGGCGTCGGTGGCGGAGGTCGCGGACGCCCTGGGGATCAGCCAGGGCGCGGCGCGAGTGCGACTGCACCGCGGTCGCGAGCAACTTCGTGAGATACTGATGGCGGAACGTGAAACCAACGATGCCCGAACTTGACTGCGAACAAGCAAGGCGTCTGATCCATCTCCGGCTCGACCGCGAGCTCGGGGAGGACGAGGCGCGTCTGCTGGAAGAGCACATCGAGCAGTGCGAGGACTGCGCGCGGCTGCGGGAGGAGCTTGACAGTGTGGACGCGGCCCTCCGAGCGGGCCTCCGCGCGGTCCGGCTGCCAGAACCGTCGGTGGACGCCGTGCGTCAGAGGGTGCGCCGCGCGAGGACCGGGCGAGTCGTTTGGGCCACCTGGATGCCGGCCGCGGCCGCGTTCCTGCTCGTCGGCCTGGCACTGCTGCTGGGCCTGCCCGGGATGAACGGGCACGAATCAGCACATCTCGCGGCTCCGGCGGTCGTGGTGGCCGGCGGCGACGCGCTGCACGTTTTCGAGCCCGATCAGAAGACCGCGCAGTCCGGGCGCATCGGCACCGAGCTGCAGGAGCGCGCGGTGGCGTGGGGCCTCGGCGGCGACCCGGTCGCACTGGACTTCGCGGGCGGGGCGCACGTCGAGCTCAACGATGAGGCGGTCGTGCGGATCGGCCGCGACGCGATCGACCTGTTCAAGGGCGACTTGCGAGCCGACCTGACGGACACGCGCGATGCATTCACCGTGGTCACGCCGTGGGGCGAGTTCTCCGGCGCGGGAGTGGTGTTCACGGTCTACTCCAACAATGACGGCAGCTCGTCGCGGCTGACCGTGCTCTCCGGCGAGGTCAAGCTGGACCGCCAGGGCACGGTGCGGACGCTCTCGGCGGGCGAGACGGTGAAGTTGCAGCCCGATCCGCAGCATGCGATCACGCTGTAGCAGCAAAGCGTAGATAGTGGGGACTCCAGTAAATGGCGCGTACGCGCGCCGCAAGAGAGTGATGGAGATGAAAGGTCTCATGATGGCGTCTAGAGTAGTGATGGTCGCGGGTCTCGTGGCGCTGACGGCGGCGATGAGCGTGGCCGGCGGCGTTACGCTGACGGTGACGGTCGTGGACTTGGAGACCGGGGCGGCACTGTCCGGCGCAGTTGTGGCGGTCGTATCCGGTGAGGCCGTGCTGGCGGCGGGGCGTACCAACGCGCAGGGCGTTTGGAGCGGGAGCGTCACCGGCTCGAAGGTGACGGTCATCGCGACCAAGGACCTGCACGTGACGCGGGCGCAGGAGGTCACGATGGGCGATGGAGCCGCGGTAAAGTTCCAGCTCGCCCAGCATACGCCCGAAGACTTCAAGCGCCTCGGGCGCATCGTGGGCTTCGTGCGCAGTGGCGGCGGAGCGCCGCTGGGCAACGCGACGCTGATCCTCCTCAAGGGCACGGCTCCGATCGGCGTGGCTCGGCCGGAGAACGCCACCGGCGTCTACGAGCTTGAGTGGTACGCGCCGGGCGCCTATACGGTACTCGGGACCGCGCCCAACCACACGAGCAGGAAGTTCGCCAACCAGACCATCGCGGCCGGAGAGAGCGTCTGGCTCGACGTGACGCTGCAGCCGAAGTAAGAGCGGGCGCCGTCGCGGCGCGATAACGCGGCTCCCAACCAGAACCGTGGGCGCGTCGCGCACGTCTGTACATATCCATGAAGACACCACGCACGATCATCCGGTCGGTCCTGCTCATCGCCCTCATCACGGGTGCGAGTGCTTCCGCGTACGCAAAGCCCGGCGGTCCCCCCTTCTCCGCGGAGTACGAGCGCAAGATCGGCAAGGAGGCCTCGAAGCAGGTCGAGGATGAGTACGATCGCTACGAGGACGAGGAGGCGCAGGCGCGGCTGGACGCGATGGTCGCGGAGATCGCGGCGGCGAGCGATCGGCCCGAGATAACCTACGATCTTCGGCTCCTCGACACCGACATGGTGAACGCCTTCAGCCTCCCCGGTGGCATCGTCTACATCACGAAGGGCCTGCTGGAGGAGGCCGGCTCCGATCACGAGGTCGCCGGCGTCCTCGCGCATGAGATCGCGCACAACTGCACCTACGACGCCCTCCGGCAGGCGAAGCGCAACGAGGAGATGTTCACCACGAACATCGCCGCGCTCATCGCGAGCATCCTCCTCGGCGCGCCGACCGACATGGTCTCCACGATCATGGTGGCGGGCGAGTACGTCCGGCGCGGCATCCTCGGCGGCTACTCCATCAATATGGAGACCGCCGCCGACGCGCACGCCGTCGAGTACCTGCTCAAGACCTCCTACAACCCGGTCGGCCTCGTGACCTTCATGGAGCGGCTCGCGGCCGACTACCGTAGTAAGCCCCAGTTCGAGCTCGGCTTCCTGCAGACTCACCCGGAGGCGCCCGATCGAGTCATTGCGCTGAAGGTCCTCCTCCAGGAGGCGGGCATCGACCTGAACCGCCGCGCCGCGACCGAGTGGACCAGCCCCGTCGCCGTGGAAGTCGAGAGCGAGACCGTGGGCGAGAGCTTCGTCCGCGTCTCCCTGCGCGACGTGGCGATCATGCGCGTGCTCACGCCCGGACCGACCTGCGAGACGCCGTTGGCGCGGGCGGAGGAGATCGTCGCGCGGCTCACCGAGGCGATGGAGGCGGGACTGCAGGCCTACCAGGTCCGCATCGGCCAGGACGACGGCAACCCGGCGCTGGGCGCCAACGGGACGATCGTGCTGATCGTCTACCCCGAGGACGCCGAGGCCCTTGGCTCCGATCAGCTCGCGGTGGCTCAGCAGGCACGCGTGGCGCTGCTGAAAGCGCTGCACAAGGAGCACCTTGAGCGGCTCATGAACCCAAGCGACGACTGACCGGGGGCGCTCCGGGCCGCCCGATCTCACCCGCGAGGTGAAGCCATGGCGGTGCAGCTCACCCACAAGCAGCGCGTCCTCCGATGCACTGGCTGGCAGCCTTACGACCGCGTCCCGATCCACTCGCCCATCCCCTTCGACCCCGACGCCTGGTCCGAGGGACGGCTCGCCCCCTGGCAGGACCACCCGAACTACCGCCGCGTCGCCGAGGTCGTCGCCGACCACTGTACGCACCCGGGGCGCTACCGCTCCGTCGGCGCGCTGTTCAGCCGCGCGTACATGCTGATCCCCGAGGAACACGTCGAGCGATCCCGCGAGCAGCGCGACGGATCGGTCCTTACCACCACCGTCGTGCACACGCCGAAGGGCGATCTCACGAGCCTCCAGCGCAGCGACCGCGACGTGCACACCGCGTGGATGCTCGAGCCCCTCGTGAAGACTGAGGCCGACGCCGAGGCGATCCTCTCGGTGCCCTTCGAGCCGGACCTCCCCGACCCGGAGCCTTTCGAGCGGGAGCGGCGGGCGTGGGGAGAGCGCGGGCTGATTGAGCTGAGCGTGTCCACGCCGCTGGTCTGCGTCTCGAACATGATGCACTTCGACACCTTCTTGGAGTGGACAGCGTCGAATCGCCCGCTGATCGAGCGCATGATCGGCACGGTCTACGAGCGCATCCACGTGCGGCTGGAGCATCTCCTGCGCGCGGGTGTGATCGAATGCATCTGGCTGGGAGGCTCGGAGCAGGCGACGCCGCCAATGATGTCGCGGGCGTTCTACGAGCAGCTCGTGGTGCGCTACGACGGCCCGCTTATCGAGCTGGCGAAGAGCCACGGGGCGCTGGTCCACGTTCACTGTCACGGGAAGATCGGCGGGGTCATCGATCTGATGATGGAGATGGGCGCGGACATGACCGACCCGGTCGAGCCGCCGCCGGACGGGGACATCGACTTCGCGGAGGCGAAGCGGCGCTGCAGGCGGCGGATGGTGCTGATGGGGAACATCGAGTTGCGGCACCTGGAGTATTGCACCAGCAGCGAGATCGACGAGATGGTGCGGCGCGCGATCGTCGAGGGCGGTCGCGAGGGCATGATGCTCTACCCGAGCGCGGTGCCGCTGACGTGGATGAGCGATAACGTGAGCGACAACTGCCTGCAGTACATGGAGAGCGCGCTGAAGTACGGGGGGATGTGATGCGCACGCGCAGCGCGCCGTTGCCCGGCCGTATGGAGCGGAGGCGCTTCAGCGGCTCCGAGCTGCCCCATGGGAGCGGCTGAAGCCCCTCCCCTCCAGAACGGCAACCGCCCCGTCTCGTCCGCCGGAAGGTCTCGGGCTTCTCCACGGGAAGCTCCGCACATGCCCATGACCTGCCGCAGCAACCACCCCCTCGCCCTTGCGGTGCTCTTCGGAGCGCCGTCCGCGCGTGTCGGGCGCCTGCGGGCGCGGACCGCGATGGCGCTGCTGCTGCTCGTCGGCCTCGTGCCGGGAGCGCTCTACCTGCGGGTCCGAGGCCACGTGGACGATCAGCCGACCGAGCGCGCCGACGCCCTGATTGTGCTCGGCGCGGGCGGGACGGCCACGCGCCCCTCGCCGGTCTACCGGAACCGCCTCGACCACGCCCGCCGCCTCTACGAGCAGGGCTTCGCGGACACGATCGTGGTGACCGAGCTGGCGCCTGCCTCGGAGGGCGCGCGGAGGTATCTGATCACCGGTGGTGTGCCCGAGGAGGCGGTGCTGCTGGAGGACCGGAGCACGACCACCTGGGAGAATCTGCGCTTCGCGGGGGAGGTCGCGCGGGAGCGGAGAGTGCGGAGCGTCATCGTGGTGAGCTGCGGCTTCCACCTCTGCCGTGCCACCCGGATGGCTCGCGAGCTGGGCTTCGATGCGCAGGGGGCGGCGGCGCCGGGCAGCCCGATCGAGGCGGACCCGGAGAAGCGCCGGCTGCAGAGCCGGCTTGAGGTGCGGAAGATGTTCGCCCACGCGCTCTACGAGCCGCCCTGGCCCGCGAATACGTGGTGGGAGAGGCAGTTCGGGATGGAGTGATCCGCCCCGTGCCACGGGCGCCTCGCCCGTGGGCCGCTGATGCCGCTACCTGATCTTCTCGATCTGATACCCCAGCCCGGTCCCCTGCAGTGACGACGTATCCGCCTCGCCGTTCTGGAGCCGGAAGATCCCCTCGTGGACGCTCTTCTCCGCCTCTGAGGTCGAGCCGGGGAAGAATTGCCGTGAGTTCGCCTCCACACCCATGATCGTGTTGAGCCGCGCGCCGAGGCCCACCGAGTGGATCAGCGCCAGCGACGGGTTCGTGAGGTCCTGCACTGCGTAGGGAATTCCGAGCCTCGTCGCCTTCGCCACGAAGAGCATGCCCGAGGACTGGCCCTTGCAGGTTTTCAGGGCGATGCCCGACCAGCCGAGCTGCATCGCGCGGTCGAAGCTCTCGATGGTGGTGAGGCTCTCGTCCACGATGACCGGCTTGAGCGCCGCAATCGCGCTCATGTCATGCGCGTCCTCGTCGAGGTCCCGGCCGGTTGGCTGCTCGATGTAAAGCGTGCGCTCGAAGGTGTCCGGCGACTGCTCGCGGATGCGCTGGAGCATCTCCACGATGTAGTCCGGGCTCTCGCACATCTCGTTGGTGTCGGCGGTGAGGTGCATCGGCTCGATGCCGAGCGCGTCCAGTTCCGCGCGCCCAATGTCATTGACCGCGATCATGCGCTCGACGTCCCAGTCGAGGTCATTGCCACGCAGCTTGACCTTCAGGCAGTACATGCCCTCATACGCGATCCAGTCTGCGAGGCAGTTGGGCAGGCCGTCGTCGGGGTCGGTGTCGTCGAGTTCGTCGCGTGTAAGCTTGTCGAGGCCGCCGACGAGGTGGAAGATCGGGACCTTCGGCTTGTACTCGCTGCGGACGAAGTCCTCGACGTAGAGCCCGACGAAGTCCGGGCCGAGCCAGCGGCTCAGGTCGTCCATCCACGCCGGCCCGTAGCCCTTGTAGGTGTCGATCCCGTTCACGTTGCCGAACGCGTCGTGGAGGGCGGCGTCCACCGCGGAGACGCAGACCAGGGCGCTGAGGAACGGCTGCTCGACCGCGACGCCCTCCTCCGCGCAGACCCGCTTGTTGATGCGCGCGAGGTCGTCCTCAAGCTCCATGAACAGACCGATCGGGTGGAACATCCCCGCGTGTGTGGTCACGAGGTGGACGTATTCGTCGAGGACACGCTGCATCACGCGCTGCTTGGCCTCACGCGGGACCTCGGGCGTCGGCCAGCCCCACTGGTCCATCAGGAAGATCCCGCCCCAGCCCTCGGCGACGTCGTGGCAGCCGTTCTCGACCTCGACGTGGATCGTGCAGAATGGGACCTTCTCGACGACCTCCCCGCCGAACTTCAGCGGAGTGCGGGCCTCTGTCTGATCGATCAGAATCTCCAGCCCTTCGACGGCTATGTCAGACTTGCGTATGGACGCCATGGGCGTGCGGCCTCCCCGGTGGGTGTCGGTAGCGCGCGTGTGCGTAATGCTTCACCGCCGGACGCTCGAATCCTGCGCCGCTCACTCCGGCCCGAGCAGCAGTAGCCGGTAGTTCTGCGGCGGGACGCTCACCGACCAGCCGCTCGCGGCGTCGCCCGCGACCGGCTCCCCTGTGATCGCATCGACCGCCACTGGGCCGTCGGCGATTGCGGAGCTGGCCTCGCGCAGCGCCGCTACGTCCGGCCGCAGCGTCTCGGTGAGCGGCCCATCAGTGAGGTTCGCGACCGCGAGCAGGACGCTCTCGCCGCCGGGCCGCAGGTGCAACGCGATGCTCAGCGCGTGCTCCGCCTCGCCGAGGAGCGGCGCCGACTCCCACGGCCCGACGAAGCGCGTGCCCTCCAGCCACCCAAAGCGCTCGTAGCCGCGCTGAATATCGTCGAAGAGCTTCATGTCGAAGGCGCTCGGGTAAACCGGGATGCCGTAGGCGACCACGCGCGCCAGGAGCGTGCGGGTGTAGTACGCCAGGCGCTCGGGGTCATCGCGCATGACCGTGCGGTTCCACTTGATGACCTCAGGCAGCAGCTCGTTGATCACGCCGGTGCGCTGGGAGTAGGCGACCTCGTAGAGCACGTCGGGCAGGTGGCTGTAGTCCGGGACGTACATGCTCGGATCGCTGTCTGACTCGCTCATCACGAAGTTGTCCGAGCGGAAGAACATGTTCAGCGCCTCACCCGAGAGCACCATATCCGCGAAGCCCGCCGCGGTGATCGGCGTCTTCGCGTGGTGGATGGAGATGAGGTGGTCGGGGTTCTTCTGCTTACAGGCGATCCACAGGCGCTTCATTATCTCGCGCTGCCACCACAGAGGGTAGTACTGGACGCCGTCGACGGACGCCGGGTGGTCGTGCGCGGGGTTCATGCACAGCGTGTTGGGCGCGGCGAGGTCGAAGTAGAGCCCGCCCACGCCGTAGTCCTCGATCGCCTGTACGTTGTACCAGACGATGAAGTCGCGAACGCTCTTTGGGGACAGACAGATGTAGTACGCCGATGGCTGGCGAGGAGGGATGCCCTGCAGCAGCGCCCAGTTCGGGACGATCATCGAGCCCTGGGGGCGGCCGATCCTCCAGGCGTCGGCGTAGTGGTCCCATTCACCGCGCGGGAGCGTCGCGGCGAGCACGTAGAGCGCCCCGTAGGGAACATACTCCGCCCCGAACTCCCGCACGCGCGCCAGACCCTCCGCAAGCAGCTCCGCGGGTTCGCGGCCGCGCGTGCTCATCTCGCGAGCCGACGGCGCCGTCGCCGGCTCCAGGACAGGCATCCCTGGACAGGCCAGCGGGAACCAGTTGTGCCAGCCGATCCCGTAGACGTCGTGGTTCTGGGCGTTCATGACCGAGCCGGTCACCCAGGAGTTCGTAAGCACGATCCGCCGCCAGTCGTCGGGCAAAGGCTTCACCGGCGTGGGGTAGAGCGCGAAGCTCCAGGTGGTCGGCGCGGTCAACGTCACCGGCTCCGCGACGAACTCGAAGACCGCGCGCACCGAATCCGCCGAGGGCTCGATTCGCAGCGAGCGGTCGCTCTCCATCGGAGCCCACGTCGCGTTGGTCTCGCAGGACCACTCCAGCCCGACGTCGTGGTTGCCCAGCCACAGAGTCGGGTACCACTTCGTGCTGAGGCCCTCGGAGCAGTGGCCGAAGCTACGGGCGAAGTCGCCGCGATCGAGGCGCTGGACGTTGAAGTCGTAGTCGATGTAGCGGCTGAACATCTCCGCCACGCCGGGCGCGAAGGGGAGCGTGAGGCGCAGCCCATCGACGGTCGCGGCCCCGCCCGGCGTCACCGTCACGTCCACGCGCACGAAGCCGTCGAACTCGAGCGAGGTCTCCGCGAGCACTCGGCAGCCCGCCACCTCGCCCGTCGAACCCCACTCGGCGCGCACATCGGTGGCCGTGGCGGGGCCGCCGGTCCACGCGACGGCCGCGCCATCGACGGTCAGGGCGAGCGTCGGCGGTTCGACGAAGAGTTCGGTGCCCTGGGAGGTGATCTGCGCGGGGAGCGGGCCGTTGGCGAGCGCGAACTCCCGCCCCCACACCTGCGCGCGGTCGCCATCGAGCACGACCGGCGTCCACGGTTCGGGGACGATCGGCTCCAGCCCGAGGTTGTTGTTCTCCCACGGGTAGCCCTGCGCGGGGTACTCGCCCTCGGGGACCGCGAGCGGATCGATCTGCTGCGCTGCGACAGGCACGAAACTCCCTACGATAAGCGCCAGCGCGCCTGCCACGATCCGGGAACGCATCGAGTGCACCTCCGCGCCAATGGTGGTGGGCAGCCCGTAGGCTATTCGCCGCGGCAGAGGGTTTGACTTCCCGAGGGTGGCAGGGCGCAGGGGATAGCAGATCGGTGGGCGAAAAGAGAAACGGCAGCGCCCACCGCGGTGGTGGGCGCTGCCTGTGTCCGCCGACTCTCGCAAAACCTGGAGGGAGAGGTCGCCGGCGGACTGCGCGGCCGAATGCCGCGCTCCTGCCTCGCTTGTGTTGTCACGTCGCTCAGCACTAAAGAGTTACCCGCATCCTGGAAGTGATAAACCTGGCTTCGCCGCATGATTCGCCGCATCTGGACGCGCTTGCGCCATTGCCCCGCGAGTTCTACCTTCGGCCCACCGAGGAGGTCGCGCAGGGGCTGCTCGGCTGCCTGCTCGTGCACCGCATCGGCGGCGAGACGCTCGTCGCGCGGCTGGTCGAAACAGAGGCGTATCTCTCCGCCGGTGACCCCGGCTGCCACGCCGCGCGAGGGCGCACCGAGCGCAACGCCGTGATGTTCGGCCCGCCCGGGTCGATCTACGTTTACCTGATCTACGGCATGCACCTGTGCATGAATCTGGTGACGCAGCCGGAGGGGAAAGCGGAAGCCGTGCTGCTGCGTGCCGCGGAGCCGCTGGTCGGGATCGACGCCATGCGCGAGCGCCGCGGGCGCCATGCGCTGAAGGACCTCTGCAGCGGTCCGGCGAAACTCGTACAGGCATTCGGCGTTACGCTGGAGGACAACGGCGGGGACATCACGTGCGGGGAGCTGTTCGTCGCGCCCGCGCCTGAGCCGCCTGGTGAGATCGCGGTTACCACGCGCGTCGGGCTGGGCGAAGGCTGCGGTGAGGAGCTCATGCTCCGCTACCTCGTCCCCGGCTCGCCGTGGCTGTCCCGGCCGCTCGCGCGCACGCCGAAGCCCGCCGCGCCGGTCAACATCGAGGGAAGGTGAGTGTCGGTATGAAGATCAGCTTCATGACGTTCGTTGCACCCGAGTGGTCCCTGGAGGAGCACCTCACGGCCGCCATCCGCTACGGCTACGACGCGATCGAACCGCGCTGCGAGGCCGATCACAACCACGGAGTCGAGCTGGACACCACAAAGAAGCAGCGCAAGGAGATCGCCGATCAGTTCGAGAGCTGCGGCGTTGCCCTCACCACGATCGCCACGTCGAGGCGCTATGCTTCCGCCAGCGATCATGAGCTCGAAGAGACGATCGACCTGACGAAGCAGTACTGCGACCTGTGCGCGGACCTGTGCGCAGAGAACATCCGCGTCTTCGGCGGAATGACCCCCGAGGGCATGGACTTCGCCGACGCGAAGAAGGTCGTCGCCGAGGCGTTGCACGAGTGTGGTGAGTACGCGAAGAAGCGCGGCGTGTTCCTGTGCCTGGAGACGCATGATGCGTACTGCAACAGCGCGGACGTGCTGGAGGTCGTGCGCAACGCCGACAGCGCGGGCGTCGCGATCAACTGGGACGTTATGCACCCCTACCGCTTCGGCGAGACCATGGAGACCGCGCTCAGCAACGTGAAGGACTACGTGCGGCACTGTCACATCCACGACGGAGTGCGGCCCGAAGACGGCGGCGCCGGGGGCTGGACCATCGCGCTGATGGGCGAGGGCGACATCCCGCACGACGAGGCGATCAAGCTGCTCGCGACGATCGACTACCAGGGCTCGCTCTCGGGCGAATGGATCAAGTCCTTCGATCCGGACGTCATCCTGCCGCACGACGCGCAGATGCTCCGGGACTACATCGCGGCTGCGAAGTAGCCGTCGCCGCAAGTCGTTCGTAGGACGGGCTTCCAGCCCGTCAACCGTCGCACACCGACGTAGACCGGATGGTGGGGTTGATGGCTGAAACGATCATGTCGGTCGATGAAGCGGCCGCCGTGTGCAGTCGGATCGCGGATAACGTGGAGCGGGTGATCATCGGCAAGCGCGAGGCGATCGAGCGCACGCTGGTTGCGATGGTCGCCCGCGGCCACGTGCTGCTCGAGGACGTTCCCGGCGTTGGTAAGACGATGCTGGCGCGATCGCTGGCGGCGTCGATCGGCGGGGAGTTCCGCCGCATTCAGTTCACTCCCGACCTGCTCCCGACCGATGTGACGGGCGTGTCGATCTTCGACCAGCGCGCGGGCGAGTTCAGCTTCCGCCCCGGCCCGGTCTTCGCGAACATCGTGCTCGCGGATGAGATCAACCGCGCCTCGCCGCGCACCCAGTCGTCTCTGCTGGAGGCGATGGAGGAGCGCCAGGTGACGGTGGACGGCGTCACCCACGACCTTCCGCGACCGTTCATGGTGATCGCGACGGAGAACCCGATCGAGTACGAGGGCGTCTACCCCCTGCCCGAGTCGCAGCTCGACCGCTTTCTGCTGCGCTTCAGCATCGGCTACCCCGCGCGCGCGGAGGAGAAGCAGATCGTGCGCGAGCAGCTCGAGGGGCACCCGGTCGAGGCGTTGGAGCCGGTCGCGACTTCCGCGGAGGTCGCGGCGGTGCAGCGGACCGTCTCACGATGCCACGTTTCTGAGGCGGTCTACGACTACGTGCTCGACCTGATCGAGGCGACGCGCGCTTCCGACCAGCTCTACCTCGGGGCCGGGCCGCGCGGGAGCCTTGCGCTGGTGCGCTGCGCGCAGGCGGTGGCGACGATTGAGGGCCGGGACTTCGTCGGCCCCGATGACATCAAGTCGATCGCCGCGCAGGCGCTGGCGCACCGGCTGATCCCGCGGCCCGAGGCGCGCGTGAGCGGCGTGACCGGGGCGGAGGTCGTGGACGCGCTGCTGGCGAGAACGCCGGTCCCCTCGTGAACGCCATCTGTCAGAGGTCGGTTGAATGAGCCGCAACCTGCGCATCTTCAGCTTCGCGGCGGTGGTGTTCACCACCGTGGGGCTGATGAACGACGCCACGGTGATGTACGTGCTCGCGGGCGTCTGCGCGGCAGTGATCCTCGTCGCGTTCCTGCTTTCCCAGCTCGCCTTTACGCGCCTGCGAGTGGAGATGCGTCCGCCCGCGAGCCGATCCGTCGCCGGAGCGCCGGTGCGGCCGTTGCTGAGCGTCGACTCGATCGGAAGCATTACGGTCGGGGCCTCGGTCGAGCTGCGGGCGACGAACCTGACCGTGCCAGGCGTCGAAGTGAGCCGCCGGGCGCTGCTGCCACCGCTGCCGCCGTCCTCGGGCGTGGACCTGGAGGTCGAGCTGCAGCCACCGGCGCGCGGCCGTTACCGGCTCGGCCCACCCGCGCTGCTCGACAGCGACCCTCTCGGCATGTTCGAGAGCCGCTCGGCGCGCGGGGAGCCGTTCGAACTGGTCGTCTTCCCGCGAACCTACGACGTCCCGCGCGTCCACGCCTGGGAGACCGGCTTCGGCCGCTTCTCGTCGCGAGGCCGGGAGGTGCGGCGCGACCGTGGTGAGTTCCGCGGCATCCGCGAGCACACCCCCGGCGATGACCTGCGCCACGTGCACTGGAAGGTTTCCGCTCACGTGGGTGAGCTGGCCGTCAAGGAGTACGAGCCGCTGCGCCACGACGTCATATCCATCCACCTCGACCTGAGCGCCGACGCGCACTACGGCGTGGGCGCCATGTCCACGCTGGAGACCACTATCTCCGCAGCGGCCTCACTCGCGCGCGCCGGGCTTGCGGAACAGCGGTCGGTCGCGGTGGTCGGGCGCGGCCTGCCCCCGGGCGTGGCGCGCCCCGGCGCGGGCCAGGCGCACATGCACCGGATCATGATCGCGCTCGCGGAGGCGCAGACCTCGCAGGGGCGCTTCACCGAGTCGCTGGTGAGCCAATTCCGGGCGGTGCCGAGGGGCGCTTCGGTCTTCGTGATCACCACCGCGGCCGAGGAGGGTCTCGTGCACGCGATCTCCGGCGCGCTGTCGGGGCCTGGCTCGATGACGCTGCTGGTGGTTGAGGGCGAGCTGGAGGGTGCGCATGAACGTTTCGTCGCGCTGCCAGGGCGCCTGATGGAATCCGCGCGCGCCATGGGGATCGGCGTCGGACTGCTGCGCTCGCCCGCGGACGTCGCCGATGCGCTGAGCGTCGCGACCGGGCCTGCGCTGCGCGGTGGGGCGGGGGTGGCCTGATGGCTGCAACGGAGCCGACGGCCCTCAGTCGCGCGCACGGCTGGCTGGAGCGCCACCGAGCGCTCCCGTACCCGCACACACCGCCGGAGGCCACGCCTGCGGAACGACGGCGCTGGTTGCTGCTGATGATGGCGGGCTGGCTGACGATGGCCGGTGCGCTGCTGGCCGCTTCGGCGCTGTTGAGCAGCAGACTGCTGTTGCTGGAGATGACGGTGCTCGTGGCGCTGGCCTTCCCGGTCGTGTGGCGGCTGCACTTCAGCACATTCCCGCGCTTCTACGTGAACCAGGCGACCTTCCTGAGCGCGGTGATCGTCGGCATCATTCAGTGGCGGATGGGCGTCTTCACCGGCGGGGAGGCGACCTCGGGGCTGCTCCTGAGCTACCGTACACTCGTCGGGCTCTTCTACTGGGTGATGGCCTTCCGCGCATTCGCGATCCGCAACGTCCGCGATCTGACGCAGACGGCCCTGCCCGCGGTCTCTGGGCTGCTGCTGTTGCTCATCGCGGCGCCGACGGTCGCCGCGATCGCCGGCACCGCGCTCGTCGTCACCGGCACGCTGGCGATGCTGGCCGGCGAGCAGAGCACGCGCCGGATGGAGGGGATCGACGAGGTCGTCGCGCCGGGGCGGGTGCGCGGAGGCACGTGGCGGCCGCGGCTGAACTCGTGGGTGAGTCTGCTCGTGGCGGCGGCAATCGCCGCCTCGATCATTGCAGGCGTGGCGGCGAGGGTCGAGCCGTCGAACCCGGTGGGGCAGTGGCTGCGCAGGCAGCTCGCCTGGCGGCTGGCGCGGCTGATGATCGGTGAGGCCCACATGCCGTACGGACCGGAGCGGTCGCTGAGGCTCGGCGGGCCGGCCCCGGAACCCCGCGACCGGCTGATGCTCGTGCTCGAAGCCGAGAGCGGGATGAAGATTCGCACCGCCGCCTATGACCTGTACCTCGGCCGCGAGTGGCAGCAGAGCGAGCGGGAGTGGACCCGCATGCGCTCCTCCTCACAAACGTGGGACCTGCCCGCACCGGAAGGCTTCGGGCTCTCCAGCGCGGTCACCGAGGACGTGGATGTGAAGATCACGCCCGGCTATGGCTTCATCGGCGCGCTGCCCGTGCCGTGGTGCCCGAAACGCATCAGTATTGGCGCGCCGTCGATCCGCTACGATCGGTCAGGCATGGTCATGTTCAACGGGCACCTGCTGCCGGGGGACACGTACACGGCCACGGTGGCGATGCCCGATGCAGTCTCAGCGCCATCGGGATCGCCGCCACCACCGCGCGTGGACCTTGAGAACGCGCTCCAACTTCCGCCGGACCTTCCCCGGCGCGTACAGGAGCTGACGAAGGAGATCGTGGCGCAGACGACCGGCCGGCCCGTGGAGATCGCCCTCGCGATCGAGAGTCATCTGCGCACCGGGTACGAGTATGATCTCGACGCCCTGCCGCTGCCGGAGGGCGAGGACTACGTCGATCACTTCCTCTTCGTGTCGAAGCGCGGCTGGTGCAATCACTACGCGAGCGCGATGGTCGTGATGCTGCGTATCGCGGGTGTCCCGGCGCGTCTCGCCACGGGCTTCACCTCGGGTGAGTGGGTGCCGGAGCGCGAGCACTTCGAGATCCGCGACCAGGACGCGCACGCATGGGCGGAGGTCTACCTGCCGGACACCGGCTGGATCGACTTCGATCCCACCCCTGCGGAGGAGGAGCCCGCCACGGTCACCGAGGGCGTGACCGACACTCTTGCGCAGATCGGCGTCGCGTTCACGGAGGCCGGACGGTGGGTGCGCGCGAACCTGCTGCTGAGCATCACGGTCGTGGTGCTGCTGGCGCTGGCCATCTTGGGAGCAACGCTCTCCGCGCGCTGGTACCGCCGGCGGCTCGGCCCGCTGCGGCGCGGAGCAACCGGCGCCGAGCGCATTGTCTACGCGTACCGCCAGTCCATGCGCTGGCTGGACCGTCAGGGCCTGCAGCGGCCCGTGTCCGCGGCCCCCTGGGAGTTCCAGCGCACGGTTGCGCTGCAGCGACCGGCGCTCGCGACCGACCTGTCGCTGCTGACCGACGCGTACACGCGCGCCCGCTTTTCCGCGCGGACGCCGAGCGAGGCCGCGGTGTATGACACCGAGCAGGCTCTCGCCCGACTGCGCGACGCGATCTTCACGCCCGAACCCGATCAAGGAGGCAGCGCCGGATGAGCTACGCCCGGCTCGGTGCGATCTGTCTGCTGGCAGTGCTGCTGGCGACCGCCGCAAGCGCAGACGGCATTTCGCGCCTCGTGGAGTACCGCTCGCCGCTGGACGACTCGCTGCAGGCTTACGGCGTGTACGTTCCGGACTCGCCGCCGCCCGGCGACGCGGGCTACCCCGCGGTGCTGCACGGCCACGGCTACGGATGGTCTGTCGGCACGCGCTTCAGCAGCTTCCAGCGGGAGTGGGCCGGCCGCCACGGCTGGGTGCTGATTCACCTCAACGCACGCGGCCCCAACTTCTACGAGGGCGTGGGCGATTACGAGACGCTGCGCGTGGTCGATGACGCCGCCGAGCGCTTCGGCCTCGACCTCGATCGCATCTACATGACCGGCGGTTCGATGGGCGGGACCGGAGCACTGCGCCTCGGTCTGCGCCACCCCGACGTGTTCGCGGCGGTCATGGGCGTCGATGGCTGGACCGACTACCGCCTCTGGCACAAGCACTGGTACGCGCGGACCGATGCCGTCGATCAGATCGAGGAGTTCCGGCGACCGCTGCTGCAGGCCGCCTCGCCGCTCTACTGGGCCGAGCGGGGTGAGCTGGGCGCCACCGGGCACATCGTGGACGGGAGTGACACAGTCGTTTGGCCGGAGAACGGAATTCGGCTCTACGAGCACCTCCGCCAGCTCGCGATGCAGGAGCCAGCGGGCTACGATCAGCGGATCATCCTCAACCCCAAGCTGGGCCACGGGCGCGGCACCGACTACGTGGCTATCTACGACTTCTTCCGCGGCCGTCGGCGCGTCACCGATCCCCGTGGCTTCCACGTGCAGACGATCATCCTGCCGCATGGCGAGCTCTACTGGGGGCGCATCGATGAGTTCCTGATCGACGGCATCTCCGGCACCCTCCGCACGGAGGCCGACGGCGAGCTGATCACCGCGCGGACGCAGAACCTCGCGGGCTTTACGCTCTTCCTGCGCGCGAGCCCGGCCGCCGAGCGCGACTGCGTGCGCGTCTACGCCGACGGCTTCCCCGCCTACCAGGGCCCGCCCCGCACGGTCACGCTGCAGGCCGAACTCGACGAGGCCGGCGCGATCGTGGGCTGGAGGCCCGCCGAGGCTCGGGAGGGACCGGCGGTGGAGCCGGTCAAGCGTCCGGAACTCGCCGGGCCCATCGGCGACGCGTTCCTGCGGCCCTTCGCGGTCGCGTGGTCCACGGACGGCCCGGCGGGTGAGGTCGCGCGCCATCGGATCGAGGCCGAGCAGTTCGCGCGTGACTGGAACTCGTTCATGGTGCACGGGCCGGGCATGGAGGCCGTGCCGGAGGGCGAGCTAACCCCGGCGGAGCTGGACTCGCACACGCTGGTGATCTTCGGCAGCCTCGACACGAGCGCGCTGCTGCGCCGGGCCGACAGGGCGCGCCCATTCCCGGTGCGCGTGCTCGGCGACGGTGTGATCGTCCGCGACCGGCTGCACGGCGACCGGCACTACGTTGGCGAGCAGTTCGGCGCGATGCTCTGCGTCCCCAACCCGCTGACCGACTTCACCACCTACATCGTGGTCGCGAACCGCCGCGTCTTCACGCGGCCCGACGGCGGTGTGCCGCAACTTTTCGCGTACGACCTGGAGAAGCTCCCGTGGGCCTACCCCGACTACGTGGTCTTCAACAACGATCAGGCCGAGCTGCCCTTCGTACTGAACGTCAACAACAAGCCGCCGGTCACCTGCTACGAGGCGGCCTACTTCGTCGAAGCGGGCTTCTTCGACGACCGCTGGGAGACCGACCACGCGCAGCAGCTCCGTCGCGTGCGCGCGCAAGAGCCCGAAGAACACCGGCTCGCGCACATCGCCGAAGTTGGGCTCGCCGAGCGCGACGGCGCGCCCGGCGCGTCGGTGCGCATCGTTGACGCCGCAGGCGCGCCGGTACCCACCGCAAGGGTGACCGGGCGCTGGTGGGGCGCTCAGGAGGCGGGCGCGTCTGCGTCCGCGGACGAGGACGGGCGGGTGTGGTTTGCCGCGCCGCGTGCGGGCCCGGTTGAGCGCCAGGCGTTCGAGGTCGTGAGCGTGATGGCGACCGGTTGCACCTGGGACTGGACCGCCGATGTAGCGCGGCGTCTTGCCCCCAGCACGCAGTCGCCCGGACAGCTCGACCTCGCGGTCCTGAGCGATCGGCCAGCAGTCGCGCCCGACGGTGCGGTCACGCTGAAGCTGGCGGCGTACAACGCGGGTCCCGCCTCGCGGCGGGTTCGAGTCAGCCTGTCCGCTCCCTCGGGACGCGTGGCGCTCGAACACCAGGACGTGACGCTCCCACCAGGCGGGAGGGCGGAGGCGCAGTTCACGTGGTGGCCGGAGGGCCGCGAGGCAGGCCCGGTGGACCTGCGGGCGACGGTGCAGGCGCTCGGCGAGGGCTCCTCTGCCTCCTGTGAGCGCCCGGTGCCGGTCACGGTGCTGTCGGGGATGGGCATCCCGGTGCTGGTGCTCGACGTGAAGCCTGTCGATCAGGACTACGCCGGGCCGTGGCGGGTGAATGCCACGCTGCGCAACATCGACAGTGAGCGCGCGGTCGAGGTCATCGCCCATTGCGCGATCATGGAGGCCAGATGCTATCCCGCGGCGAAGAGTGCGCTCATCGAGCCGGGCGGGACGGCGACGGTGACGTGGGACGGGCCGGGGCCGCTGCCGAAGGGCGATCACACCGTGCGGGTCACGGTCGAGGGTGCGCGCGGGGCTACCGCCACGGGCAAGCTGGCCGTCCGCTGACTGCAATCACGGCGCGCGCGAGCGCGCGGAGACTGGAGCGGGAACGATGATGACGCGACTGCCGGGGGCTTCGATCGCTGCGCTGACGGTGGCTGCGCTGATACTGGCCATGCCTGCGCTGTGCGCGCCGGTGCTGCAGCAGATGGCGCAGTCGGGCGCCACTGAGCTGGTCATCTACACGGGCTCATCGAAGGCCGTTGTCCGACAGCAGTCGGCGGTGCGGCTGAGCGAGGGCGCGAACACCGTGGGCTTCGAGTGGGCGACCGACAGCCTCGATGCGGCGTCGATCCGCCTGCACGGTGGCGAGGCACTGACCGTCGGCGAGGTCAGCCGCCCCGCGGGCCAGGCGCGGACGCTGCAGTGGAGCGTGGTCGCGCCGCAGGCCGGCAACTACGCGCTCACCACCAGCTTCCTGCTGTCCGGGCTAAAGTGGAGCGCCGACTACCGACTGGTTCGCTCGCCGCAGTGGCCCGCCGCGATGCTCAGCGGCTGGATCACGGTCTCGAACGAGAGTGGCCTCGACCTGCAGAACGTGCGGGCGTCGCTGGTCCTCGGACGGTCGGGCGCGGGGGCCGATGGCATCGAGCAGGCGGTCTTCCCGATCCCCGAACTGCGCGAGCTGCCCAGGGGCGCGTCCGTCCGTGCGGTCTTCCTGCGCCCGATCGAGCTGCCGGTCTGGACGATCCATCGCATCGACGCCGAGGCGGCCCCCGAGCGCGTCGCGAAGCTGCTTGAGGTACAGCCGCCCACCGAGGGCGCTCTGGCACGCACGAGCCTGCCGAGCGGCCCGATGAGTGTGCTGGACCCGGGCGGGGTCGTGCGGACGACGTTGAGCTACGAGCCGGGCGAGTCGTTCGAGGTCGCGCTGGGCAACGAGCGGGACATCACCGTCAAGCGCCGATTGCTCGAGCGCAAGAAGAGCGACGTTCAGTTCGACCGCGTTGGCCAGGTGAGCGGCCTCGACACCACGGAGCGCTACGAGGTGGCCGTGCGCAGTCACCTTGGCGAGGCGATCGAGGTCGAGATGCTGGAGACGGTGCTGGCGACGTGGGAGATCAAGGCCGACGCCCCGTACGTGCTCGAGGATGGCACGGCAGAGCTACGGCTGGGCCTCCCCGCACGCGGCGAGAGCGTGGTTCAGTTCACGATCATCAAGCACTCAGGCACGCGTATTCCGAAGTAGCCTGGCTCCAGAACGACAGCGGCGACGGCCACTCAGGCCGTCGCCGTTTCTGTCGTTCTCTGTCGTTATCCGCCGTTCACTGTCGTTATCTGCCGTATCACGACATCTCGATATTGACGTCGTCCGCGACGCCGCCGAGGATCGTGTAGTCGGTGCGCACCTCCTGCAGGATCGAGCCCGGGATGAACTTGCTGATCGGGCCGTGGGCGACGAGGCGGGCGATGAAGCGCTGCCAGCTCATCGGCGTCGCCGGGCCGCACATGCCATCCAACCAGAAGCTGCGGTGCTTCGCGCCGAGGATGTCGGCGGGGGCGATCGTCGCGGCCTTGGGCGGCACCCACGACCAGTCGCCACCGAAGCTGTGCAGAGCGTTTTGAATGATCGTCAGGGGTGTCAGCTCGACGATACGCGCGGTCGCCGCCTTGTAGTCCTCGATGGTGTCGAACTCAGCGCCCAGGCTCGACTCCCAGAACGCGATGTGCCCGCACCAGCCGATGCCGCCGTAGCAGCAGTCGGCGCCGCCGGTGTCGGCGATCATCTTCGAGTAGCCGTTGATGTTGCCGCTGTCGGGGAAGTGGATGTTCTCGTCCTTCGGCCGCAGGTTCTCGTCGATGCGCCCGAAGAAGTTCGCCCACATCGCCGTCGCGAACGAGCCCTCCCACTCGGCGGGAGCGGTCTGGCCGTTCTCATCGGCGTACTCATCCATGTTGAAGGTGATGAGGTGGCTGCAGTCGATGCCCATGTTGTTGATGATCGTGGCCGCCACCGCGTACTGCGGGACCGGGCCGACCGGGAGGATCATCACGCACTCACGGCCCTCCTCGGCCGCGTCCACGATCCGCTTCACGATGTCCGTGGCGAAGCGACCGTAGAACTCGGAGATGTCCTCGACCACCCGGATCTGGAAGTCCGGATTGTCATGCTTGGTGATCTCTTCCTTGGTGATGGCGCGGACGCGAGCGCACTCCTCGGCGTCCTGGAAGTCAATGAACTTCGATAGCGCCGGCATGAAAGCCATCGATGTGCCCTCCTTGAAGCTGGCCTGAGCCACGTTGGCTGTGCGAGCAGACTGGCTGTGTGCTCACAGGCGATTCGCCCTGCCGCGGCGAAAGACCTCCATCGCAGCGCCATTCCCATGCGCGAGGTGCGTTCGGTGTTCCTCACTCACAAGCCGCAGAACAGCGACCTCGTCGAGCGCCTCGATCCGGGCTACTGGCGGCCTGAGTACGACGAGGTGCTCGCGCAGTGCCGCGCACCGCTGGAGCCGCTCGACTCATTCATCACGCACATCACCTACGGCGCGATCGTCACCGGGCGCGAGCCGCCACTGGACGCCGATGGGCCCTTCATGATCGGCCAGGGCGCGCTCCGGCACAGCGGCGTGGACTTGAGCGACTGCCCCCGCATCGACGCGGACTCTCCGTGGGTGCTGGCACGCACGGCGGTCCAGGACGGCGACTTGCTCATCGCCCGCTCGGGCAGCGGCTCGCTGGAGAGGAACCGCCTCGCGGTCTATCACGCGCACGATACGGCTGTGGTTGATTGCTGGGTGGACATCGTGCGCCTGGAGGGCATCGACCCGGATTTCGTCGCCGCGTTCCTCAAGACGCGCTTCGGCTGGGCGCAGATCCATCGGCTCATCAACGGCGTCGGCCCGGCGAACCTCAGCTTCGATGAGATCCGTTCGCTGCGTGTCCCCGGGGCGAATGAGGGCCTGCAGCGCGAGATCTCCGAGCGCTACGCAGACGAAGTGAGTCGCGCGCATGCAGCCGCGGAGTACGACGCAGCCTTGGAGGCCATGCGTGCGCTTGTCCGCGATCTTGAGGCGCGCCTCGGTGGGTAGACGCGGAGCCGCCGTTTGGAGCGACGCATCTGCCGTTTAGATGCGTCGACCGTTGCCGTTGCCTTTGCTTTCGTACGCAGGTCTCGCCGTCCCCGTTGCGAACTATCCCTCCAGTCATCAGACCGGGCTCGGGCTTCGAGTCCGGAAGCCCGGAGAGGGAGGCCCCAACCATGGCCGTGAAGATAGGCTTTGTCGGATGCGGTGGCATCGCCAACGCGCACATGAACAACCTCGCGAAGATCGAGAACGCCCAGATGGTGGCGTTCAGCGACATCGTCGAGGAGAAGGCCCAGGCGGCCGCCGACAAGTTCGGTGGCGCGTCGTTCGGCGCGGATTACGCGAAGATGTACGAAGAGGCCGGTCTCGACGCGGTCTACGTCTGCCTGCCGCCTTTCGCGCATGAGGACCAGGAGCTGCTGGCCGTCGATGCCGGACTGCCCCTGTTCGTGGAGAAGCCGATCGCGCTGTCGATGGACAAGGCGCGCGAGATCGAGGCCGCGATCGCCGACGCGGGCGTCATCAACTGCTCCGCCTACCACTGGCGCACCCACGACACCGCGAAGTGGGCGATGGAGGCCCTCGCGGGCGACCGGATCGGCCTCGTACTCGGCTGGTGGATGGGCGGGCTGCCCGGCGTCATGTGGTGGCGCCAGCAGGACATGTCCGGCGGGCAGATCCTCGAGCAGACCACGCACATCATCGACATGGCCCGCTACATCGCCGGCGACGTCGAGCGCGTCTCGGCGGAGATGGCGCTGCGCGTCATGACCGACGTGGAGAAGATCTCCGTGCCGGACGTCGGCACCGTCAACCTGCGCTTCGAGACCGGCGCGATCGGGAACATCACGAACTCCTGCATCCCGCCCGGCTGGAAGAACGGTCTCGTGGTCATCGGCGAGAAGAAGACCGTGATCTTCGACCAGTTCAACTTCGAACTGCGCAGCTCGTCGGGCACCGAGACGAAGACCTTCCAGCCGATCGCGGCGCACTTCCGCGAGAGCGTGCTGTTCGTGGACGCCGTCGAGCAGAACGATCAGTCGCTGATCCTCTCGGACTACGCCAACGGCGTGAAGTCGCTGGCCGTGAGCATCGCGGCCAACGAATCGGCCGTCAGCGGCGCGCCGATCATGCTCAGTGACGTCTGAGCGCCCGGGAAGCGGGCATGAGGCATCGGGCATCGGGAACGGCGGAGAGGTCGCTTCCGATGCCCCTCGATTTCACCGACGAAGCAGCAGGGAGACGCGATGACGACAGAAACCGAGCTGCGAGAGGCCATCTGCGAGGTCGGGCGGCGCATGTGGGTGCGCTCGCAGGTAGCCGCCAACGACGGCAACATCAGTGTGCGGATGGCCGATGGCAACATACTTGTCACGCCCACACTCGTCTCGAAGGGCTTCATGCAGCCCGACGAGATCGTCAAGCTCACCGCCGACGGACGCCTGCTCGGGCCGGGCAAGCCCTCCTCGGAGGCCCTGCTGCACCTGGCGTGCTTCTGCGCCCGGCGCGACATCGGCGCGGTCGTGCACGCGCACCCGCCGTACGCCACGGCCTTCGCGGCGCTCGGCAAGCCCGTGCCGACGCAGTACCTCACGGAGATCGCGGTGGCGCTGTGGGAGGTGCCGTGCGCCGAGTACGCAAGGCCCGGCACACTGGAGGTCCCCGAGAGCGCGCTGCCGATGCTCGCGACCGCCGATGCCTTCCTGCTGCGCAACCACGGCGTGGTGACCGTCGGCCGCGACCTGTGGGAGGCCTACTACCGCATGGAGACCGTCGAGCAGGGGGCGAAGGTCGCGACGATCATCGCCGGGCTCGGCGGCGCGGTGACCTTCGATGAGGAGCAGCTCCGCGATCTCGCCGCGATCCGCAACGAGAGCGGCCTCGGAGTGAAGGAAGGCCAGTTTGACCCGACGGGCTGTATCGAGCGGATTGCGGCAAACTGGGGAAAGCGATGCGGTGATTCCGGATGAACAGGTGCAGGTGGGCGGTCATGATCGGTCTCGCTGTGCTGCTCACGACAGCGGTTGTCTCCGCTGAGGAGGTGCCAGCGATCACTGCTCCGGCGCCCGACTATGACGCGGAAGTCCCCGCGCTGATCGCGGGGGTCGTCTTCGAGGACACCAACGCCGATGGCCTGCGTGGCGCGGAGGAGCGCGGTGTGCCGGGCGTGTCCGTCAGCGATGGCTTCACGGTGGTCGCCACTAACGAGGCTGGCCGCTTCGAACTGACGCCCTCGTCGGACGCGGTCTTCGTCGCACTCACCCGCCCGCCCGGCTACGATGTGCAGGGATCGTGGTACGCGCCGCTCGCGGAAGAGGTCAACTTCGCGCTTGTGCCGACCGACCGCGACCAAGGCGCGTTCACCTTCGTGCACGTCAGCGACAACCACCTCTCCGACCTGGCCGCCTCCCGTGAGGGCCTGACGCGGTTCGTCGACGAGGTCAACAGCCTCTCCCCGGCTCCGGCGCTCGTCTTCAACACCGGCGACCTCGTCAACTGCAGCAAGCAGCTCACCACGCCCGTTGAGGACGCACAGCGCTACTTCGACACGTACGCTGAGATCATGGGCAAGCTCCGCGTGCCCTGGTACAACGTGGCCGGCGACCACTCCGATGTCGGCTACCGGATGGAGCAGTTCCCGCGTACCGACTTCCGCTGTGGCAAGGCTATGTACTGGGAGCACTTCGGCCCGCACTACTTCTCTTTCGAGTACGGGAACCTGCACATCGTGAGCATCGACGCAGTCTACAAGGGCGGCGACGATAAGGAGTACAACGAGAAGCGCTGGGGCCGCGCGACGATGCTGCCCGAGCACCTCGACTGGCTCCGGCAGGACCTCGAGCGCCGCAGCCCCGGAACCATCGTGCTCACCGGCTCCGAGAACCCGTTGAACGACTTCATCCCCGGCTTCGAGCAGATGGCCGTCAGCCTCCAGCTTGTCGGCGACACGCACGTAGTCTCTTTCCAGGACGGACCGGTGCCCTCCCGGACGGGCGGGGCCTTGAGCGGCACCTGGTGGAAGGGCGCGTGCGCGGACCTCTCGCCGCAGGGCTACATGATCTACCGGGCAGACGGTGATCAGCTTGACCACTTCTACAAGGGCCTCGGGCGGCAGATCGAGATCGATCACCCACGTTTCGGCGCGCGCGTGTCGGGCGAAGTCGCCGTGCAGGCACACCTGGCGCAGGGCGACCTCGCCGGGCCGCTGCAGTTCCGCCTCGGCCATGGCGACTGGCGGCCCATGCAGCGACGCGACGACGCGTTCTACCGCGAGAACTATGAGGGCGCCTTCGACTCGACGGCGCTGCCCGACGGCATCGTCCAACTCACCGTCCGGGCGGCCGATGGGGCAGAGGAGCGCACCATCCCGCTCGTGATCGACAACAGCGGCGCAGACCTCGCCGCCCCGGCCGATGCGACGCTGGTGATCGAGCCTGCGGGGCTGATCGGGCTGAACACCAGGCCACGCGGACAGTTCGCGGTGCTCTTCAACGGCAGCGCGGTCGCCACCGTCGGCGAGCAGGGGCGCTGCGAGATCGCTATCCCGGCCGAGCGCCTCCAGCGGGTGAACTCCCTGCGCTTCGAGGCCGCCGAGGAGGGCGACGCCATGACGATGATGGAGCCGCACCTGATCGTCGGCGACGAGGTGCTCTCCGACCCGCGCCAGGCGGCGATCCGCGAGGTCCGGCTGAACCACTGGACCGCCGACATCGTGGAGCGCGCCGGCACCGTGGTCGGGCCGGGGCGGGAGACCTCATTCGGCGTCAGGCAGGACGAGTTCTGCTTCGTGATCCCTCGCTGACCGGCCCGGACGAGGAGGCAGCGCGATGGCCGATAACGCCGGACGGCTGGACGAGCTGCTGATTGCGCTGGCGGACGCGAGCGAGCGTCTGCGCGCGTGGCAGGCCGACCTGAACGCATGGATGCGCCGGCGCCTCGCGGAAGGCATGGCCGGACAGGAGGCCATCGCGGGGATGATCGACCGGCAGAGGCAGCAGATCGCCGAGGGCGGCGCGCCGGTGGACTCCGCGCGCTTGGACGAGGAGTTGATCGAGCTCGCCGAGCTCTATGCACAGCTTCCCGATGCCGAACGCGAGCGCGTCCGGTCGGGGTTGCGGGAGATGCGGCAGGTGCGCTCGCAGATATACGGCACGATCCATTCGATGGCCCGGCGCCTGCGCGAGACGCGCGATGACCGCTGGCTGGATGCGGGGCTGGCGATGGCGGCGATCGAGGGCGGGTACCTCGACTTCCGCGATCTCTACGTGGCGCTCGGGGAGTTGTGGCTGGCGGCCGAGGCGGTGCGCATCCGCCCGGCCAAACGCTTCACGAAGGCTGCGGAGATGGCCGGCGAGGAGCGGGACAGCCTCAATCACTGCGGACACAACCTGCTGCTGGCCTTCCCGCACTCCGCGCACCTGCACTCGATCAAGCAGAAACGCTGACCGACGACCTGGGGAGCGAACCGATGGCGATAGATGACGGGGACGACCTTGAGCCGATGAAGCTGACCACGCTGACCTTCGTAGGCACCGCGAGCTGCACGCCTACCGACGAAGGCGACACCGCCTGCTTCCTCATCAACGGGCACGTGCTCGTTGACTGCGGCTGGGCGGCGGCGTTGTCGATGTTGGGCAGGCCTGAGTATGATGCGACGATGCTCACTCACGTGCTCCTCACACACTGCCACCAGGACCACTACATGGGCCTCGCGAGCGTGCTGTTCTACCGCGCCATGCAGGCGGCGCGGATCGGGACCGATGAGCCGCTCACCATCGCGGGGCCCGCGGAGGACATCGAACGGATCGTCGATCTTACGCTCGACTTCATCATGGCCGACCGGCTTGCCGAGCGCTGCCCGCGGCCGGAAATTGTGCCCCTGACCGCGGGGGATGGGTTGCGCGCGGGAGAGCTCGACATCCAGACCGCGGCTACGAAGCACGCCATCCCGAGCCTTGCGTACCGCCTGCTGGACATGGAAACCGGCGTCGGCATCGGCATCTCCGGCGACACGGCCTACCTGCCGGAGCTTGCGCCGTTCTTCAGCGGCGTGGATCACCTCGTGATGGAGGGCTCCACGGGCCTGACAGACCCGCCCGCCGGCAGCCCCACCGGCCACCAGAGCATCCTCCAAGCCGCCCGCGTCGCGAAGGCGGCGGGCGTGGAGACGCTCTCGATCGTGCACACCGACATGAGGCGACGCGAGGAGTTCGAGCGTGCGGCCTCCGAGATATTCCCGGGCGTGCACCTTCCGTGGCCCGGCGAGCAGCACAACCTGGAGGATCGCTCAAGCGACCCGTATTGATTTCGTCGAAGGTGACTGGGGATGAGCTCATGACCACTCGCGAACGGTTCCTGGCCATCGTCAACTTCGAGCGGCCCGACTATGTGCCCTACTGGTACGCGCCCGGCATCGGCATCGCGCATGTCGAGACGGTAGAGCGCTGGTGCGCCGAGGAGAGCTACCCGAGCGACTACGAGTCCCTCGTTGAGTTCTGGGGCGCAGAGAAGTACTACCAGATCCCGCTGCACACCGGATTCGTGCCGGCCTTCGAAGTCGAGCGGGTCGATCTCGGCAACGGGTACATCGAGGTGCGCCAGCACAAAGCGTGCGTCCGCGAGCGCGCGGACAACTCCACGAAGTACGCCATGCCCCAGTTCTGCACGGCTATGTTCGAGGATCGGCGCGATTTCGAGGAGCACATGCACCCGCGGCTCGACCCGGCGCATCCCGACCGTGGCCACCCGCTCGTGCCCGACACGCAGCCCGACGAGCCGGTGCTGGTGAGCTGCCCGAGCTACTGGGGCCGCCTGCGCGACTGGTTCGGCATCGACCGCATCAGCTACATCATGCAGGACGATCCGGCGCTGGTGAATGAGATCAACCGCGCGACCACCGACCTGTTCCTCGACCAGGCCGCGTGGGTCGCCGACCGCATCCAGATCGACGCCATCGGCGGTTGGGAGGACATGTGCTACCGAAGCGGAATGCTCATCTCGCCGGACGCGTTCCGTGAGTTCTGCACGCCCTACTACCGCGAGGTGGCAGACTTCGCTCGCCGCGTCGGGGCTGCGGTGGTGGACATCGACTGCGACGGCGACGTGAGCGAGTTCGCGCACTGCCTCTGGGAGGCGGGCGTCAACATGTGCCACGCGTTTGAGCCCACGCATGGAGGGTCGGACATCCTGCGCATCGGCCGGGAGCTGCCCGAGTTCATCGTCTGCGGCGGCCTCGACAAGCACTCGACGGTGGACCCGACAGGCGAGGCGGCCCTGGCGGAGATTGACGCGAAGCTCCCGCCGATGCTCGAGCGTGGCGGCTACCTGCCGAGCATCGACCACGGGCTGCCGCCGATCTGCCACTACGGGGCGTTCTGGCAGTTCATGAACCGCATCCGCGAGCACTGCGGCGCCCCGGAGGCGCCGTTCCAGCGCGTCGGCCCGCCCGAATGACGGAGGGCTCGCGGGACGCGCCACGAAGTGAGGAACCAGCCGACACAGATCCACGAGGGAGGCGCGCAGGATGGAGTACCGCAACCTGGGCAAGTGGGGCGTGAAGCTCAGCACGATCGGACTGGGCAGCTACCTGACCATCGGCATGCACGTCGATGACGAGACGGCCGCCGAGTGCGTGAAGGTCGCGTTCGACGGCGGCATCAACTGGATCGACACCGCCAACGCGTACAACCGCGGGCAGGCCGAGATCGCGCTGGGGAAGATACTGCAGGACTACGAGCGCGATGACTACGTGCTCGCCACGAAGGTCTGGGCGCCGATGGGCGATGGCCCCAACGACCGCGGCCTCTCGGCCAAGCACGTCTGCGAGCAGTGCCACGCGTCGCTGCAGCGCCTGCAGACCGACTACATCGACCTCTATCAGTGCCACCGGCCGGACCCGGAGACGCCGCTGGAGGAGACCATCCGCATCATGGACGACCTCTCGCGGCAGGGCAAGGTCCTCTACTGGGGCGTGAGCGAGTGGCCCGCGGCGATGATCCAGGAGGCCTGCGACCTCGCGAAGGCGATGGGCTGCCGCCCGCCGGTGTCGAACCAGCCGCGCTACTCACTGATGTGGCGCGAGCCGGAGGAGCAGGTCTACCCAACCTGCCTGCACAACGGCCTCGGCAACGTGGTCTTCTCACCGCTCGCGCACGGGGTCCTCACCGGCAAGTATGAGCCGGGGCAGGCGCCGGCGGAGGGCACGCGCGCGGCCGACGATACGCAGAATAGCATCATGCTGGACCTCTACTTCAGCGACCAGCAGCTCCGCACGGTCCAGCAGATGAAGGAGATGGCCGGCGACCTCGGCCTGACCTGCGCGCAGCTCGCGATGGCGTGGTGCCTCAAGCACCCCGCGGTCACCTCAGTCATCAGCGGCGTGACGAAGGTCAGCCAGCTCCAGGACAACATCGGCGCCGCGGAGGCCGACATCCCGGATGACGTCTATCAGAAGCTCTGCGAGATGTTCCCCGGCGCGGCGGAGAGCGACGCGCCGTGAGCATCGTTCTCGTTGACAGGCTGGAAAGCCTGTCCTACTGCACGTCCTCAGGAGCCACGTCGCGCACGGGGACGAACTCGGTGCTGATGGCGTCTTCGGTGCAGTGGAAGAGCCGGTAGCCGCGCGCGGTGGTGCCGTCGAAGTTCACGCGCGTGACAGCGAGGCAGGCGGTCGTGGTGAAGAGCACGCCATCGACCGTCTCCTCGTGGTTGGCGTGATGGTGGGCGCCGAGGACGGCCTTGAGGTTGTGCCCGGCGAACAGCGCCAACACCTCATCGGCCCCCGCCAGCCGCAGGCCGCCGTTCGGCGCGAGCGGATGGTGCGAGCACAGCATCATCGGCTGCTCAGCGTCGGTCTCAGCCAGCACGTCGCGCAGCCACTGCATCCGCTCCTCGTCGATGGGCGTGGCGTCGCCCGGGTTCGAGTCGAGCATGATGAACTTCCAGCCGGCGAACTCGAAGGTGTACGTCAACTCCCCGAACTCCTGCTCGTAGAAGCCCCCGCGCTGATCGTGGTTGCCGCGCACCGTGTGGCGCGGGCGCTGCAGCCGCGCCAGCGCCATCCGGGCGAGCGCCATCTCATCGCTGCCGGAGTACTGCGTCAGATCGCCGAGCCACAGGCTGAAGGCCACGCGCTCATCGGCGTTGATGGCGTCCACGCCATCATTGACGATCTCCACGCTCTTCGTGTCGGTCAGGTGCGTATCGCTGGCCTGGGCAAAGCTGAACTCGCGAGAGAGCGGATGGTCGGCCTGCCACTGCGCCCAGTCTGCCGCCAGTTCGGCGGCCGGGAGTGCCCGCTCGTGGACCTGCGCGGCCGCGATGCCTCCGCAGAACCACCCGCTGAGGTTGGAGTAGGCGCCAATCGTCAGCGGCGTGGCCGGCTCCGAGACGATCGTTCCGGCAAGCGGCGCCTCGCGCACACACTCGCCATCCACGAAGAGCCGCACGTAGCTCCCGTCCCACGTCAGCGCGAGGTGATGCCAGCCGGGCGTGGCGGGCGCGGTGATGCCTGCCTGCCCGGCAGTGGTGGCCAGGCGCCCCGCCCAGTTGCCCTGCGGGTCGGTCAGGATGCCAAAAACATCGCCGGCGGGGCCGCCGTAGTTGTCCCGCGCGATGATACCGGCGTAGGCTGGCTGCGTGTTCGTGTGATGCACGACCGCCGCCAGTGTGAGCGCCGACCAGCCATCACCCAGGGCGGGGCCCGTGACGCGCACGTCCGGTCCGGTGCGCAGCAGCGTGCGGCCCATGTAGTCCTCGAGGGAAGCCCCGGAGACGCTCAGCGCGTTACCGTTGCCCGATGCGTCCGGGACCTGTCCGCCATCGAGGGCGCTCAGGTCCCACGAGGCGACGGGCGCGTCCGCCGCGAACGCGAGAGGCGCGGCGACGAGCAGCAGTGCGATGATTGAGGCGACTGTGGCGCGACAGCTCGCGCGTTTGGGCCTGCTCATGAGATGCGTGGGTCCTTTCGGCTGCACGCCCCGTGCGTGCAGGGCTTCGTGCGCGCTCCGGCGAACTGCCCGCCGAGATCGCGCACCAGGGAGATGATGACCGTGGCCTTGTCGGTATCATACATCGGCGCGGGCGGCTTTTCCAGCCGCCTCATTCATCCGCAGCTCGGCCGGCACGATGTTCGACTCGCGGCGATCTGCGACCTCGACGAGGCCCGGGCGCAGAAGGCCGCGGCCTGTCACGGCTTCGAGCACGTCTACACCGACTTCTGCGCGATGCTCGAGTGCGAGGAGCCGGACGCCGTCTTCTGCGTGGGGCCGCAGGCGATGCAGTACGAGATCGGCCTGCAGGTGCTGCGCGCGGGCTTCCCGCTCTACGTGCAGAAGCCCGCGGCGATCTCCTCCGAGCGCACGCGGGAGATGGCGGATGCCGCGCAGGAGGCGGGCGTGGCCTGCCACGTCGGCTACAACCTGCGCTCGGCCCCGGCGTCCAGGCGGACGAGTCAGGCGATCGCGAGCGGCGAGTTCGGCGTGCCCACGCTGGGCATTTTCCGCTACGGGCTGATGAGCCGCCCGGTCTGGCGCGACGCGATCCTCGACCAGCACGTGCACGCGATCGACCTGCTGCTGCACCTGCTGGGCGACTGGCGCAGCGCGCAGGTCACGCCGATCCTGCAGGAGGGCACGCGCGGTTATGCCGCCGGGATCGCGATGGAGAGCGGCTGCGCGGCGTCCCTGTGCACCACGCGGGAGATGGATGCGAGCGACGAGTTCATCGCCTTCGAGATCACCGGCAGCGACGGGCACTCCGTCTTCAGCCACGACGGCGACCTGCGCTACCACCGACCGGGAGCCGACGATGTGCTGATGCGCGCGGGAACATGGAACCCGCAGCGGCTGATCGACTGGTGGGGCTACTTCGACGACGTCGCGAGCTTCTTCGCGGCGGTGCGCGGTGAGGCCGAGGACATCTGCCCGATCGCCGACACGATCCGCACGATGGAGCTTGCCGAAGAGATCGTACGATTGTGCTATGAGGGAGGCGCGCGCGAGTGAAGTTCTCCGCGATCATCCACGCCATGACCTTTGACGGTCAGGACGCGCTGTCGCTGCCTGAGGCCTGCGCGACGCTGCGCGAGTGCGGCTTCGAGGGCGTCATGCTCATGTCCATCCCAGGCAGGCCGGCACTCACCGCGGGCAGCGTCCCCGACGCCTGCCTGCTGGACCTCGCGAACTCCGACCTCGACGCCGTGAAGCGCATGGTGGCGGACGAGGGTCTCGAGATCGTTGGCCTCTACTGCTCGGGGATTGACCCGAGTTCGTCCGACGCCTTCGACGCAAGCGTCGCGAGCCTCCGCGACGGGGCGCGCGTCGCCCGCGAGTTGGGCTGCCACCACCTCGGCCACGGCGGCGGGCGCGCGCCCAGCCCGGGCCTGGCGGTCGAGGCGAAGCTGTCGCTCGTGCAGCGCCTGGCGGCGATCGTCGATGCGGTCGCGGATGAGTTCGACGAGACGCTCTTCGCGGTGGATGCGCACTACCACGGCGTCATCGAGAGCCTCGCCGACTGTGAGCGCTACATCGCGGCACTCTCGTCCCCGCGCGGGGGCGTTCTGCTCAACACCGGGCACATGACCACCTGCGGGCAGGATGGCTGGGAGCTGGTCGAGCGCCGGCCCGAGCGCGTACCGGTGATCGGCTGGAAGGACCACCGGCCGGACCCGGAGGGCAAGCGGCCGTTACTGTCCGTCGAGCTGGGCACGGGCGACACGCCGCTGGGGCGCTACGTAGAGGCCGCGCGCGGCCAGCATGCCGACCGGGCGCATGTGATCAACGTCGAGCACGCCCCGATGGCGGACAAGGCCGCGGCTCTGAGCGCGAGCCTGAGCTACCTGCGATCGCTGCGCGACGGGGCATGAGGGCCGGGCGGGGCGCCGCCCGGCGCAGCTTCCACGCTCGCCAGGTGTTGCCCCGGAACGCGCGTCGGGAGGCCGGAGTGAGCCCCTGCACGCGTTGACTTTCTGCCCCCCATCGCCTATCCTGTCCATCAGACGAGACGCTCGCGGGGCAGCACTCAATCTTCCCGGGCAACAGAGGATCCCGCCTTGCCCCCCGGAGTTCTGACACGATTTGCCGCGCCCATTCTCCTCGCGCTCGCCGTCCTCTCCGGCGGCTGCGCGTGGCTCAACGGCTCGACCTCGGAGGCCACCGCCGCGGGCACCGTCACAGGCGCCGATGGTCTCGTGGAGGCCCCGGCGCCCGAGCCCGAGCCGCGCAGCTTCACGATGGTTGCTGTCGGTGATGTCATGCTCGACCGCGGCGTCTGGCGCAGTATCCAGTCCGGCGGGTACCAGCGAATCCTGGAGAAGGTCCGCGACGACCTTCGCTCCGCCGACATCACCTTCGCGAACCTCGAGTGCCCGCTGGCCACCTCCGGCGCGCACGCGCCGACGGACTGCATCTTCCGCGCGGACCCGCGGGCCGTCGATGTGCTGCTCGACGGTGGCATCGACGTCGTTACCATCGCGAACAACCACACGCTCGATGCGGGCACCTCCGGTCTGATGGAGACGCTCGACAACCTCGACCGCGCCGGCGTCGCCTACTGCGGCGCCGCCCGCGAGCGGGAGGACGCGTGGCAGCCCTGCCGCTTCGAGGTGCGCGGCGTCATGCTCGGCTTCATCGGATGCACCGACCTGAGCTTCCAGCACGGGAGCTGGTGCAAGGTCGATTCCGAGCTGACGGAGTTCGCGCAGCACGTGCGGGACGCGAAGGAGCAGTGCGACCTGCTCATCGTCACCGTGCACTGGGGGAACGAGTACCAGAAGCAGCCGACGCAGCGCCAGCGGGACGTCGCGGGAGCCGCGATCGAGGCCGGAGCCGACCTCGTGATCGGCCACCATCCGCACACGCTTCAGGGCGTGGGGGAGCACCTCGGCGCGCCGATCCTCTACAGCGCCGGGAACTTCGTCTTCGACCAGCGCGAAGGCGAGCGCATGGAGAGCGCGATCTTCCACCTCACCTGGGTCGAGGACGAGGGTTGGACGATCAGGATGGTCCCGGTCTGGATTCCGCGCTCACGCTGCGGGCCGATCTATCCAGAGCCGAGCCGGGCGGCGAAGATCATCGAGCGCCTCGCGACGCTTTCGGCGAACCTTGGCGTGCCGGTGACTGTCAGAGACAACGAGGGAGAGGCGTTCATCCCCGCGGCGAGTCCGACCGAAGCCGCGGGAGAAGTCGCGCCCGCTTCCGAACATCCGTCGGCCGCTGCGGCGGTCGACGGCTGAAGGCCACCCCCGCCCCGAGTGGGCCGATGTGAGGGAGATCACATGCAGCACACCCATCGCACCATTGCCGTAGCCATCGCACTTATCGTCCTGTTCGGTGCCGCGCCGTGCCTGGCCCAGGGAGACGAAGTCGTCGTGACCGTCAACGGTCAGCCGATCATGTCCGACGTCCTGAAGAATGAGCTTCTCCGACGCTGGGGCGACATCGCGCTGGGAGCGCTCATCCAGGAGATGGCCGTTGAGCAGGCCGCCCTCGAGGCGGGAGTGAGCGTCACGCCCGAAGAGATCGAGCAGCGCAAGGACAGCTTCCAGCGCAACATAGACGTGCGAGGCGCCACGACCGGTCAGAACTTCTCGATGTGGCTGGCGCAGCAGAAGATGACGCCCTACGCCTTCCGCCAGTGGATACGCACCGAGTTGCTGCTCGAGAACATCGTCGGCGATGAGGCCGTGGTGGCCGATGCGGAGGTCGCCGCGTACTACGACCAGCGGCGCGACCAGTTCCAGCAGCCCGAGCGCATGCGTGTGAGTCACATCTGCGTCAACGAGCGCGCGGAAGCCGAGCGGATCCGCAAGGAGATCCTCGACGGTAAGCCCTTCGAGCAGGCTGCGGGCGAGTATTCCATCGACCCCTACACCCGCGACGAGGGCGGCGCGTTCGGCATCATCACCCGTGGGGACAGCCCCTTCCAGAATGGCGCGTTCGCGCTTGAGGGCGACAACCAGATGACCGAGCCGGTCCAGACGCAGAAGGGCTGGCACATCATCCGCCGCGACGAGTACCTCCCCGCCTCTACCCCCGGCTTCGATGAGGTAGAGGATCAGATCAGGAGCCAGCTTGAGGGCCAGAAGCTGCTCATGCTCATGAGCAAGAAGCGCGCGGAAATCATGCAGGACGCACGCGTGGATCACGAGGTCGACCCAACCGACCTCGTCACCAACTGACGCCGGGGAGCGATCTTAGTGACTCGAACGATGCGCGCCGCGACACTCGATGACATGCCTCGCCTGCAGCAGATCGTCCGGGAGGTCTGGGCGATCGGCTCAGACTTCACGCTCGAGGAGAAGTACGGCAGCGTGGGGGACGAGCGCTGGGACCGATGGCTGCTGCCGAAGGTCATGTCGCGCCTCTGGGATGAGATCGGCAACATCATCGTCACGGAGATCGATGGGGAGATCGCGGGCTTCGTCAGCTACGCGATCGACCGGGAGCGCGAGGTCGGCGCGATCCACTACAACGCGGTGGCCACCGGCTTCCAGGGCCACGGCATCGGCACCGCCCAGGTCGAGCGCGTGCTGGAGATCTTCCGCGACGCGGGGATGAAGATCGCCTGCGTGGGAACCGGCCTCAACGAAGGCCACGCCCCCGCCCGCCGCATGTACGAGAAGGCGGGCTTCGAGCCGGTCATCGAGTACCGCATGTACTCCCGCCCGCTGGACTGAGCCCGGCTGTTACTCGATCAGCCGGGCGGCGTTCGCGTATCGCTCACGCACCACGGTCAGCGTCTGCTCGGCATGCCGCCTGAGCATCGCCACCACGGCGCCGACGTCGAGCCCCGCCGCATGCAGCGACAGCAGGCCCGGCTGCGACACCAGCACCTCCGCGTCGGTCTGCCGCGATATCTGCTCCGCCTGGCGCAGGATGTCCACAAGGTTCCCGTAGGCGTCGGTACCCACGTAGTCCCCGGGCCGCGCGAGCACATCCACCATGTGCGCCTCCTCCGGCAGCTCCGCCCAGGCCATGCCGATCTGCCGTAGCAGGCACGGGACGCACCCCCCGCACTGGCGATTCGCCCGCCCAACGGCCCAGCACGAGGCCGTGCGCTGAATCTCCTGCGCGGACAGGTTCGGCGCGAGGACGTCCCGAATCAGCTCGGCCTTCGTCTGGTAGACGAACGGGTTAAGCAGGCGCGCCCTCATGCCCGCGGCTTCGGCGACGCGGTTCATCAGGGCAAGGGCCAGAGGGTGCGTGGAATGGGTTGACATGCTCCCGGCTCGCGCCGCCGAGAACGGCAAGCCCGCCGTGAGCACGCCGTTCTCACACATGTACGCCTCATCAACCCCCGCCGCCTCGGCTGTGGTCAGCGCCAGTGCCATGAACAGCAGCGACCGGCAGCGCCGCGATGGCTCGCGGTCCTCCGGCGCCGGGAAGGGCAGCGCTCCCTCGCCACGCGGGTCGGTCTCCACGTCGCAGGGCCGCGCGGTCCACGCTCCCGGCCAATGCGCCTCGATCGCCGCCAGCGTCGATTGCTGCGCGGTTCGGACGGCCGGGTTGCCCGAGCGGTGCAGGCTGTAGATCGGCCGCCGACCCGTCTGCTGGAGCATCACCGCCCCAGCCAGTGAGTCGAGGCCGCCCGACAGCATGCTGACGCAGTCGGGATGCAGACCGGATGGCACCGCTTCGGCCGCCGGGCCCGCTGTAGCAGGCGCATCGTCCGCGTAGAAGCTCAGTCGGACGGTGTCTCGTGTGAGCTCGTAGAGGAGCCGATGCAGATCGACCGTCAGCCCGCTCCACAGCTCTACATCGCGCACGGGGATCGCCAGCTCGAAGGTCCTCGGCCACTGCTCCCGCTCCCCGCGCTTGACCGCGATGTCCGCGGCGTAGAGTGCGGTCGTGATGTCCAGCAGGTCCTGCGCTGCCGAGGGGAGTTCAGGCTCTCCCGGGGCACGCACCGCGCCGAGCTCCGCCGAAACGTTGGCGCGGTCGCCGTGCCAGGCAATCAGCAGGTCGGCGGGAGCCCCCGTCCGGCTCCGCTGGGCAACTCCGTCCGGGGAGCCATGGATGACCACGATTCGGGAGGGCATTCTCAGAGTCCCCCCGCCCCGAGCCGATCAAGGCCCCGCCCGACGCCCGCCGCCATGATCGGCGACAGTGTCTCGACCCGGCCGCGCGGCGACAGCTCGACCACCGCACCGAGGTCATCCTCGAACGCGTCGAGTGCGAGCCGCTCCCAGGCTTGCCGGCAGTGCGCCGCGACAGCGTCTTCGAGTCGGTTCGCGTGGCTCACCGACGGGATGCCCTCGCCACCGATGAAGTCGCCGACATCGCGCGCCACGAAGTAGCGGAAAGTCCTGTCGAGGTCGTGGCCCACGAAGAGCGCCGCCGCCTCGTGCAACCGCCGTTCGCGGCCGAAGCGGGCGAAGTTCTCCTCCGCTACTGACAGCGGCAGCTCCATGATGCCTGCGCCAGAGGTGGAGAGCGTCGCGATGGCCAGCGCCGCTGTGCCGACGGCCTCCAGGGCGAGGTCGCCGAAGCGAGATGCGAAGCCCTCGGCGGCGATCACCTCCTCGGCGCGTCCGCGCAGCCCGGCGGCCATCTGCACCGCCGCGGGCGCGAGGCCGACTCCGAGGCCCTGCAACGTGGCGCCCATCCCCACCTTCTGCACACGCTGCACGCCCGCGATCACGGTGCCAAGGCACGTGGCTGCGGCCGAATCGCCCATGCCTGCGCGCGTCTCGGGCTCAAGCGCCGCGACGATGCGTGCGACCACCTCACGTGGCGAGGGGTCGGGCTGCGCGTACAGCTCGCGCACCCGCTTCCAGGCCTCCGTCTCAGGCGATCTGTGCCACGTCGATGTTCCCATGGTCTCGCATCCGCCCGGTGTGAGCCGCGGTCATCTCCGCCGCCGGCGCGGCCCCATCAGGACCTCCCCCGCGTCAACCTTCGTCCGGCCCGATGGGTGCTGCACGACACGTCGTTCGCCGCGCCTGGGCGGTCCACCTCCGACCTTCGCCCGATGCCCCTCGACGTTGACAGCGGGCGCATGGCGATGGTATCATGCCCCGGTCGAGGGGGTGAGTAGTCAACAACTCACCTACAACGCATCAGGACTCGCGGGTGGCACGCGTGGCGGCTGAAGAGATCAAGCCTCGACACTTGGGCCTTCCGGATTACATCCGGATCCTGTCCAAGCGCAAGTGGTTCATCCTCGTCGTCACCGCGGTGGCGACACTCGTGGGAGGGCTCTACGCCCTCTCAAGCGAGCGCGTGTACGAGGCAACTGCGCTCGTGATGATCAAGCAGCGCCCGCAGGGCTTCTTCTGGGTCACCGGCGCGGAAGCCAACATGGCGCCCAACGTCGCCATGCAGACCTACGCTCGCATCGTCCGCAGCAGTGCCGTCACCGACCTCGCCGTCGATCACCTCCAGAACCTTCCCAGCGAGGCACGCATCATCGCCACCTCCGGCGAGATAAAGAGCACGCTCAGCGTTGGCGTCATCGAGCCCGACCTGCTGCGCATCGACGCCACCTCCCCCGACGAGCGCAAGGCGCGCTACTTCGCCAACTACGCCGCCATGGCGTTCGTCGACGTCAACACCGAGGACCGCCAGGCCGAGAGCACGACCGCTCGCGAGTTCCTCGAGACGCAGGTTGCCGCGTACGAGGACGATCTCGAACAGATCATCCAACAGATGACGACGCTCGCGCGCCAGTCGGGCTTTGTGGACATCGACTCCGAGATCACTCAGGCTGTCAACAGCCTCGCCTCCTACCAGGACCAGCAACGCTTGGCGCAGCGGGACTTGCTTGCCGCCGAGGCCCGCCTGCAGGAACTGGAGGCCGTGCGGGCAGACCAGGGCGACGTGCTGGTCGGTGAAGCCGTCGTGCCCAACCCGGAGTGGCAGGCCCTGCAGAACACGCTCATCTCCACCCGCCTCGAGCTTCAGAGGCTGCAATCGCAGTACACCGACGGTCACCCGCTCGTGCTTGACCAGCGCGCGCTGGCCAGTGATCTCGAGCAGCGCATGGCGAACACGCCGCAACTGATCGACGCCGAATCGGCCAGGGCGAATCCGGCCACCGCGGGTATCGAGAACGAGATCAAGTCCGCTCGCCTCGCGATCGAGGAAGCACAGGCGCGTATCGGCGCCGCGGGAGGCGTGCTGGGTACCATCCGCGATCAGATCCGCGACCTCCCCGAAGCGCGACAGCAGTGGCAGTCACTCACCGACCGCCTCAATGCCGCGCGCGACGCCTATCTGAGCCTGCAGCGCGAACTGCGCCAGGCCCGCCTCGCCGAGGCCATCTCAGCCAAGCAGGGCAACGCGCAGGTCGTCGATCGGGCCGAAGATGCCAGAGAGATCCAGGCCTCGCTGAGCCGCTCGCTCGTCTTCGCAGGCGCCCTGGGGTTGTTCGTCGGCCTCTCGCTGGCGGTCCTCCTCGAGGCCCTCGACGACACCATCTACTCCGTCGAGGACCTCCAGCGCGTCACCGACCTCTACCTGCTCGGGATCATTCCGCTGCGCTCCGACGAGGCCGGGCCGCTCGTCACCATCGATGCGCCCAAGAGCCCGCCGGCTGAAGCTTACAGGACTCTGCGTAGCAACATACGGTTCTCGCTCTTCGACCGGCCCGCCACAACCTTCCTCGTCACCAGCGCGGGCTCCGGTGAGGGTAAGTCCGTCACCGCCGCCAACCTCGCGGTCGCCCATGCGCAGAGCGGTGTCTCCGTCATCCTCGTTGACACCGACCTGCGGCGGCCGGTCATGCACAGGCTCTTCGAAGTCGATACCGAGGTCGGCGTGACCAACGTCGTCGTCGGCGATCTGGACGTCGCCGGCGCGCTTTCAGACACCGAGGTCCCGGGCCTCAGGCTGCTCACCAGCGGCCCGCTGCCCCCGAACCCCGCGGAGTTGCTGGAATCCGAACAGATGTCGCGGATGATCGAGCAACTGACCGAACTGGCCGATCTCGTCATCTTCGACTCTCCGCCCGCCGTCATGCTGACCGATGCGACCATCCTCGCGTCGAAGCTCGACCGCACCATCGTCGTGGCCGAGTCGGGGCAGATTACCGAACGCGCCCTATCGGACGTAGAACGCCTCTTCCGCCACGCGCGTGCCGACATCCTCGGCATCGTGCTCAACAAGCTGCGCGTGACGGGCGGCGACTATTACTACTATTACTACTATTACTACTACGACTACGCGGCCAAGCCCAACGGTAACGACAATGGGGACACTGTACCCGCCGACAGCGCGGACCTGACCGTCATGCCTCGCACCGGGCGCGAGGCCGACCAGCACGCGCAGGACCTCACCGACCTGAACGCCCCCACCGACCGGCCACCTGACGACTCAGACTTCTGACCCTCGTTCCGCCACGCAGGAATCCCGTCCGCCGGGAGGAATACCCACGTACACTCGCACCGCACGCCGGATCTGGTTTGCGGCCGCGTCCGCACTCGCATCCGACAGAGGAGGCGTCCCTCATGCTATCCGCCAGCCGTCTCGCTCTGGCAGCAGTCATCGCCGGCCTGATGATTACCGTCTTCTGTGGCTGCAACGGTGACGAGGACAATACCGAGCCCGCGGTGGAGGTCGCTGACTCGCCCGTGCAGCAGTCCGCCGCCGTGCCCGAGCGCTTCCGGGTCAACATCACGCCCGCCGCTGAGGCCTACGAGATCCCCCGCGACCTCGGCACTGTCCGCAACCTCGACTACTACGCTGATCTCACCGAGCGGCAGAAGCGACAGCTTGCCTCCGTCGGCTTCGTCGTCGCGCCCGACGAGGCCGAGCAGATGTTCATGCTCTACGAGGACTACGCCGAGACGGACGATGCCGCGAACTTCATCACCGTTGACTCGCTCCTGCAGGCGTGGCACGTCTTCTTCGACTTCAGCCTGCGCACCCTCGAGGCCGACCAGCTCGCGCCACTCGCCCTTCAGATGACCCAGGCGCTGCTGCAGGACGCAGCCGCCCAGGTCGAGCAGGCTCCCGAGGGCGCCCTCCGTGACGCCGCCACCCGCGACCTCGCCTACCTCGCGATCGCACAGCAACTGCTCGATCCGGCCGCCACCGCACCCGATGCGGTCACTGAGGTCGTGGGCGAGGAGATCGCGCTGATCGGCGCCCATGCGGGCCGCGCGCAGTCGCCGCTGCTCGGCACCACCATCCACTACTCGCAGTTCAACCCGCGGGGCCACTACACCCGCAGCGAGGAGCTCGGGCGCTACTTCCGCGCGATGATGTGGTACGGGCTCGTCGGCCTGAACCTGGAGAGCGGCACGCCCGAGATCGACCGAGCACAGACACTCCAGGCGCTGCTGCTCACGAAGCTGCTCGCCGAGGATGAGGCCGCCCGCTCCTCGTGGGAGCGTCTCGCGAGGCCGATCGACTTCTTCGTCGGCGGCGCCGACGACCTCGGCTTTGAGCAGTACCTGCCGGTCGCCCGCGAGGTCTTCGGCGAGGCACTCCCGCTGGAGCAACTCGCCGATGGTGCGAAGCTTGACGAGTTCCTCGCGCGCGCGAGGGAGGAGCTCCCCGCGCCGCAGATCGCGCCGTTCTTCCACGAGGCCGACGCTGCCGGGAACCTGGTCGGGAAGCCGAAGCTTCAGGGCCGCCAGTTCCGCCTCCTCGGGCAGCGCTTCATCCCCGATTCGTGGGTGATGCAGCAGCTCGTCTCGCCGCTCGTGGGCGAGCCGGGGCCGACGACTGCGCGTGACGTGCCGATGGGCCTCGACGTGATGGCGGCACTGGGCTCGGAGCGCGCCCGTGAGATCCTCACCAAGCGGTACGATCAGGACCGCTTCATCAACTACGATTCGCAGCTCGGCGCCGTCACCGCGCAGATGGATCAGACCGGCGAGGATACCTGGCGCTCCAACATGTACTGGGGCTGGCTGTACTCCCTCCGGCCGCTGCTCGAGGTGCCGGGCGTCGGCTACCCGACCTTCATGCAGAACACCGAGTGGCTCGACAAGGAGTTGAACACCTCGCTCGGGAGCTGGGCCGAACTGCGGCACGACACGGTGCTCTACGCCAAGCAGTCCGGCGCGGAGATGGGCGCCGGGCCGATGGGCGCGCCGAAGGGCTACGTCGAGCCCTACCCGGAGGTGTTCGCGCGGCTCGCCTGGCTGGCCTGGCACTCGCGCGAGATGCTCTCGGCGCAGGCGCTGCTGCCCGCGCGGCTCGATGAACCCTACCGCAAGCTCGAGGAGACGCTGCTGTTCCTCAAGGGCATCGCGGAGAAGGAGCTCACCGGCATGCCGCGAACCGCCGAGGAGTATGATCGCATCCAGTACTTCGGTGGCGAACTCGAGCGGCTGACTCTCAGTGTGGTCGAGGGCGGCGAGGGCGCCGGCAACTGGTTCAGCATCCAGAACGAGACCGACCGCAACATGGCCGCCATCGCCGACGTGCACAGCTTCTTCGACCAGGTGCTGGAGGTCGGCGTCGGTCCCGCCTACCGCATCTATGTGGTCGTCCCGCACCCCGATGGCGGGCTGCAGATCGCCCGGGGCGGCTGCTTCAGCTACTGGGAGTTTGCCTGGCCGGCCTCAGATCGACTCACCGATGAGAAGTGGCAGGCGATCCTCAGGAGCGGGGATGCCCCGCCGCGACCCGACTGGACCGAGAGCTTCATCATCCCCGGGGGAGAGACGCACCAGCCGTAGCCCGAACACCGGGGCCTACCGACCGTCCGCAGGAGGGCTGAGATGAGCGAACAGCAGGACATTGATGCTATCTGGCAACAGGCGCGCGAGAAGCTGCTCGAGGACATGGGCGACTTCAACCGCAGTCTCTGGGATGCGGCGAACTCCGCTGAGGCTCTGATGATGGACGACGAGACCTTCGTCATCGGCATTCCCCCCGGCAAGATGGGCCTGGGCAGCCATCTGACGAGCACCGCGAACGGTCCGCTCGTGCGCGCGTGCGTCGAGGCCGTGGTCGGACGCCCGATCAGGGTCGATCTCGTCGAAGGCACCGGACCTGATGCGTGGGAAAGCGAGAAGAAGCGGCGCGAGGTCCGCGAGCAGATGGCGGCGCGCCAGCAGGAGGTCGTTCGCGAGACGGCCGGGGCCCGGGCGATCTGGGGCACGCTCTACGAGGACGTCGGGCGGCTCTTCGGCAGCGTCCGCGAACGGCGTTTCCCGGTGGTACGCGCGGGCATGTTCGCGAAGGCGCTGCTTGCCATGCGCGACGCCGAGACGAGGGCGGTGGAGGAGGAGCCGGACGCGGAGCAGTTCCACGAGGAGCAGCTCAACCGCAACGTCTCACGCATCGCCACGCTGGCCGACCTGCCCGAGACGATGGTCGCGGTCGAGTACCTGCGCGTCCGCCGCATGAAGAAGGACTGAAGCGATCGGCGGGGCCGGGCTCCGCGTGCGCCCGGCCCCGCCGCCACTCTCACTTCATGCACGCAACTCGGCCGCTCCCGTCCACGCTGAAGTGATTGCGCACGCAGTTGCAGCAGACGCCCTTGTTGCCGCACGGCTCCCAGGTGCACACGCAGGACTCGAGGTTGCGCTCCTGGTTGGTCGCGCACGACTTCGCCGCCTGATCGCCGAGGCCCATCGTCCCCGGGCCGCGCTCGGTGCCTCTCATGCACGAGACCTTGCTGCCCTTCGCTGCGTGTGCCTGCAGGCACACGCAGCAGATACCGCGGTTCTCACAGTTCTCCGCCGTGCACGGGCACATCTGCAGGTTGATCGCGTAGTTCACGCACTCCTCGCGCATCGTCGCCATTGCGTCGCTCCTCCGCCGGACCCGCCATGATCGGCTAAAGTTAGTCGGAGGCTCATTCTCCGGCTCAGCCACCGGCACCTTCCCAGTCGACCTCATAGTGCCACTCGTGGAGCCGCCCGGCCGGCCGGCGCCCAAGGTCGTTGGTGATGATCACCCGATCGATCCCGAACTCCTGCATGTGCGACTCCGAGACCGTCAGCGTATGTGGCCCCGGCTCCAGGTGGAAGCGCACCGGCAGCTCGCGACGCATGTCGTAGACGAAGCGCCAGATGCTCGTGTCGTTCAGGCCCGAGCCCGCCGGGCGGTCCGGGAAGCGGCAGAGCAGGTCGTTCTTCCGGCCCCCGTCCATCGCTGCATTCAGGTAGGCGTAGCCGCGGTTGCTCACCGGGGAGAGCTTCAGCCACGCGATGTACTCGCCCGCCACCGGCGCCTCGAACTCCAGCTCCAGCGTCGGGAACACCTGCGCGTCACCCTCGCCCTGCGGGGCCATCTTCACGTAGCGCCCACCGGATGCCTCGGCGTCATCGACCATCTCTCCGAGCCCGCCCACCGTCCCGTCCTCGGCCTCCAGCGCGACCTGCACCGGACCGCCCTCGATCGGGAGCGTCTGCACGCGCAGCGCTGGCGTCGCGGTGGACTCGTTCCCGAACGAGTCCACCGCCGCGACGCGGTACCAGTACTCCCCGCCCGCCTGCAGCCCCCAGTCGGCGAACTGAGCCCTCGCCGGTGAGCCGACGAGGCTCGCCTGCGTCGCCTCGAGGTCAGCTGATGAGCCACGGTGGACCTGGTAGTGGTCCGCGTCCGCGACGACCTCCCAGGCGATCTGCGTGTCGAACTGCCGCGCGTCGGTCAGCGCCAGGCCACCCGGTGTCGCGGGCGGATCGGGATCGATCTGCTGCCTGCCTGCCGGCTCGAATCCGGCGTCGTCGGTCAGCAGCAGCTTGTCGATCGCGAGGCCCGGATCGCGCGCCACGATGGCCACCTGCGTACCGCCTTCGCGTGCGGGCACCGGCGCCTCCAGCCGCACCCACTCCCACTCCCGCGAGCCGCTCTTCAGCGACCCGACCGCCTGCCCGTCCGCGCTGACCGTCCAGCCCGCATCCGGCGCGCCCGAGCCCTGGAAGCGCATCCGCGCCCAGAGCGTATGCGGGCCGGCGTTGCGCGTGCGGAAGCGCCACGTCGCCGAGCCCTCGGTCTCGCCGTCGCGGTAGTCCACGAACAGCAGGTTGCTCGCCGAGCCATGCAGGTTCTCCCGCACAGGCGCGACCAGCTCGCCCGCCTCCGCTTCGACGAAGAGCCGCTCCGGGGCGGCCGCGTCGGCCGCTCCGCCGACCGCTTCCCCGGCGTGACGGTGACTCTCCAGCCCGGACCGTTCCACGGCCGTGACCACGTAGTACCACGTGCGGCCCGCATCGGGCGGCGTGTCGCTGAAGGCCTGCTCGGTCACCGGCTCATCGTTCACCCGCGTGTAGCCCACGCCGCTGAGGTCGCTGCGATAGACGTTGTAGCCGAGCAGTTCCGCCGCGCGCTCAGGGCGTTCCCAGCTCAGTCGGACGGTCGTACCGTCGGTCTGGGCGCGTACGGTGCTCGGAGGCTCGGGATACGAGATCACGCACCAGTAGACGTCGATCGACCCCAGCATCGAGGACATGTACGCGCCCTTCGTGCCGTCCGGGCTCGTGTTCGCGAAGAGGTTGGACTTATACTCGTTGCTCGCGGTGTTCCCGTAGGCGACTCGGTACCAGGTCCCGTCCGTGTAGACCTTGATGAGCTGACTCGCGAACGGCCCTGAGAGCGCTGCGCCCTGCGTCCCGGCCAGGAACCAGTCGTTCTGGTACATCCAGGCGATGTGCCCGCCGCCTGCGCCGGGGACGAGGATCTGTCCCTCCCACTTGTTGTAGTCCCACAGCGCGACCGCACCGCCGTGGTAGCCGCATTCCAGCGTCCCGTCGGGCGAGCGGCCGCCGTGGCTGTAGAGAGGCTGCGGCTCCGCGCCCTCCGGCTTCCCAAGCGCCATCCGGTTCATCCCGACCGTTCCGTCCAGCGACGAGAGCCGCTGCTGGTAAGGGTGCTCTTCGGAGAGGTGAGGTAGGTGATTGAGCGAGTACCCGATCCACCACTCCCCGCGCAGCTTCGTCAGGCCCGCGCTGTAGAGCCAGTCATCCTTCGGGTCGCCGGTCGAGTCGGTCGTGATCGGGATGCGCGTCCACTCGCCGGTCTTCAGGTCCACGTAGTACAGCGGCGCATCCGGGCCGAAGCCCTGCTCGTAGTAGACCAGCCCCGGCAACTCCATGTTCCAGCCGAAGGCAGGCCGCCCACCGTGCTTGATCTCGTCCGGGATGCGGAAGACCTCCTCCTGCTCGCGCGTGCGCCAGTTCACGCGCATGACCGCCTCGCGGGTTCCGTAGTAGAGCCAGTCCGGCTCAGAGCCCCAGCGCGGCGCCCGGTTGGGCAGCTCGATCCCCAGCGCACGGAACGACGCGCCGCTCGGATCGGCAATGAAGTAGAGCGGCCCCGGTCGCTCCCACGCCTTGAGCATGAACGCGCTGCCATCCACGTTCCAAGGGTATCGGTTCGAGTAGGTGATGTCGCCCGAACTCCAGTCGCGGTCGATGCGCCGGATCTCAGTGCCCGTCCCGGTGTCGGTGAAGATCAGTCGCTCGTCATGGTAGCGCCCATCCTCGTCGGCCAGCAGGTCGTGCGGCTTCATCTCGACCAGCTCGCCGGCGGCGGCTGTCAGTTGGTGCACGATGTCCGCCTCCGGCACCTGCGCCGGGACGCCGAGGTCGGTCAGCTCCACGCGACGGATGAACATCTCGCCCGCGCTCTCGCGCTCGAATGCGAACATCGTGGAGAGCAGGCTCACGCCCTTCGGCAGGTCGATCTCTGCTGCGAAGCTGCGGAACTCATCGCTGAGCCTCGCGGGGAGCGGGATGTAGCCGTCGCCTCTGTCGGAGCGCCAGGAGAAGATCAGGTTCGCGGCGCCGTCGCCGCGCATCTCCGCAAGGAGCCGGTAGCGATGCCCGCCGCGCACAGTGGTGTTGCAGTATGCTCGCGGGAGCAGGCTGCCCTTCGCCTCAGCGTTCTTGTGCAGGTGCAGCACGTTCGCCCCATCGAGGCTCTCCTGCCGCACGAAGCCCGTCTCGGCCTCCTCGGGCCGCCAGCGCAGCGCGGCCGCCCAGGTCGGCGGCAGGCCCTTGGCGGTCGCGTCGCTTGCGAAGTCGCCGTTGCGCAGCAGGTTTGTGCCGCCGAAGTAGAGGTAGCCCCACGCGCTGGGGTCGTGGTAGCCGCCGGGGCAGTAGCTCCACGAGGTGAAGCCGCCCCGGCCGCGGTCGCCGCCGCGCGCCCAGAGGCTGCGCGCGATCTTCAGTCCCCACAACTCCCCGCGCAGCGGCGTCTCGGCGCCCAGCGCCGCGAAGGGGATGGCCGCCTCGGAGGTCCAGCCGTCCGCGTGTCGCTGCACCGCCACGGTCCAGTCAGGTTTGGGGTTCCACGCGGTCGGCATGCCCGCCACGCCCTGCAGCGCGTCGTGGCGCGCGCCCGAGACGTTGTGGATCAGGTGGAAGTACTCCATGCCGCCGAGAGCAGGCGTCAGGAATAGCTCCACGCTGTCATCGCGCCAGATCTCTTCATGGTCACGCTCGCGCTCCGGCGCTCGGATGGCGTCCATCGCCGGCTCGTCGGCCTCCACAGCCACGTAGAGCGCGCGGTCATCGTACGCGACGCGCACGCGCGTCTGGATCGGGGCATCCGTGTGCGAGCCGGTGTACATGAACGGCTCGGTCACCTGCGCGTTCTGCCAGGTAACCTCGTCGAGCACTCCGTCCACGGTCACGGCCGCGTCGGGTGTGGCGATGATCTGCCGCGGCTGCTCGCCATAGGTGAAGGTCGCTGCAAGCAACGTGGCGCTGATGACGATCGTTGTGCGCATGGTCGGTTGCCTCCCGGCTATCCTTCGAGCATCCTGAACGACTTCGCGTCCACCGTCAGCGTGAACTCCCCGCCATCGACCTCCACGCTCTCATCGCTGATCACGTCTGTCAGCGGGCCCCTCGGGCGCACGGGTTCGGCGAGCTTCACCGTGACCTTGCGCGTCTCCTCGGTCAGGTTCGAGACGATCAGCATGATCCGCCCATCGCGCTCGTAGAAGCTCGCGACGATGCGCGGGTCCTTCGGCGTGAGATCGACCAGGTCGGCGTTCTCCCAGTAGCCGTGGAAGGTCGCCTCCCCGATGCCAAAGCGCGCCTGGGAGCCCCAGACCTTCTCCAGCAGATCCAGCGCAATGTGCCCACGCCGGCCTATTGGCGTGCCGTGCGGGAGGAGCACCGCGAGCGTGTCGAACATCTGCCGGCGCTCCATCTCGTCGTCCGTGCGGTCGGTCGTGACGAGCCACATCGGCACGACGCCCCACTGCGTGGCCATGTTATGCGCTCGCCAGAAGTCCAGCGGCAGCATGTCCGAGAGGAATGCGTCGCCGGTGCGTAGCGGCCCCTGCACCATCTCGCCCTCCCAGTTCGCGGTTGCGAACGAGAAGCATGGGGTCGCCATCTTCCCGTCGGCGTGAATCCAGATGATCGGGTCCTCGACGCGCGCGCTGAGCGCGATCCACAGGCGCTTGTAGAAGTCGCGCAGCCCGAAGATCGGGTATTCCAGCGCGCGCCCGCCGCCCTCCGCCACATAGCCGTGACCGTGCAGTTCGTTGGCGCAGGGCACAGGCGGCCCGGCGCCGTCGAAGTAGACGCCGTCCACCCCGTACTTCTGCACCCAGCGGTCGATCCCGTAGAGCAGGTAGTCCGCGAATGTGCTGCCCGGGCAGGCGCCCATGATGACCCGATCGCCGCCGCCGATCTGGCGCGGCGAAGTGATCTGCCACGCGTCATAGTAGCGATCGTAGTCGGTCGCGCCCTTGCTCACCCCGTGCAGGTACAGGTAGGGGACCACGCGCGCTCCGCGCTCGTGCATCTGCGTCGCGAAGTCGCCGAGGGTGTCCATCACGTCCAGCGGCGCGGTGTGCAGGTTCGCGTACAGTGGCTTCGCTCCATCGCTGAACCACAGGTAGCGCCAGTTGATCGGCACCCCCTGCTCCTCCCATCGCTCGTCGTGCGTCATCTCGTTGCGTTTCGGCCAGACGCGATCGACGCGCCACGCCCGCCAGTCCTCCGGCACGGGCTTGACCGGCGTCGCCTGCAGGCCGAAGGTGATCTGCCGGTCGGTCAGCTCGGTCGGCACGTTCACCAGTTCGACCACCAGCTCGGTCGCGCCGTCGGTCCTGCGCACCGAGATCGGCGCGCCCTCGTAGCTCCACCCGCCGGCCGACTCGGCGAACCACATCAGCCCGCGCTCGTTGTCGCCCAGCCAGACGAAGGGCTGGAACGCCATCGAGAGCCCGTCCGCCGGTAGTGTACCCGCGAAGCCCCGCGCGTAGTAGGACGAGCAATAGTTGTAGTACTCCGCGCGCTCGGGCTTAACCGGCACCACCAGCCGCAGGCCCTCGACCGCCACCGGATCGGGCGCGAGGATGCACAGATCGTAACGGATCATCCCGTCGAACTCAGCGCTCGTGGTCACCAGCGCCTGCAGCCCGCCAAGATCGCAGGTCGCCGTGTACTTGCAGTCAATCTCGCGCTCGCGAATGGCGAGGCGCTCGCCCAGCGTCAGCAAGCTGGTCTCGCCTCCCCGGTCGATCTCCAGCCGCACCGGTGCCGCGAGCAGCTCCTCACCAGCGGCCGTCGCCTGCGCCAGAAGCGGCTCATCGCCCAGCACGTAGCTCCGCCCCCAGCACTCGACCGTTCCCGGAGCGTAGGCCATCGGCGTCCAGGGCGTCGGCACGGCGTCCGTTCGCCCGAGCCGCGTGCCGCGCGTATACCACTGCGGCGGCTCGCGCCGCTCCCATGCGAACTGCCCCGAGCGAAGCACCTCGCCGCTCTCGGGATCGACGATCCGCCAGTCGCAGTCATACTCGCCGACCGGCCAGTCGCTCACGTCCTGATGGGCGTAGCGCCCGGCGCCGGACGCGAGCCCCTCGTGCGCGGCAGTGAACAGCGCCTCCCCGTCGCGCTGCTTCGCGCGCAGGAGCAGATCCAGGCGCTCCTGCGGGAAGCCGCGCAGGTCCGCCCGGACCCACGCGAAGCGCTCCGACGGGTGCGCCAGCAGCTTCACGTATTCGGGCTCCTTCGCCACGAGCGGGACGAACTGGCGGTAGCTGACGGCGCCCTCGGCATCGGCTGTCGCGATCGCCAGCAGCTTCCGCCCCTCCGGCCCCGACTTGAGTGGCAGGCTGAACATTTTTTGACCGCCGGGCGACATCGTCCAGGTGCGGCGCTCGGGCCAGTCGGTATTGTTGGGCGATGGGGCGGTGCGCTCGCGCGCCGGGCCGAACGCCTCGAGATCCGCGCCGACGGACATCCGCCCGCCGTCGACGCCGGTCATCATCATCGAGCCATCGACGGTCACGAGGCCTTCCTGGGAGCTGTCGATGCCCGTCACCTGCGAGATTGGCCCGTTCTCGGCGAACCGCAGGTAGCCCCACAGCGGCGGGTTGTTGTAGCCGCGCACCGTGTATGCCCAGGCGGTGGTCACGCCGGCGGAGCGCGCGAATTGCGCCCGCCAGGTCTGCCCGGCCGGGACCTCGACGCCGAGTTCGCTCCACGCGACCGCCAGCTCCGCGCTCCAGTGCCCGCGCTCGACGCGGTTCACGAACTCCCAGTCGGCGTCCCACGCCTTGTCCGCGCCGCGGCGGTCGAAGATCGTGCCGGCGGAGTTGCCGATCATCTGCAGCGCGTCCGCCTCGCCGCCCTCGGGCAGCAGGTATATCTCCACCGAGTCGTCGGCCCAGACGCTGGCATCGCGCTCCATCACAGAGGTCCGTGGCAGCGCCTCGGCATCGACCGGCAGCTCGAACGCCACGTAGAGGCGATCGGCGTCCCAGGCGACGCGCACGACCGTCTGCACCTCGGCGAGGTTCGCGTCGGCGATGTTGATGAAGCCGGTGGCGGCGCCCGCGAAGCGCCACTCGATGGGATCGACCGTGCCGTCGATGGTCGGTGGGACGGTCGTGCGCCCCGCGGAGAGCAGCGGCGGCGGCGCGTCCATCAGCGGCGTCTCCTGCGCCGATGCGCACGCGAGTGCGATCAGACAAAGGGCCGCGGGTAGAAGCTTCCTCACAGGTCAGGGCCTCCCAAAGCGGGTGTATTGGCGTCCGAGTAGGTTCCGCTGAGGGCCGGAATATCCCTTCGCATGCAGGTTTATGCTGAGCTTTGGTTGGGTATAGTTGAACTGCCACGAAGCGCTACAGGAGACATACGGAGTGATGCCTATGATCCACCTGTGGCTCCGAGACGAGCAGTAACGCATAGATCTTCACTCGGAGGTGGCACGAAGAAGCGAGACGTGACGAAGGTTGATGAAGCACGAGCCCGCCCGACAGACACCCGTGTCGGGCGGGCTCTGATATGTACGCCTGTCGGCGCTGCCCGAATCAACCCGCGAACACGGGAGGGGAAAGCCGACGGGCTATCGAATGCCTTCTAAGTCGACGCGCGGGTAGCCTCGCATGACGGGGAGAAGACGAATGTACCGACACCGACCGGTCGCGCTAACGCTGCTCGCCGCAGTCATCGTTACGGCGCTGGCCCATGCTCAGGAGGTCGAACTGCCGCCGCTCGCGCCGACTCCTGCGGCAGCTACCAACCTGCTCGCCAACCCCGGCTTTGAGGACCCCGACGCGCCGGGCTGGGCCTTCACCGACTGGCCGCCCCGCGAGGGCACCGGCGCGGCCCTGATCGCCGACTCGATCCGCTACACCGATGAGCAGGCGTATGAGGGACGGCGCTGCCTCGTCCTCGACCTCACCACCGTCGGGGCCGAGCGGACGCTCATCACCCAGGAGCGCCTCAGCCCCGAGACGCTTGCCCCCTTCGATGGCGCCACCATGCGCATGTCCGCGCAGGTGCTGCTCGCCGGCGGCCCAACCGTCCATCAGCTCACCATGACCATGCGTCAGTGGGGGCAAGACGGGCTGCTTACCCACCAGTCGCTTCGCCTGAATGCGGACGTGAATGAGTGGGCGGTCGCGAGCAGGACGTTCATCTTCCGCATGGGTCTCACCACGCGCGCGGACCTCAACATCACAGTCAGGCAGACGCCCGATCTCGCCGACAGCCCCGTCGTCTACCTCGATGACGTGCGGCTGGAGGTGCTCGCGCCGCCTCCGCTGGACGCGGAGCTGCCGTGGGGCCAGACGCTGATGGCGCCCGATAACGTGCTGCCCGTCGCCGTGCGCATCTCCGAGGAGGCGTGGGCGGCGGGCCTGCGCGGGCTGCGCTGGGACATCACTGCCCCGGACGGCATGCGCAGCCTCGCTCACGGCGAGATGACCGCGTCGATGCGCGACCCCGTCCTGTCCGTCACCGTTCCCGATCTCATCGAGGGCCGCTACGCGCTGCGGCTGGCGCTCGGCGCCGAGCCGGGCCAGCGCAGCCGCGAACTGCTGCTGCCCTTTACACGAGCGGAGGGTCCCCTTGCAAACTGAGAGACGCCTGAGCCGGTTGCACGTCGCGCTGCTGATCGCCCTCGTCCTCCCCGGAGCGCACCGGGCCGGGGCAGAGCTGCTGGAGGATATCCAGTTCAGCCGCCCGGAGCCGCCGCCCGCCGTCGTGTCCGAGGCGAACCGCCTCGTCTTCGACCTCCCGCGCGCCGAGGTCGCGCCGACGATCGACGGCCGCCTCGATGAGCCCATCTGGCGCGATGACCGCGCGCGGATGGGGCAGTTCCGCCTGGGGCTCTCGACCACCCCGGCCCGGCACAGTCGGGAGGCGTGGGGGGCGTACGACGCGCGTAACCTCTACCTCGGCGTCCGCTTGCAGCGCGAGCCGGGCACGGAACTGCGCGTGGAGACCCTCAAGTTGGACGACGCAGCGATCTGGGAGGATGACGAGGTCGAGGTCTTCCTCGATCCCTTCAGCTCGGGGACGCGCTACCTGCAGTTGATCCTCAACTCCCGCGGCGTACTCTACGATGCCGTGCACGAGAACGTCGAGGTCCCGGATGCCCGGGCCGACAGCCCCGGCGCGACGGTGCTCCAACGCATCACCGACGAGTCGTGGGACTCGAATCTCGCTCGCGCGGTGCATGTCGAGGACGCATGGTGGAGCATTGAGATGGCGCTGCCGCTGGCCTCGATTGGGCTGGAGGGCGCGCCCGCCGGACACCGCCTCGGTCTGAACATCACCAGCGCCGACTGGGACACTGAGGAGTACACGACGCTCTCGCCCAACAACTCGTGGCACGACCCGCTCCAGTTCGGCGTCGCGGTGCTCGGGGAGCCACGCATGGACGTTACCGCACTGGACCTGTCCGGCGTCGGGCAGGGCCGCAACCTCCTGCGCCTGGACGCGCGGCAGCTCGGCGGGCCGGAGGGCGACTACACGCTGTCTCTGACCTTCCGCGCGCCGGGGCAGTGGCTGCACAAGAGCGTTCAGTTCGAGCTGACGGGCGCGCGCGACGCGAAGCCTGGCCTGCCCTTCACGATCACCGCCGCGACCGGCGCCTGGGAGGCCGAGATCGAGGTCGCCGATCCCACTGGAGCCCTCGTCTTCGCCACCCGCCGCACCGGGGTGCTGCCCGGCCCGATGCTCGTGGACCTGCGCAGTAGCGCTGTCCTCAGCGACGCTCCCCCGATCGAGCTCTCAGCACGGCTGGGCGTGGGCCAGCTCACCGCTCGGAGGATCAGCCTCACGGCGCAGCTCACCGGGTCCGACGGGCGCGTCGTCGCCGAGCAGGAACTGGGCGACGCCGGTGGCCCGGAGATGCGCGCGTATCTTCCGGTGAGGGGCCTCGCGCCGGGCGTGTACGTGCTGGAGCTGCTTGCGAGCGAGGACGGCGAGGCAGTCGCGCGCGGCAGCGACATCTTCCGTGTCGCCCGGTCGCCGTTCGAAGGCGAGGCGCAGCCGTGATCCGTGCGAGCCTGGCGATGGTCGCAGTGCTGGCATTGCTGCCCGGCGCATGCGACATCCGACGCGGTGAGGTCGCTCCTGGGCCCGGCGAGACGCCGGCGGAGCTCGACGCGGCCTCCAGGGCACTGACGGCCGTCGTCGGCAGCACGCCGTTGATCGAGGTGCACCTCCGGGCGGCCGGGGGCGGCGCAGAACGCCGAACGGTCGGTGCCGTCGTGGGCGAGCACCGGCGCATCATCGTGGACGCCTCAGTCATCTCGCTGTTGGTCGGAGATGGGGAGAACGCGGGCACGGCGCACACGCGCACCATCGAGGCGATCTTCCATCCGGGCGCCGATGGCGAGCGGCGCGCCACAGCGACCGTGCTGCGCGAGAGCGCCGAGCAGGGCCTCGCGCTGCTCTCCGTCGATGCAGGAGACGAGGCCGCCCTGCCGTTCAGCGACGACCTGCCCGACGGCACCGACGTCTTCCTGCTGGCGGCTCCGCTGAACATGACCCGGCTCGTGGTCGAGGCGGGCAGCGTGAGCGAGTATGCCGCCGGCGCCGAGGGCCGGTCGATTGCGCACACCGCCGGGCAGGACGACAGCTCGACCGGGCCACTCGTGGATGCCGAGGGCGAGCTCGTTGGACTGCAGGTCGATCGCGGCGACGGGACGCGCTGGACGCTCCCGGCCGTCGAGATCGCGCGATGGCTGCAGCGGCCTGGCGATGATGAGGCCCCACCGGCAGAGCCGGGTCAGGTCGTGGAGCGGATGCTCCGGCAGATGGCCGTGGACTTCCGCACGACCGGCCCGAGCGGGGGATTCGTGGTCCCGCAGTCCGACGGGACGGACGTGCTCGTGCGGCAGACGGAGAACGTGATCACGGTGCAGGTGAACCTGGGCACGCTGCACGCAGGCGATGCGGTTGAGGCTGTCCGCGCCGGCTACCCCGATCCGGTGGGCGCGCTGGCGCTGCGGCCCACCAATGGCGGGGAGCAGTTGACCTGGGTGGCGCGCCTGTCTGCGACTGATGCCACCGCCGGCTATCTCAGCTACATTGTCGCGATGGCCTCCGCACAGTCCGGGCGATGGAGCCAGCTCCAGTCGGGGCTCGAACCCGACTTCCCGTACGACCTTTACCCAGGCGGCGACGAGGCCGCGCAGAACACGCGCCTGCTCGAGATCATCGAGGCCACCTCGCTTGCGCATGAGTCCAGCGGCGAGGGCTGGAAACTCGAGCCCGAATCGGCCGTTCCCGTCTACGTGACCGTCTTCCGCGGCATGGCCTACGTCTACGCGTACTCCGGCGGCCTGCCGGGCGAGGGCGAGAGCGAGCAGGATCAGGTCGCCCGCGAGCTGCTCCGCCGCAACTGGGAACTGCCCCTCGGGCGACTGGCGCTGGACAAGTACCTGGACCTCGCGTGGGAGGCCCAGGTACCGATGGACTACCTCACTTCGCGGCAGATGGCGGCCCTCAACCGGGCCGGCGCCGCGGAGGTAACCGCGCTGAAGAGTAAGTACGGAGAGATTTCGTTTAACGAGCAGTAGGCTGTGAGTGGAGGGCCCTGCGATGGTGCGAGCACTGATGGTTGGGTTGACGATCTGCCTGGTCGCGGGAGCGACCGCCGGTTGGGCGCAGGACGCAACGGCGGAGTTGCCCGTCCCACCCGCCGACGGCGTCTGGCGTTTCGACTTCGGCTCAGCGGACACGCCCGTGGGCGAAGGCTTCTACGCCGTCGCTCCGGGCACCGCATGGGACGCCGACCGCGGCTTCGGATACACGGAGGGCCGCGCGCGCACCACGGCCTTCGATCAGAACCGCCGAGTCATCCGCGACGTGCTCGTGCTCGACGACGTCACCCGCGACGGGATCTACGGAGGTACGCCCTTCCGCGTGGACCTGCCCGACGGCGCGTACCGCGTGGTCGCGCTCACCGGGCAGTACTCCCGTCCCGGTGCGAACCGTCCGGATTCGCACTTCCGCGAGTACTCCATCACCGCCGGCGACCAGGTGGTCTTCGAGCAGGACGCCAGCCCGGAGAGCTTCTACGCGCCCGACGGCCGCTACTTCGCGAACTACTACCGCGACTGGCATCCGGACGTGAACCTCTACGAGGCCAACATCGACCGCTGGATCCCCTGGGCGGAGACGACGGTGCAGGTGGCGGGCGGCTCGCTGGAAGTGACGGCATCGCAGTACGCGCCGATCAACGCGCTGCTGATCTTCCCCGAGGGCAGCGCGGCGGGCGAGGCAGCCGTGGAGAGCTTGAGCAACCAGCAGCAGGCGTTCTTCAATGCGCAGTATCCGTGGCGGCAGCGGCAGCCCGAGCGCGAGACGCCCGAGCCTCCTACGGCGATGGCGGACGCGGGTGCGGCGATCTGGGTGCGGCAGGGCGCCGACGACCTCCGACCCGCCACGCGGCCCATCCCGCAGGACTTCGGCCGGCCGATGCGACTGTTCGCCAGCCCCGGTGAGCGCGAGGCGGGAGTCGTGGCTGTGCTGCCCCTGCGCGACCTCGCAGGGCCGGTGGACCTCATCGCGAGCGACCTCGCGGGAGACGCGGGCACGATCCCGGCCGAGGCGCTGGACATCCGCTACGTCCGCTATGGCGAGTACCCGGTCACCGACGGCTACGAGGTGCGGCCGCATTACCTCGTGCCTTGGCGCCCCGATCGCATGGAGGAGGGCCTCACGCGTGGCTTCCGCGTGGACCTGTTCACCCCCGAGGACGCCCAGCCAGGCAACTACGAGGGTACGCTGACCCTCAGCGCAGCCGACGCCGACATCGCGCTGCCGCTGCAGGTGCGCGTGCTGCCGCTGGAGTTGCCGATGTCGCGCCTCTACGCGGGTGTCTACGCCGGGGACCTGGCGAGCACGACTTTCCGGCACTACCGCATGTTCGCCGAGGCGCCGCGCGAGCTGATCCACGAGGCGCTGAGCAGCCGCATGCACTTCCTCGCCGACCAGGGCTTCACCGGGCTCTTCGACAGCCTCGGCTGGTATCCGTTGGAGTTCGGCGCCGACGGGCAGATCACGACCACCGACACGTGGGATTACTACATGGACGTCTTCCGGCTCGCGGACTCGATCCCCGAGTTCTCCGAGACGATCTCCCCCTACTACCTCGGCGGGCCGCAGATGTTCCCGAAGGTCCCCGGCTTCCTCGGGCGCGCGCAGGCCGTGAAGCTGCCGATCGATGAGATCGTCTTCACTGACGAGGCGATCGACGGCATGACACGGATGCTCACCTTCCTCTACGATCAAGTGCGCTCAGAGGATCTGCCAGAGTTGGTCTTCTACGTGCAGGACGAGCTGGGCAACGATGGCGCCAAGGGCGCCCGCTACGGTCGCGAGCTGCTCAAAGCGCTGAACGTGTGCCGCGAGCGTGTTCCGGGCGGCTTCCGCACCTGCATCTCGGCGCTGCGCTCCTCCATCGCCCGCGAGTACCTCGACGAGGCCGACATCGTCATGCCCAACGCGGCCTTCCCCGTGACCGGCGCCACGATCGACGAGCTGCGCGACCACGGCTGCACGCTGGGCCTCTACAACATGGGCGCGACGCGCTTCAGCTATGGCTTCTACCCGTGGCGCGTGGGCGCGATCAACCGCGCGCAGTGGTCCTTCAGCTACGATGGCGACTCGCGCGATCCGTTCGAGGCGCTGCCCTCCGGCGCGCGCGTCTCGTGCGACTGCCACTTCACGCCCGACTGGGAGGTCCTGCCCTCGATCGGGATGCTCAACCAGCGCGAGGGCGTGGATGACTACCGCTACGTGCAGCTCCTCGAGGAGTTGCTCGCGCGGGCGGAGGGCACTCCCGCGGCGGGCGGCGAGGCCGCGCGGAGCGCTCGCGAGGTGCTCGACGAGCTGAGCGCCGCGATCTCCCGCGACTACCTCGACCCGGCGAACAACTGGGACCGCTCGACGATGGACTACTGGCGCTGGCGCGTGGCGCGAGCCGCCATCGACCTGCAGGCGGAACTCGGGTAGACGGGGCCCGTAGCGTGCGGCTCGACCTGCGCATTGAGCCGCAACAATCGCGGCAGGATCATGCCAATGCATTGACGAAGGTAGATATGCCCGCGCACAACCATCAGTCGTTGGAGGTGGCTGCGATGCGCCGATTCCGGACTGCTGCAGCTTTCACGCTCGTTCTCATGGTCCTTACCGCGCCGGCAATGGCGCAGTTCCCGCGTCTTCCTGACCTCGGCGACGTCGTAGGTGACGTCCTCAAGGGCAAGATCCCCGGGCTCAACAAGATACTCACAGAGGAGCCCGCGATCTCCACCACCTTCGATGACGCGGTCTTCGGTGTGCCGCTGCTTGATGATCTCAGTCCCTTCATCACTGCGCCGATGTGCCAGCTCCCCGACACCGGCGACGGCGCCTTCATCGTCGCGGTTCCGGGCATGTACGAGCTGGACGCGCGCTCGTATTGCCTGCACGCGGGCACCTACGGCCCCGGCCAGGGCGAGGGCTACCTCTGGGCTCCGCTCAAGGGTGACCTCGCGGGCGTCATCCAGGACGTGCTCGACCGCTCGATGGCGCACCCGGAGCTTGCGCAGGACAAGGTTCAGTCGCTGATCTGGGCGATCCAGTCGCGCGCGAAGATCAATGACATGCCCACGGAACTGCGCGACGTCGCGCAGGTGCTGCTGGATAAGAAGCAGATCCGCCGCCTGAACGGTGGCGCGCTGGGCCTGATCCCCGACGAGCTGATGGACCAGGCGTTCGTCGACATCCCCGACGAGGTGCGGATGGTGCTGGAGGCCGAGGCGAGGCTGCGCGATCGCCTGCGCCAGGAAGTCTACGACTTCGACGCGCTCGAGGAGGTCGCGGTGCTCGCCGGCGACCCGGCTCCGACCGAGGGCGGGGCGGTCATCCCCGACGGGCGCTGGTCCTTCGAGCCCGGCGGCTTCTTCGTGCGCTTCAGCCCCGATGGCTACCCGGAGACGAAGCTGCAACTCTACGCACCGGAGCCCTTCAGGGCCATCGCCGACGAGGCCGGCCGCATCACCTCGCTCATCGACCGCAGAGGGAACACGATCGAGGCCATCTACGCCGCGACCGGCCCGCTGGTCGCGCAGGGCGACCCGAACGTGGCCGCGCACGTGCTGCAGAGCATCCGGCTGATCGCCGCGGGCGGGCAGGTCGTTGACCTCAGTTGCCTTCCCGGCGACGCAGTGCTCACCGGAGTGCCCTCGGGTGGTGGCGCCTTTACCGGAGACCTCAGCGCGCTTTACGCGGCAGGCACTTCCGCGCTGAGCGACGTGCGCGAGCTTGCGCGTAACGTCGACGGCGCCTCGCCCGACTCGCCGCTGGTCGGCAACGTGCTCAACCTGCAGCAGTTCGCGAACGCTCTCGGGCGTCTCGCCGAGCGCGAGGGCGTCGCGAACGTGGACCTCAGCCGGTGGGAGGCGATGGGCCGCGAGGCGGTTGCGTCGGAGCTGATGCTGCTGCTTGAGGGCCGCGAGAGCGACACGGCCTTCCGCGACCCCGAGGAGCGCACGCGGCTCGCCGTGCTGCCGTGGGCCACAGGAACGGTCCTCGACATCGGCCAGGCCTCATGGGGCAATCCCGGCGGCGGCTTCTTCAGGCCATCCCGCGGCAGCGGCACCCCGGCGAGCCGCGATCGGCAGCGCCTGGGCATCTCCGGCGGCTCACGCCAGATCCCGACCTATCGACCCGACACGAGTCCGGACGAGGACGACGGCGACGGCCCGTCCGGCGGTGATGGCAAGGGCGCGATGAACCGCGCACGCAAGGCCATCGATGCGATCCAGAAGGGCAAGGACGTCGTGGACTTCGTGACAAACCCCGTTGGGACGCTTGCGGGGAAGATCGGTTTGGGCCTTCCGAACGCGCTCTTCGGCAAGATCCTGGACTTCAACTTCGACGCGTGGGGCAAGGCCTCGAAGGCCCTCGGCGGCGACCCGCCTGTCCCGGACTACGATCAGATTGCCATGCCCGAGCCGGTCTCACTGCCGAGCTTCACGCCCGCCGCCGGGGTCTCGATGGAGCACACGATGGCGGTCGAAGCGCTCTCGCAGGCGCTGGCGGAGAATCTGGCGATCGTGCGCGCGGCGAACATCACGGAGGACCGCCTCGGCGGCGCACTGGCCGCCAACGATGACGAGTGGGTCACGCTCCAGGCGGCGCAGCTCATCGAGTACAAGCGCCAGGCCGGGCAGGGGATGATGCAGATCTCCGATGACCTTACGGCGGTGCTGCAGGCCCTGCGCAACGCGGGCGTCAACGACATCACGGTGACCCCCGCCGCGGTGATGGCCTACCAGCAGCGGCTGCAGGCCACGGGCTGGGACGCTGATGAGCTTCAGGCCGCGCAGATCCTCGGGATCGGCCCGGCGGAGTTGCAGGAGATGCTTGCTGAGCGTATCGCCGCCGACCCGAGCGAGGTCGCGGGCAGCGTGATGGAATCGCACGATGAGCTGGCCGAGGCGCTCTGGTGGTTCGGGATGAGCCTCTCAAACCTGCCCCCGCCCTCGCCGTGAGAGTAGCATTCGTGGGGCGGGCTTCCAGCCCGCCAGCCAGACACACAGCGGCCCCGCCCGATTGATCGGGCGGGGCCGTGACCTTTCGGCCTCCCCGTGGCACGGGCGTCTCGCCCGTGCAGCCGTCTGCATACCATGAAGGGAACCCCACATCGCCCCGCGAACCTCCCCGCACACGAAGCGTACCGAAGGGGGAGCCCACCTTGTCTCACCCGGTAGAAGACTACCTCAAGCGCCTGCGTGACATCCACGTCACCGGCGCGGCCACCGATGAGACCTCGTACTACGAGCCGCTCGCGACGCTGCTGAATGCCATCGGCGACGAGCTCGACCCCGAGGTGCGCTGCGTCATGCAGCTCGCCAATCGTGGCGCGGGTATCCCGGACGGCGGCCTGTTCACCCGCGAGCAGATGCAGTCCGGGGCCGCGGCCGAAATCCTCCAGGGCGGCCGTCCCGCGCGCGGGGTCATCGAGGTCAAGGGCGCGGGACAGGCCATCGACGCCGTCGCGGAGGGCGCTCAGGTCGCCCGCTACTTCGAGAAGTACCGCCAGGTCCTCGTCACCAACTACCGCGAGTTCGTCTTCCTCGGCCAGAACGTCACTGGCGAGCGCAAGGAGTTCGGCCGCTTCAGCTTCGCCGCCGGCGAAGACGAGTTCTGGGCGCTCACGCAGACTCCGCGCAAAGCCGCCGACGAGCACGGCGCGCGCTTCGTGGACTTCATCCAGCGTTTCATGACCCACGCCGCCCCGCTGTGCGATCCCGAGGACGTCGCGTGGCTGCTCGCGTCCTACGCCCGCGAGGCGATGGCGCGCGTCGATGAAGCCGATATCCCCGCGCTGCAGTCGCTCCGCAAGGCGCTGGAGGAGGCGCTCGGGCTCACCTTCGAGGGCGAGGAGGGCGATCACTTCTTCCGCTCCACGCTCGTCCAGACGCTCTTCTACGGCATCTTCTCCGCATGGGTCATCTGGTCGCGCGAGCACGACCCCACCTCCGGCGACCGTTTCGACTGGCACGCCGCCGAGTGGACGCTGCACGTGCCCATGATCGCCGCGCTCTACCAGCAGATCGCCCAGCCCGGCAAGCTCCGCTCGCTGCATGTCGTCGAAGTGCTCGAATGGACCGCCGACGCGCTCAACCGCGTCGACCGCGCCTCGTTCTTCGACCAGTTCGACGACGGCCAGGCCGTCCAATACTTCTACGAGCCCTTCCTGCAGGCGTTCGACCCGGAACTGCGCAAGCAGCTTGGCGTGTGGTATACGCCCACCGAGATCGTGCGCTACATGGTCGAGCGGGTGGACCGGGTGCTGCGCGAGGAGCTTGACATCGCCGACGGGCTCGCGGACCCGAACGTCTACGTCCTCGACCCCTGCTGCGGCACCGGCGCCTACCTCGTGGAGGTCCTGCATCGCATCGAGCGGACGCTGCGCGAGCGCGGCGCCGACGATATGCTCGCCCACGACATCAAGCAGGCGGCGAGGGAGCGCGTCTTCGGCTTCGAGATACTCCCCGCGCCCTTCGTGGTGGCGCACCTGCAGATCGGGCTGACACTGCGCAACCTCGGCGCGCCGCTGTCGCATGAGACCGAGGAGCGCGCGGGCGTCTACCTCACGAACGCATTGACCGGCTGGGAGCCGCCGGATGAGACGAAACGTGCCCTGCCCTTCCCGGAGTTTGAGGCTGAGGCGGAGGCCGCGGATGCGGTCAAGCGGTCAAAGCCCGTCCTCGTCGTCATTGGCAATCCGCCGTACAACGGCTATGCCGGACTGGCGATGGGGGAGGAACGCGATCTCGTCGAGGCTTACCGCCAGACGAAGCGCGCACCGAAGCCCGAGGGGCAGGGCCTGAACGACCTCTATGTGCGCTTCTTCCGGATCGCCGAGCGGCAGATCGTGGAAAACATGGGCCGGGGCATCGTCTGCTTCATCTCGAACTACTCGTGGCTTGATAGCCTGTCGTGCACGGGCATGCGCGAGAGGTATCTGGAGGCGTTCGACCATGTCTGGATCGATAACCTGAACGGTGACAGGTACCGGACCGGGAAGACGACCCCGGAGGGCAAGCCGGACCCGAGTGTCTTCTCGACGGAGTCAAGTCGTGTGGGCATACAGGTAGGCACCGCGATCGCGGGCCTCGTGCGGCGCAGCAATCACGGTGACCGTGCGTGCTTGACCTATCGGGAGTTCTGGGGCACTGAGAAACGAGCGGAACTCATCGGGAGTCTCGAGGACGCTGAGCCAGCGTATGAGGCGTTCACGCCTCGGGTGGAGATAGGCTACCCGTTCATGCCACGCCGGGCTGCCCAAGGCTACTTTGAGTGGCCTCTCCTGCCTGCGCTGTTCCCGAAGTCTTTCCCTGGGGTGAAGACAAGCCGCGATTCATTCGTCATCGACATGGATGAAGACCTGCTGAGCGAGCGGTTGAATGCGTACTTCGATCCATCCGTCAGTCATGCCGAAGTTGAGAGCAGATGGCCCGCCGCAATGAACAGCACCGCTCGCTTTGACGCGCAGGGCACGCGTGACAGCCTCGTCACCCGCGGAGTACTTGAGAGCAGCTTCCTCCCCTACCTGTATAGACCCTTCGATCATCGTTGGCTGTACTGGGAGCCGGCAGGCAAACTGCTCGACGAGAAGCGTCCCGACTACCGCCCCCACGTCTTCCCGGGCAACGTGTGGCTGAGCGCGGAAGAGCGCAACCGCAAGGCCTTCTTCTACCAGCCGCAGTTCACAACCGTACTCGCCGATCACCACATCGTCGAATCGAACGCCCAGATGTTCCCTCTGTACCTCCGAAACGGCGACGAGAACAACGGCGGCCTCTTCGGCGAAGATGAGGTCTCGGTCGTGCCGAACCTCACTGACGACGCCCAGAGCTACCTCACCCATCTGGACGCTGATCCAGAGGACCTGTTCTTCCATGCACTTGGCGCG